>NZ_JBLKRT010000019.1:0-78275 GCF_047607445.1 Arthrobacter sulfonylureivorans
ACAAAGAAGTTGGGCCGGAAGAAGGCCGCGGTCTCGTGGCTGACCTCGGTGAAGTACTCTTCGATCTCTTCCTTGGTATTGCGCCAGGTGAAGTAGCTGTAGGACTGCTGGAAACCGGCCCGGCCCAGCGCGTGCATCATGGCCGGGCGGGTGAAGGCCTCGGCCAGGAACACCACGTCCGGATGCTCGCGGTTCACGGTGCCGATCAGCCATTCCCAGAACCACACGGGCTTGGTGTGCGGGTTGTCCACCCGGAAGATCTTCACTCCGTGGGAGATCCACAGCTGCACAATCCGCAGCACCTCTTCGGAGAGGCCGCGCGGGTCGTTGTCGAAGTTCAGCGGGTAAATGTCCTGGTATTTCTTCGGCGGGTTCTCTGCGTAGGCGATGGTGCCGTCCACCCGGGTGGTGAACCATTCGGGGTGTTCGGTGGCCCACGGATGGTCCGGGGCGGCCTGCAGGGCCAGGTCCAGCGCCACTTCCAGGCCGACGGCTTCGGCCGCCGCCACGAAGGCGTCGAATTGCTCGAAGCCGCCCAGGTCGGGGTGGATGGCATCGTGACCGCCGTCCTTGGAGCCGATGGCCCACGGCGACCCGGGGTCCCCCGGTCCGGCGGTTAAGGTGTTGTTCGGGCCCTTGCGGTTGACCTCGCCGATCGGGTGGATCGGCGGCAGGTAGATCACGTCGAAGCCCATGGCGGCGACCGCCGGCAGCCGCTCGGCCGCCGTCGTGAAGTCCCCGGAGGTCCAGGTGCCGGCTGCCGGATCGTAGTGCGCGCCTTCCGAGCGCGGGAAAAATTCGTACCAGGCGCCGCGGCCGGCCCGTTCGCGTTCCACCAGGATGGGGTACTGCTTCGAGGGACTGACCAGGCTGCGGATCGGGTGGCTTCGCACCGCGTCCAGCACTGCGGCCGAGGTGCCCGCGGCGAGCCGCTCGTGCACCGACAGCGACTCGTCGGCGAGCGCGGCGGCGGCGTCGCGCAGCACCCGCGCATTCTCTTCGGGCCGGCCGCCCTGTCCGCCGGCCTGTTCCAGCAGCAGCCGGCCCTCGGTGAGCATCAGTTCGACGTCGACGCCGGCGGCGATCTTCACCTCCGCGTTGTGCCGCCAGGTGGCGTAGTTGTCTCCCCAGCCTTCAATGTGGAAGGTCCAGAGGCCGGTACCGGTGGGGCGCAGACGGCCATGCCAGCGGTCGGTGCCGGTGGCCCCGGGCGTGAGCCGGGCACGCTGGACGGGGTTGCCGTCCGGGTCGAACAGCACCGCGGTGGCGCCGATCTTGTCATGCCCCTCGCGGAAGACGGTGGCGGCTACCTCCAAGTCCTCGCCGGGGATCGCCTTGGCCGGGAAATCGCCGCCGCCCACCACGGGCCACACATCGACGACCGGGATCCGGCCGAATTTCAGGCGCTGCGTAGGTTGGGACGGGCTGTGCTCCTGCATCGAAGTCGTCACAAGACTAGACGTTAGCGAGAATCCTTCCCGATTGCGAAGGATCCAGACGCCCCGGAGACGGTTTGGCGGCCAGTTCGGCGCGCATTTACCTGCCGGTCATCGACCGGAGAAGTATCTGCGCTAACCTTGGCCGGGTGAAGGCAATACGCAGATTTACCGTCCGCACTGTCCTCCCCGAGAGCATTGCTCCGCTGGCTCGCCTGGCAGGCAATTTGCGCTGGTCCTGGCACCAGCCAACCCAGCAGCTCTTCCAACAACTGGACCCGCAGGCCTGGGCCGACGTGCAGCAGGATCCGGTGGCCCTGCTGGGCTCCTTTACCCGGGAACGGCTGCGATCGCTCGCCGCCGACCAGCAGGTAGTGTCCCGGGTTCGCGAACTCGACGCTGACCTGGATAAGTACCTGACCGAAGACCGCTGGTACCAGACGCTGGGCCCCGACGCCCCGGCGTCGATCGCTTATTTCTCCCCCGAATACGGAATCTCCCATGTGCTGCCGCAATACTCCGGCGGCCTGGGCATCCTGGCCGGTGACCATCTGAAGGCAGCGTCCGACCTGGGCGTGCCGCTGGTGGGTGTGGGCCTGCTCTATGCGGCCGGCTACTTCAAGCAGTCGCTGAGCCGCGACGCGTGGCAGCAGGAAACCTATCCCGTGCTGGACCCGGACGGCCTGCCATTGACCTTGCTGCGCGAGGCGGACGGGCAGCCGGCGCAGATCACCTTGCCGCTGCCCAACGGGCGCCGGCTTGGCGCCTACATCTGGCGGGCCGACGTGGGCCGGGTACCGCTGCTGCTGCTGGATTCCAACATTCCGGGCAACGACGAGGCCGCACGCGGCATCACCGACCGGCTCTACGGCGGCGGGGGCGACCACCGGCTGCAACAGGAGCTGCTGCTGGGCATGGGCGGGGTGAAGGCGCTGCGCGTCCATCAGCGGCTCACCGGTGCTCCGGCCCCGGAGGTCTTCCACACCAACGAGGGACACGCCGGTTTCCTGGGCGTCGAGCGCATCCAGGAGTTGGCGGCGGCCGGACTGAGCTGGGACGAGGCCTTGGCCGCGGGCCGGGCCAACACTGTTTTCACCACGCACACCCCGGTGCCGGCCGGCATTGACCGGTTCGACAAGGCGCAGATCCAGCACTTCTTCAGCGCCGGACTCGCCCCGGACGTGCCCAGCGCCAAGATCCTGGAACTGGGCGATGAAAATTACGACGGCGGAGATCCGTCCAAGTTCAACATGGCCGTGATGGGACTGCGGCTGGCGCAGCGGGCCAACGGTGTGGCCAAGCTGCACGGCGTGGTCTCGCGCGGCATGTTCCGCGGGCTCTGGCCGGGCTTCGACCAGCAGGAAGTGCCGATCGGCTCGGTGACCAACGGCGTGCACGTGCCCACCTGGGTGGACCCGCGGGTGGCGGAGTTCGCCCGGTCGGCCTTCGGCAACCAAACCGTGATCGACCGCCAGTGGGACCGGGTATACGACGCCGCCGACGAGGATATTTGGGCGCTACGCCGGACCCTGCGGACCAACCTGATTGACGATGTCCGCCGCAGGCTGCGGGCCTCCTGGAAGAAGCGTGGCGCCGCGGATGCCGAATTGG
Source organism: Arthrobacter sulfonylureivorans (assembly GCF_047607445.1). Taxonomy (GTDB): domain Bacteria; phylum Actinomycetota; class Actinomycetes; order Actinomycetales; family Micrococcaceae; genus Crystallibacter; species Crystallibacter sulfonylureivorans_A. The sequence continues at coordinate 3,048 of NZ_JBLKRT010000019.1, forward strand.
CCTGGACCGATTCGGTGCTGGACCCGGACGTGCTGACCATCGGTTTTGCCCGGCGGGTTCCCACCTACAAGCGGCTGACCTTGATGCTGCGCGATCCGGCCCGGCTCAAGGCGCTGCTGCTGCATCCCGAGCGGCCGGTCCAGTTGGTCATCGCCGGCAAATCCCATCCGGCGGACGAGCAGGGCAAGCGGATGATCCAGGATCTGGTGCGTTTCACCGACGACCCGGAGGTCCGGCACCGGATCGTCTTCCTGCCCAATTACGACATCGCCATGGCCCGCACCCTCTTTCCCGGTTGCGACGTATGGCTGAACAATCCGCTGCGTCCGCTGGAAGCCTGCGGCACCTCCGGCATGAAGGCGGCCATCAACGGCGGCCTGAATCTGTCCGTGCTGGACGGCTGGTGGGATGAGATGTACGACGGCGACAACGGCTGGGCGATTCCGACGGCCAACCCCTCCACCGAAGCCGGGACCGACGACGTGTTCGATCCGGATGAGCGGGACGACATCGAGGCCGCAGCACTCTACGACTTGGTGGAGCACCACGTTGCGCCGCGCTTTTACGCCGCCGAGATATCCGAAGGTGCCGGGGCCGCCGGCCCGTCGGAGCCGATCGGAACGGACACCGTACCGCACCAGTGGATTGCCATGATCAAGCACACGCTGGCCAACCTGGGGCCCGCTGTCTCCGCCGAACGGATGCTGCAGGACTATGTGGAGCAGCTCTACCGTCCCGCATCGGAATCCGGGCGGGCCGCCCGCACCGATGATTTTAAAGCGGCAAAGGAACTGGCTGCGTGGACCAGCAGGGTCCGCAGCGCCTGGGGCGACGTTTCGGTGGAGCACGTGGATTCGATGGGCATTACCGACGAACCGCAAATCGGCGAGTCGCTGACGGTCAATGCCTATGTCCGGCTGGGCCCGCTGGCACCCGACAACGTCACCGTCCAGGTAGTCCACGGGCTGGTCACCGACAATGACGACCTCGCGCAGACATCCAGCGACGACCTGACCGTGGCCGAGCAACTGGGCGACGGCCGCTATCTGTTCTCCGGCCCGGTGACTATCGACCGTTCCGGTTCGTTCGGCTATAGCGTGCGGGTGCTGCCCAGGCATGACGCCCTGGCCAACCCGGCCGAACTCGGCCTGGTGGCCAACGCCACGAACTGATCCCGGTCGTGCCCGGCAGAGTTCCCCGCCAACCGGCCCTGGCGGGGAACTCTGCGGGGCAAAATCCGGCTGAAAGTTAAACATTTTTTCGGCCGTGTTGGCACGCCGGACGAGCGCCGGGGCGCGGCGGCTGCCGTGGCCGATCTATCCGCGCCAACACTTCGTTGTTCCCCGTCCCGCGCTGCCCGCTTCCGCTGCCGCCGCAGCGGAAAATCTGCCCCTTCGTACGTTCTTCTGTATGGCATACCCCTTTATTATCAGCATGCTGACTAATAGCATGAGGGTGTCCGTCCGAATGAACCACCAAGGAGGCGAATATGGGCACCGGTACCGAGCAGGGCACCGCACCACCGCCGGACCATGAGGACAAGCCTCAGACTCCCCCGCAGGTGAAGAAGGCCTCTTGGAAATACATTTTCCGCAAGACTTTCCGCGAATTCACCGACGACGACTGCACCGATCTGGCCGCCGGCCTGACGTACTACGGCGTGCTGTCCCTGTTCCCGGGTCTGCTGGCTTTGGTTTCCGTTTTGGGACTGGTCGGCCAGGCCGAAGCAACTACCAACGCCATGATGGACATGGTGGAGAGAGTGGCACCGGGCCAAGCCGTCCAAGTGATCCGGCAGCCGATCGAGCAGCTGGCCAGCTCGCAAGGAGCGGGCTTCGCCTTCGTCATCGGCCTCGTGGGTGCCATCTGGTCGGCCTCCGGCTACGTCAACGCTTTCGGCCGGGCCATGAACCGGATCTATGAGGTCGACGAAGGCCGGCCGTTCTGGAAGCTCCGCCCGGTCATGCTGCTGATCACCGTTGTGGTGCTGCTGCTGGCGGTGCTGATGATGCTGATGCTGGTGCTGTCCGGACCGGTCGCGCAGGCCGTTGGTTCCTTCATCGGTCTCGGCGAAGTGGCACTGACCGTCTGGAACATCGCCAAATGGCCGGTCCTGGTCCTGTTCGCGGTGCTGATGGTCGCGGTGCTGTATTACGCGACGCCCAACGTGAAGCAGCCGAAATTCCGCTGGATGAGCCTGGGCGCCCTGATCGCGCTGCTGGTTCTGGCGCTGGCGACCCTCGGTTTTGCCTTCTACGTGGCCAACTTCGGGAATTACAAAAGGACCTACGGGGCCATCGGCGGCGTGATCGTGCTGCTGCTGTGGTTCTGGCTGGCCAACTTGGCCCTGCTGTTCGGTGCTGAGTTCGACGCAGAGACCGAGCGCGGACGCCAACTCCAAGCCGGCATCGCCGCCGAGGAAAACATTCAGCTTCCGGTCCGTGACAGTCGCAAGAGCGACAAGGACGCCGAGAAGGAAGAGGAGGACATAGCGCGGGGCCGCAAGCTCCGTCATGCCTACGGGCAGGAGGAGGGATCCCGCGAACACACCTGAAAACGTCAGGCCTGACAGGAAAAAACCCGATACAGAAAAGGAATTGCCATGACCACGAATTCAAGTTCCGGCAGTTACGACGAGGGAGTTCCCGTTTACCCGGCCGGCGGCGCTGCAGTCCCGCCGCCCACGACTCCGCCGACCACCGGGCCAACCACCGGTCAGGCCAGGAGCGAGACGGCCAAGACCGAGGCCAAGGAAGTTGGTCGCGAGGGGGTCGAAGCCGGCCAGCATGTGGCCGAGACGGCCAAGGGCGAGGCAAAACAGGTGGCTCATGAGGCCAAGGAAAAGGCCCGGAACCTGATGTCCGAACTGGGCGACGACGTCTACGGCCAGGCCCACGTGCAGCAACAGCGCGTCGCCTCGGGGCTGCGGTCGATAGGTGAAGAGCTGAGCTCCATGGCCCGCAACTCCGATCAGTCCGGAACGGCCACCCATCTGGTGAGCCGGGCCGCAGACCGGGCCGACTCGGTGGCGGGCTGGCTGGAAAACCGCGATCCGGGCTCGCTGCTGGACGAAGTGAAGCGCTTCGCGCGCCAGCGCCCCGGAGCGTTCCTGGCCATCGCGGCCGGCGCCGGTGTGCTCGCCGGTCGGCTGACCAAGGGCCTGACCGCCGACAGCGGCGGATCGGCCACGGGAACCGGACAGCGCGTGGGCATGCACCGTGCCACCGCCGGGCCGGTCTACGCCACACCGGAAACGGCCGGCAGCTACGACGCCCAGAGCGCAGCGGGCTTTGCGGCGCCGGGGGCACAGACGGGCTCGGCCATCGGTGGTGCACCGGCGCAGCCTGAGACAACCTACCCGGTCGGCGAACCGCCCGTCGGCGGTCGCGGCACCGCAATCCCGGACCGCAACCCCTATGACGACGGAGGAACACGATGAGTCATCAGCAGGTGCCCGGTCAGAGCAACCAGCGGGTGCCCGGCCAGGATGCCGCCGAGCCAACGCGGGCGGAAATCAAGGCGGAGAATGAGTCGCTCGGCGACCTGCTCAGCCAAGTCAGCAAGGACATCTCGGTGCTGATGCGGCAGGAAGTGGAACTGGCGAAGGCGGAGCTCAAGGAATCCGGCACACGCGCCGGCAAGGGAGCAGGCATGTTGGGCGGTGCCGGCGTGGCCGGCCATTTCGTCCTGCTCTTCCTCTCCTTGGCGCTGTGGACCTGGATCGCCTACGCAATCGGCCTGGCCTGGTCCGGGCTGGTCGTGGCAGTCATCTGGGCCATCATTGCCGCCATCCTCTACGCGGTGGGCCGCAAACAGCTCAAGACCGTCCGGGGGATGCCCCGCACCACCGAGTCAGTGAAGAAGATTCCGGAAACATTGAAGCCAAGTGAGGAAGCACGATGAGCCAGTCACCAGAAGAAATTCGAGCCGACATCGAACGCACCCGTGCCCGGCTGGGCACCGACGTTGACGCGGTGGCGGAGAAAGCCTCGCCGTCGAACATCGTTCACCGGCAGACGGACAAGGTGAAAGATTCCGTGGGCCGGGTCAAGGACAAGGTCATGGGTGCTGCCGACGACGCCGGCAGCAGCACGAAGTCCATGATGCACGACGCCGGCGAGATGGCCAGCGACGTCCCGCACCAGATCGCCCGCAAGACGGAGGGCAATCCGTTGGCAGCAGGCCTGATCGCGTTCGGCGCAGGCTGGTTGCTGTCCTCGTTGTTCCCGTCCAGTCGTGTGGAACAGCAGGCAGCCGAGAAGGTCAAGGAAGAAGCCCAGCCGGTGGTCCAGAAGGTCAAGGACGCAGCCCAAGAGGTGGCCCAGGACATGAAGGAGCCGGCCCGGGAGGCCGCCGAGGACCTGAAGTACTCGGCCCAGGACTCGATGGACAAGGTCAAGGCCGAAGGTACTTCCGCCGCCCAGGACGTCAAGGACCGGGCGCAGGAGGCCCGCGGGAATGTGCAGGAGCCGCCGCGGCAGATCTGATCCGCTCGGATCAGATTCCACCGCGCGATCATCCGGCGCCGGGAAAGCCCGTCTGGGGCTCCCGGCGCCGGATTCGTGTCAGGAGCGGTAGATCGAGATGGCGTTGGCGCCGACGATGTCCTTCTCGCCGCTGCGGATCTTGGCCCCGCGCCGTTGGTCGTCGACGTCTGCGGTGGTGTAGAGCAGTTCGAAGGGAATCTTTTCGCCGGGGCGCTTGCCAAAGTCCCGCAGGGATCGTGGAGCAGGCATCACGATCTTCTGCGGCTGGTAGCCCCCGTTAATGACCACCAGGCCGTCGATCACCCCTTGCGGCGAGCCCATCAGCAGCTGAACCATGCGGCAGTCCGGGTCGTTCCAGTCATCCGGTGTCATCGGTTCGCCGTCGGCATTGAACCAGAGCAGGTAGGAACTCTCCTCCCGCGCCGGATAGTTGTAGGGCTGGTGCGCCAGGAAGGAGCGGCGGATCCGCAGCAGCCGGCGGGTGACCTCAAACATGCGGTGTTCGCGCTCATCCAGCTGCCAGTCGGTCCAGGCCAAGGCGTTGTCCTGGCAGTACGCGTTGTTGTTCCCTTGCTGGCTGCGCCCAATTTCGTCACCGGCACAGATCATCGGCACGCCCAGCGACAGCAGCAAGGTGGCCATCAGGTTCCGCGCGGTCCGCTCGCGCGCGTCAAGGATCTGACTGTCGCCGGTATGCCCTTCGACGCCGTGGTTGTAGCTGCGGTTGTCGTCGTGGCCGTCGCGGTTTTCCTCGCCGTTGGCCTCGTTGTGCTTGCGGTGATAGGACGTCAGGTCGGCCAAGGTGAATCCGTCATGGGCGGTGACGAAATTCAATGAAGCCAGCGCGGTCCGGCCGGAGCCGGCAAACAGTTCGGTGGATCCGGCCAGGCAGCTCGCCAGCCTGGCCACGGTTCCGCCGCGTCCGCCCGACGCCGCGGCGGCTTGGTCCGCCAGCCAAAAATCACGGACGGTGTCGCGGAAACGGTCGTTCCAGTCGGCCCAGCCCGGCGGGAAGTGGCCGGTCTGCCAGCCGCCGTCGCCCACGTCCCAGGGTTCGGAGATCAGTTTGGCTCCGGACAGGACCGAGTCCGCGCCGACGGCCACCAAAAACGGGTGGCGGGGATTGAACTGGTTGTGCCCATCCCGCCCCAGGGAAACGGCCAGATCGAAGCGGAAGCCGTCGATGTGGAACTCTTCTACCCAGTAGCGCAGCGAGTCCAGGGCCAGCTGGATCACCCGGGGCTCGTTGAAGTTCATCGTGTTCCCGCAGCCCGTGGTGTCCAGGTAGTTCCCGTGGCCGTCGTGCCGGTAGTACACGTGGTCCGCCAAGCCGCGGAAGGAGTACGTGTCCTGGTTTTTCCCGCCCTCGGCGGTGTGGTTGTACACCACGTCCAGGACCACTTCGATCCCGGCTGAGTGCAGCTTCTTCACCATCGCCCGGAACTCGTCCTGGACAGCCTGCGGTCCGGCGGCTTGGGCGGCCGCGGTGGCGTAGCCCGGCCAGAGCGCGAAGAAGCCCAGCGTGTTGTAGCCCCAGTAGTTGGCCAAGCCGAGGTCCTGCAGGTGCGGCTCGTCCAAGTGGTAGTGCACCGGCAGCAGCTCCAGCGTGGTGATGCCCAGCTCCTGCAGGTAATCGACCATCACCGGATGTGCCAAGCCGGCATAGGTGCCGCGCAGCTCCTCGGGAATCTCCGGATGCAGCATGGTCTGGCCCTTGACATGGCACTCGTAGACCACGGTGTCCCGCCACGGAATGTGCGGGCGCGCGTCGTTCCCCCAGTCGAAGCCGCCGGTGACGTACACCGAACGCAGCACACCGCCGTCGTCGTCAATGCCACGCCCATACGGATCCAGCAGCAGCTGCCCCGAAGCCGGGACCGGCTCGCCGTGCGGCCAGAAGGCGTACCGGCTGCCGGCCTCCAGCCCTTTGACCGTGCCATGGTGGACGCCGTCGGTGAAAGCATTCAACTCGGCGCGCTGCCAAACCCCCTCGCCGTCCTGGAAGTGGACGTCCACGGTGGCAAACCCGGGCGCGAAGACCGCTACATTCACCGCACCGGGGATCGGCGGCATGCCCGGGGCCGTCTCGCTGACCCCCAGCGGAAAGGCCCGCGACAGCTGTGGCTGGCGCGCCGGAGGCCTGGCGGGAATGCTCTTGGCGTGACGAGCCACAGCGGTCCACCTGCTCCTAGCGGGCGCGCTGCCGCGAGATTTCGTACAGGCTGATGCCCACCGCCATGGAGGCGTTGAGCGATTCCATCGCCGAATCGATCGGGATAGAGACGATCTGGTCGCAGTTTTCGCGGACCAGCCGGGAGAGGCCCTTGCCCTCGGAACCGACCACCAGGCACACCGGCTCGGTGGCCAGGGACAGGTCAGGCAGCGAGACGTCGCCCTCGCCGTCCAGGCCCAGCACGAAGATGCCCAGCTGCTGGAAAGCCTTGAGCGTGTTGGTCAGGTTGTTCGCCTTGGCCACCGGCACGCGCACGGCGGCGCCCGCGCTGGTCTTCCAGGCGGAGGCGGTCATGCCCACGGAGCGGCGCTCGGGCACCACCACGCCGTGGCCGCTGAACGCGGAAGCGGAACGGATGATGGCTCCGAGGTTGCGCGGATCGGTGATGCCGTCCAGTGCCACGAACAGCGGGGCGTTGTTGATGTAGCCCTTCTTGAACTTGGCCATGGTTTCCTCGGCCAGCTCCAACGCGTCCTGATATTCGTAGGGCGGGATCTGCAGGGCCAGGCCCTGGTGGACGGCGTCGTCGGTCATCCGGTCCAGTTCCGGCTTGTGCGATTCGAGCACCGGGATGCCGCGTTCGGCGGCGATCTTCAGGGATTCCTTGACCCGGTCGTCCATTTCGATCCGGACCGCTACGTGCAGGGCCTTGGCGGGCACGCCGGCGCGCAGTGCTTCCACCACGGAATTCCGCCCGGTCACCATCTCGCCGGCGGACTTGCCGCGGCGGGCAGCGGGACCGCGCTGGCCGCCCTGGTGTTTGGCGGCCGAGCGTTCGGAGAGCTGCTTGGCGCGGTACGCCTTGTGGTACGGGCGGTCTTCGGCCTTCGGCGTCGGCCCCTTGCCTTCGAGCGCTTTGCGCCCGTGGCCGCCGGTTCCTGTGGTGGGTCCCTTCTTGGACTTGCGCACCGCTCCGGGGCGAGGTTTGTTGGCCATCGAAAACTACCTTTGGTGTTGGGGAAGGTAGGTTCCCGCTGCCGCACTCCGGCGGTGGCCGGCTGGCCCGACGGGAACCGTCTGGCTTAAAGGGTACCGCCAACCGTCCCAGCTGCTGTTAGCTGAGGCTCCAGCTCACGCCTTCGGCCGAGTCCTCCACGACGATTCCGGCCTCGGTCAGCGTGTCGCGGATGGCGTCGGCGCGGGACCAGTCCTTGGCCGCCCGGGCCGCCCGGCGCTCCTCCAACTGGGCGCGCACCAGCGTGTCCAGTGCCTGGTGGGCCGCAGTATCCGCGCCGCCGGAGTGCCAGTGCGGATCCAGCGGGTTGATGTGCAGCACGTCGGTCATCGCCATGACCTGGTGCAGCGCGCGAGTGGCCGCTTCCTTGTCTTTGGCGTCCAGAGCGGTGTTTCCGGCCCGCACCGTTTCGTGGACCGCGGCCAGCGCCTGCGGCACGTTGAGGTCGTCGTCCATCGCGGCGGCAAACGCGTCCGGCACGCGCTCGGTCACCATCAGGCCGAACTGTCCCTCGCCGTAGAGGAACTTCAACGCACGCTGCATGAAGCCCTCGATCCGCTCCACCGCGGCGGCCGCTTCCACCAGCGAACCCGGATTGTAGTCCAGCGCGGACCGGTACTGAGCCTGGCCCAGGTAGTAGCGGACCACCAGCGGCCGGGCATCCTGGAGCATTTGCGCCGGGGTGATGATGTTGCCGATCGACTTGGACATCTTCTCGCCCTCGAAGGTGACCATGCCGTTGTGCATCCAGAAGTTGGCGAAGCCGTGGCCGGCCGCGCGGGACTGCGCCACTTCGTTCTCGTGGTGCGGGAAGCGCAGGTCCAGTCCCCCGCCGTGGATGTCGAACTCGGTGCCCAGGTACTTGGTGACCATGGCCGAGCATTCCAGGTGCCAGCCCGGCCGGCCGGCGCCCCAGGGGCTGGTCCAGCTGGCGGTCTCCGGCTCCCCGTCCTTGTGCCCCTTCCAGAGCGCAAAGTCGCGCGGGTCCTTCTTGCCGCGGGGTCCGGCGTCGGGTGCGGCCTGCATGTCCTCGATCCGCTGGTGCGTCAGCGAACCGTATTCGGGCCAGGAGCGCACGTCGAAGTAGACGTCCCCGGAATCGTCCAGCGCCGGGTAGGCGTGGCCCCGGTCGATCAGCTGCTGGATCAGCCGGTGCATCTCCGGGATGTGGCCGGTGGCGCGAGGTTCATAGGTGGGCCGTTCCACGCCCAGCGTGTCGTAGGCCTTGGCGAACTCCTGCTCATAGCGGTAGGCCAGCGCCCACCACGGCTCGTTCGGCACCGGCACCACCTCGGCGGCGTCCGGGCGGAAGGACTCGGCGGACTTATCCAGGATCTTGTCGTCAATGTCCGTCACGTTGCGCACCACCGTGACGGAGAAGCCGCTGTAGCGCAGCCAGCGGGTGAGCTGGTCGAACGCGATGGCCGACCGGATGTGGCCCACGTGCGGGTCGCCCTGGACCGTGGCCCCGCAGTAATAGAGCCCCACCTTGCCCGGTACCAGCGGGACGAAGTCGCGTACTTGCGCGGTGGCGGTGTCATAGAATCTCAGGCTCACCGCTCTAGCGTAGCCGTGCCCGCGCTGCCGGTGCGAACCATTGAGCCGCCGGTCATTCACGCAGCGCACGAACCGCTCCCGTTGGACCGGTTTGCTCCCGCTCGAGGGGGAGCAAACGATCCAACGGGAGCGTCGGCGCCGGGTCCCGCAGCCGACGAGCACTACCCGCGCTGCCCGCGCTGCCCGCGCCGGACTCCTCCACCCGTGATGCGGGCTGCGCCCTTAACGGACGGAAACAACGACGGCGGTGGCCACCGCCGCGATCCCCTCGCCCCGGCCGGTGAAGCCCAACCCGTCGCTGGTGGTGGCGGAGACGCTGACCGGTGCACCGGCGGCCTCGCTGAGCACCGCCTCGGATTCCGGCCGGCGTGGCCCGAACTTGGGCCGGTTGCAGACCAGCTGCACCGCAATGTTCCCGATCTCGAACCCTGCCTCGCGGACAATCCGGGCCGCCTCGGACAACAACCGCACGCCCGAAGCGCCCGCGTACTCCGGCCGGTCGGTGCCGAAGTGCGTGCCCAGGTCGCCGACTCCGGCCGCGGAGAACAGCGCGTCGGCGGCAGCGTGCGCGGCAGCGTCGCCGTCGGAATGGCCGGCCAGGCCCTGCTCTCCCTCCCACAGCAGTCCGCCCAGCCACAACGGCTGGGGGTCCGCCGCAGGGGCGAAGGCGTGCACGTCCACACCAATTCCGGTGCGGGGGATCGGATACGGGATTTGGGGCACAATCAGCCTTCCATGGTGTTCGGCTGGCGGGCGGCCAGCAGTGCTTCGGCCACAGCCAGATCCAGCTGCGTGGTGATCTTCAGGGCCTGCGCGGAGCCGGGCACGAGCATGACATCAATTCCGCTGCGTTCCATCAGCAGTGCCTCGTCGGTGATGCCGTCGGCCTCCGCCGGCGCCAGACCGGCCAGGCTTTGGTGCGCTTGGGCCAGCGCAGCGGCGTCGAATCCCTGCGGGGTCTGCACGGCCCGCAGTTGCACGCGGTCCACCGTGGCCGCCACTTTCTCCGGCGCGATGTCCGCCTCTGCTCCGGTGCTGGGCGTCGCAGTCTTGATGGTGTCCACCACTGCTACCGCAGGAACGACGGCGCGGGCTCCCGCAGCCAGTGCGTCCGCTACCCGCTGGAACACCTCGGGCGGGGTGAGTGCCCGGGCGGCATCATGCACCAGAACCCTGGTGGCTCCCTCCCCCAGCCCGCGCAGCGCCGCGGCGACCGAGGCCGCCCGGGAGGCACCGCCGTCGACGGTTGAAATGTCCACTTCCGGGTGCTGCGCCGCGAAGCCGGCACAGACCTGGCGCAGCGCTGTATCCCCGGCGGGCACAGCCACGCAGATCCGGGCGGCCACGCCGGATTCCACCACACCACGGAGGGCATGCGCCAGGATCGTCTCACCAGCCAACGGGACCTGGGCCTTGGGCAGCCCGTAGCCCAACCGGGTGCCGGAGCCTGCCGCCACCACGATCACGCCCACCGATGCCTGTGCTGTGCTCATCCCCCTAGCCTAATCCGGCCGCCCGGCTTCTCTGCCGGCATGCAAAAGCGACCGGCATCCCGTTCAGGATGCCGGCCGCTTGGAGCACAATCAGGAGGCGAGGACCTCGTCGAGGACTTCGGCTGCCTTGTCTTCGTCGGTCTTCTCTGCCAGGGCGAGTTCGGAAACCAGGATCTGGCGCGCCTTGGCCAGCATCCGCTTCTCGCCCGCGGAGAGTCCGCGGTCATGGTCCCGGCGCCACAGGTCGCGGACAACTTCCGCTACCTTGATGACGTCGCCGGAGGCCAGCTTTTCCAGGTTCGCCTTGTAGCGGCGGGACCAGTTGGTCGGCTCTTCGGTGAACTCGGCACGGAGCACATCGAACACATGCTCGAGGCCTTCCTTGCCCACTACATCGCGGACCCCGACCAGATCCACATTCTCCGCCGGAACTTCAATCGTCAGATCGCCCTGGGCAACCCGGAGCTTGAGATACATCTTCTCTTCACCTTTGATGGTGCGCATTTTGATCTCTTCGATCTTTGCAGCACCGTGGTGAGGGTAAACAACCGTCTCGCCGACCTCAAATACCATCTGTAGTATCCCCTTTCCCGACCACCAGTTTACCATGGATGATTCAGCCACTTCCGCGAGTTTGCAGGGGTAACGGCCCGTCCCGGGGCTAAAATGCGGCCCCTGACCCTCTTGACGGATCACGGATTTGGTGCATTCGAGGGGATTCTTACAGACCCCGAATCCTACTTTTCACCGGTTTGCCGATAGGCTAGGCGAGGCAAGCTGCCTAGATCTGCAGCACCGCACCTGATTGATACTGAGGAGTTTCTGCCGTGAAGATTGCGCCGAAGAACCGTGTGCAGCGCACCCTTGTAGCAGGCGCCGCCGCGCTCACCCTGCTCGCATCGACCGGATGCGGCGCAATCAACGAACAGGCCACCACCAAGTCCTACTCCGCCAGCGACGGCATTGTGGCCAACGTTGGCCCGATCGGCCTGCGCAACGTGATGGTTGTTGCCGAGAACGAAGACTCCACCGGCCGCCTCCTCGGCACCGTGGTGAACAGCTCCGATTCCCCCGTGCAGTTGAGCATGACGGGCTCCGGCAGCACCGCCACCGTCACCGTTCCGGCCGATGGGCAGATCAACTTCGAGGACGAGAAGAACAAAACCACGGTGGACCGCCCGGGTGCCGCGCCCGGCGCCCTGGCCAACGTCACGGTCCGCGTGAACAACGAATCGGCCGAAGTCAAGATCCCGGTCTTGGACGGCACGCTGCCCGAATACAACAGCTTCCTCCCCACCCCGGCACCGACCGAGAGCGCTGCCCCGGAGGAATCCCCCGCGCCGACCGACGAGGCCGGGGCCTGATCCCACCTACCTAGCTCAAAGGCCGGGCCGCTTCCCTTTCAGGAAGCGGCCCGGCCTTTTTGCGTCCTGCCAGCGGCGCGGCGGGCTTACGGCTCGAACTTGTAACCCAGCCCGCGCACGGTGACCAGGTAGCGCGGTGCAGACGGGTCAGGCTCGATCTTGCTGCGGAGCCGCTTGACGTGCACATCCAGCGTTTTGGTGTCACCTACATAGTCGGAGCCCCAGACCCGGTCAATCAGCTGTCCCCGGGTCAGGACCCGGCCGGAGTTGCGCAGCAGCATCTCCAGCAGTTCGAATTCCTTCAGCGGCAGCGACACCGGCTCGCCGTCGACACTGACGACGTGCCGCTCCACGTCCATCCGCACCGGGCCGGAGGAAACGGTGTTCGGCACCAATTCCTCCGGTTCGCCCTGGCGGCGCAGTACCGCACGCACCCGTGCCACCAGCTCGCGTGAGGAATAGGGCTTGGTGACATAGTCGTCGGCACCCAGTTCAAGCCCCACGACCTTGTCGATCTCCGAGTCCTTGGCGGTGAGCATGATGACCGGGACGGAGGACCGCTGCCGCAGCTGCCGGCACACTTCCGTGCCGGACTGTCCCGGCAGCATCAGGTCCAAGAGGACCAAATCCGCGCCGGCCCGGTCGAACGCCACGATGGCTTCCAGCCCGTTGTCCACTACCTCGACTTCGAAGCCTTCTTTACCCAACAGATAACTCAACGGATCGCTCAGCGACTCTTCATCTTCGACGACCAGAATGCGGGTCAAGCACCGACTCCTTGTTCATGCGCCACACCGGCGCCCTGCGTACGCGGCTCCACGGATTCAGTGGCGCCGCCGTCTTCCTGCTCCATTTCCGGCAGCCGTACGGTGAAGGTGGAACCCTGCCCGGGCTGTGACCACACCGATACTTCTCCGCCGTGCTGGGAGATGACGTGTTTAACAATGCTCAAGCCCAGACCTGTTCCGCCGGTCTGCCGCGAGCGGGCGTCGTCGAGCCGATAGAAGCGCTCGAAGATCCGGTCCTGCTGGTCGGGGGTGATGCCCGGGCCCTGGTCGGTCACCGAGACGGTCGCCAGGCCCTCACGCACCCGCAGCCCCACGCCCACCTTGCTGCGTTCGGGCGCATACCGGATCGCGTTGTCGATCAGGTTCCGCAGCGCCGTGGTCAGCAGCTCGGCGTCGCCGAAGACCGGGACACCGATGTTTCCGCCGACGGACAGTTCAATGTGCCGGCTTTCCGCGGTGAGCTTGTTGCGGTCCACGGCTTCGGCGACCACTGCGTTCAGGTCCACCTCGGTGCCGCCCTGCACCACGTCCGCGCCCTGCAATCGGCTCAGCTCGATGATGTCCTGCACCAGCGCGCCCAGCCTGCGGGCCTCCTTGTGCATGCGGCCGGCAAAGCGCCGGACGGCTTCGGCATCGTCGGCCGCGTCGTCCATCGCTTCGGCCAGCAGCGAGATCGCCCCGACAGGAGTCTTGAGTTCGTGCGAGACGTTGGCGACGAAGTCGTTGCGCATGGCCTCGGTCCGCGTAATTTCGGTCCGGTCATCGGCCAGCAGCAGGATGTACTCCTCACCGATCGGCGCCACCCGCACCTGCACCACAATGGTGCCCTGGCCCAGCGGACCGCGGGGCAGTTCCAGCTGGCGCTCTTCGATCACGCCGTCGCGGCGCACCCTGGCGGTCAGGTCCAGAAGTTCGGAGTGCACCATGGTGTGGCCGCGGACCAACCCGAAGGCGTAGGCGGCCGGGCTGGCGCGCACCACGCCGTCGATTGCGTCCACCACCACGTAGGCGCGGCCGACGACGGAAAGCACCTCGGCGGCTCCGTCCGGCAACGTCGGCTCGGCTACTTCCTGCAGCCGTCGCCGCTGCCGGTCGCTCAGGCCGAACGCGAGCACACCGAAGCTGCCCAGCGCCAAACCTACGAGTCCAGCCAACAGGCCGATAGTCAGTGGATCCACGCTTCTAGCTTAGGCGCAGCCTGCCACGGCATCAGGCCGATCCGGTAGTAATCGCCAGTCCGTTCAACTAACGTTCACCTGAGGCGGCGTAATAGTTAACCACCGCCTGACAGGGTGTGATGCGAATGGGATGCTAGGTCCCGTATGCTCACGAACACAAGCGAAAGGACGCCAGTGCGCAAGGTTTTCCAGGCCGAGCTCCATCAAGTCGGAGAACAGCTGGTAGAAATTTCCCGGCTCGTCACCGAGGCAATGCAAAAGGCAACCACTGCGCTCGAGACCGCAGACATCGAGCTGGCCCAGGAAGTCATTGCCGCCGACGCCCGGATTGACTTCCTCCAGACTGATCTGGACGAGCGCTCCATCGACATCCTGGCGCTGCAGGGGCCGGTAGCCTCCGACCTGCGCATGATTGTGGGCGCACTGCGGATGAGCGCCTCGCTGGAGCGGATGGGCGACCTCGCCCGGCACATCGCCCAGTTGGTGCGCCTGCGCTACCCGGACACCGTCATCCCCGAGTCGATGCGCGAGACGTTCCGGGAATTCGCCGAGAAGGACATCGCCATCTCGGAGAAGCTGACCGAGCTCCTCGAGACCCGCGACCTGGAACTTGCCACGCAGATTGATGTGAGCAACTCCCGCGTCAACGAACTGCACGCCGGCGTCTTCAAGGCCATCGCCGATCCGGCATGGGACTCCTCCGGACCCACCACGGTGGACGTCTCGCTGGCCAGCCGCTACTTCGAGCGCTTTGCCGACCACGGTGTTTCCGTCTCCCGCAAGGTGACCTACCTGGTGACCGGCGAGTGGCGCCCCAACGCCCAGTCGATCTAACAACCGCTTAAACCGCAAAGGCCGGCTCCCCGCAGGGAGCCGGCCTTTGCGGTTTAAGCCAGTGGTTACTTTTTGCCCTGGTTGGCCACGGCCTGGATAGCTTCGGCCGCGGCGTCGGCGTCCAGGTAGGTGCCGCCCGGGGTGACCGGCTTCAGGTTCTCGTCCAGTTCGTACACCAGCGGGATGCCGGTGGGGATGTTCAGTCCGGCGATGTCGTCGTCGCTGATGCCGTCCAGGTGCTTGACCAGCGCGCGCAGCGAATTGCCGTGCGCGGCCACCAGCACGGTCTTGCCCGCGGTGAGATCCGCGGAGATGTCCGACTCCCAGTACGGCAGGAACCGCTCCAGCACATCTTTGAGGCACTCGGTCCGCGGAACATTGTTGCCCAGGTCCGCGTAACGCGGGTCGTTGACCTGCGACCATTCGCTGGCGTCGTCCAGGGCGGGCGGCGGAGTGTCGTAGGAGCGGCGCCACATCATGAACTGCTCCTCGCCGAATTCGTCGCGGATCTGCGCCTTGTCCTTGCCCTGCAGGGCACCGTAGTGGCGCTCGTTCAGCCGCCAGCTGCGCTTGACGTCGATCCAGCTGCGGTCGGCGGCCTCCAACGCAATGTTGGCGGTGACGATGGCACGCTTCAGCCGCGAGGTGTACAGGACGTCCGGCAGCAGGTTGTTTTCGACCAGCAGTTCGCCGCCGCGGTGCGCTTCCTTGCGTCCCAGGTCGGTCAGCGGGACGTCGACCCAGCCGGTAAAGAGGTTCTTTTCGTTCCAGTCGCTCTGCCCGTGGCGCAACAGGACCAGCGTGTGTTTCGAGGTGGCAGTCATGGCTGCAATCCTAGCGGAGTGCCGGCCGGCACCCGTGGCTTCCGGCGGGACGTTACGCTGACGGACGGCCCGGGACACGGAAGAAAATACCTGCGTGAGCTTCGGCACAATCGGTACCGCAGCGCCCTGTGCCGGACCGCCGTTCGCTTATTCTTTTTTCTCGTGCCCCAGACCGCCACGACCGCCACTCGGCCGATCCGCCGACCCATCGGAACCGTCACCCGAGGCACCACGAACCCCAACCGGCTGCGGCGAATGGACCGCTGGCTCGCCGGCCCCGAGGCCTCCCGGCTGCGCCGGGCCGCGGATCCGCTGGTTATCGACCTGGGCTATGGCGCCGTGCCGACCACCGCCGTCGAACTCCACCACCGCCTCTGCCGGGTGCGCGCCGATGTTGAAGTGATCGGCATTGAAATCGAACCGGCCCGCGTCGCCATCGCCAAGCCGCTGGAGCGTCCGGGCCTGAGCTTCCGCCAAGGCGGGTTCGAAATCCCGGTCTCCGGCCGGCGGCCCGCGGTGGTCCGCGCCTTCAACGTGCTGCGGCAGTACCGCGAAGCCGAATTCGGTGCAGCGTGGGACACCGTGTGCGGCCGGCTGGCACCCGGCGGGCTGTTCATTGACGGCACCTGTGACGAAATCGGACGCCGGGCCACCTGGATTGCGGTAGCTCCGGAAGGGCCGCTCTCGCTGAGCATCTCGCTGCGCTTCGGCGCGTTCGCGCGGCCGTCCGAGGTGGCCGAGCGGCTGCCTAAGGCGCTCATCCACCACAACGTCCCCGGCGAGCCGGTGCACCGCTATCTGCGGGCGCTGGACCGAGCCTGGGCGGACGCGGCGCCGCTGGCCGCGTTCGGTCACCGGCAGCGCTGGCTGGCCATGTGCAAGTCAATGCACGACGCCGGATGGCCGGTTTTGGATGGCCCCTCGCGCTGGCGCCTGGGCGAGATCACCGTCGCTTGGAAAGCCGTCGCTCCCAAACCGCTGTACGGATAACGCCCGGAATCGCCCGCGGGGTGGGCCAAATCAGTACAGCCGATGCGTGTTGCGCATTTACCAGGGGTAAGCCGAACCGCCGCCCTTGACCTCGATCAGCGCAGGCTTGACGTCTGCCAGGTAGACGCCGGCAGCAGCGGCGGCAGCCAACTGGAAGATCATCCACGTTCCCAGGCCGCCGGCTCCCAGAGCGGACAAGGCGCCCACGGCCGTGGCGGCTACCAGCACGCCCACCCAGAAGCCCTTGGTCTTCTTGAACGCGGCCTGAAAATAGTCGGCCTTGCGGCCCACACAATCCGCCAGCGCCCACAGTTCAATCACCAGGGCGATCAGCCCCAGGGCCATGTAAAGCCAGTACTGGATGTCGTAGGCAAGTTGCACGCCTTAAGACTAACCGGTGGCGGTATGTTTCGGCAGTCTCACACGTCGGCCGCGATGAGCGCCTGGTCCAGGTCCGCCCACAGGTCGGCAGGGTTCTCGATTCCTACCGACAGCCGCAGCAGGTTCTCCGGCACGCTGTCCGGCTCATTGACATGCCGTCGGCGCCGCTCGATCAACGATTCCACCCCGCCCAGCGAGGTTGCCGGCAGCCACAGCCGCAGCGCGTCGATGACCTTGTCCGCGGCGGCACCACCGCCCTTGACCTGGATGGCGATGATGGAGCCGAAACCGTCCATCTGCGCGGCGGCGCGGGCATGCCCCGGATCGTCGGGCAGGCCGGGATAGCGCACGGCCTCCACGGCCGGGTGCTGCTGCAATTTGCGGGCCAGCTCGCCGGCGGTGGCCTGGGAACGCTCGATCCGCAGCGCCATGGTCCGCACACCGCGCAGCGCCAGCCAGGTCTCGAACGGCCCGGCGATGGCCCCGTGCAGCGACCGGTGCACCAGCAGCTTGGAGCGCAGCTCTTCGCTGGACGTCACGACGGCGCCCAGCACCACGTCCGAATGGCCGGCCAGATACTTGGTCACCGAATGGACCACGACGTCGACCCCTGCCGCCAGCGGACGCTGCCCGAGCGGCGTGGAGAAGGTATTGTCCGCGACCACGAGGGCGCCCGCTTGGTGTGCGGCGCTGGCCAGCGCCTCCACTTCAGCGATTTCGAGCATCGGGTTAGTCGGGCTTTCCAGCCACAGCATGTCGGCGCCGCCCAGCTGCGCACGCACGGCGTCGGTGTCAGCAATGTCCACCGTGCGCAACTGCAGCTCGCCCCGCTCGGCCAATTGTTCGGCCATGGCCAGGCTGCCCTGGTAGCTGTGCCTTGGCATCACCAAAACGCCGCCGGACGGGATCAGCGACAGCGCGGCCGAGACGGCGGCCAGGCCCGACGCGAAGACGAGGCCGGGCAGCGCGGCGCCTTCCAGTTCGGCCAGGGTCTCCTCGAACGGGTCCCAGGTGGGGTTGGAGTAGCGGCCGTACGCGCGGTCCCCCTGGACCACTTCACCACGGCCGAAAAACGTGGAGGACAACACCACCGGCGGATTGACCGGAGCATCGTGGTCGCGCGGCGGCCGTCCGGCAGACACCACCACGGTGTCCGGCGCAAGATGCTCGGCATGCTGAAGGTCGCGGGAGGAAGCGTCGGTCATGACAGCAGAGTAGTACCGGCCGCCATGCACACGTTAACTGTGACCGTCCCGCGCCCCGGCGATTCCGGCTAGGCTAATCAGGTGAGTTCCGACCGCCTGCCCGCCAACGCCAGCGGCCTCTTCATCGCATTCGAAGGCGGGGACGGGGCCGGAAAATCGACCCAAGCCACCGCCGTCGAACATCGCCTGCTGGCCATGGGCCGCACCGTGCTCCGGACCCGGGAGCCGGGCGGCACACCCGTGGGTGAGAAACTGCGTGCCCTGGTGCTCGAACATGGCCATGGCGAGATCGATGCCCGCACCGAAGCGCTGATCTTCTCCGCCTCCCGCGCCGCCCACGTGGAACAAGTCATCCGGCCTGCGCTGGCGCGCGGCGAGGTGGTGCTGTGCGACCGGTTCATCGACTCCTCGGTGGCCTACCAAGGTGCCGGCCGCGGACTTGGCCTCGCCGAAGTCCGGGAACTGAACCTGTGGGCCACGCAGCGACTGCTGCCGGACCTGACCGTCCTGCTGGACGTCGCCCCGCAGCAGGGCCGCGACCGCCGTACCGCCGGTGACGCTGCCGAAGACCGTCTGGAGTCCGAACCGGACGACTTCCATTCGCGGATCCGCAGGGCGTTCCTGGAGCTGGCCGAAGCGGCCCCGGAGAAATATCTGGTCCTTGACGCAAGCGCCCCACGGGAAGAACTCACCGCCGCCATCATGGACCGGGTCCGGGAGCTGACACCATGAGCGTCTGGTCCGATTTGCCCGGCCAGAGCGCGGTGATCGAACAGCTGAGCCGCGCGGCCGCCGCCGAACGGCCCGCGCATGCCTGGCTGTTCACCGGCCCTCCCGGCTCCGGCCGCAGCAACGCCGCCAAGTCCTTCGCCGCCGCGCTGCTGTGCGAACAGCAGGATCCTGCCGAACGCGGCTGCGCAACCTGCCACGCGTGCCGCACCGTTTTGGCTGGCTCCAACGCAGACGCCACCGTGGTGGCCACCGAGAACGTGACCTTCTCCATTCAGGAGATGCGCGACCTGGTCGGCAAGGCACAGGACAAGCCGTCGTCGGGCCGCTGGCGGGTCATCATCATCGAGGACGCGGACCGCATGACCGAACGCACCACCAACGTGCTGCTCAAGGCCATCGAGGAACCGCCGCCGCGGACCATCTGGATCCTCTGCACGCCCAGCCCGGCCGACGTCTTGGTCACCATCCGCTCACGCTGCCGTCCGGTCAGCCTGCGCATTCCGCCCGCCGACGACGTGGCGGCGCTGCTGGTCCGCCGGGACGGCGCCGATCCCGAATTGGCCGGCTTCGCCGCCCGGGTCTCGCAAAGCCACATCGGCGTGGCCCGGCGTCTGGCCTCCGACGCGGACGCGCGGCACCGGCGCGACACGATTGTCCGGCTGCCGCTGCGGCTACGCGGCGTGGCCGATGCCGTCACCGCCGCCGGCGAGCTGGTGGATATTTCCAACGCCGACGCCGCGGCCGCTTCAGAACAGCGCAACGAGGCCGAACGCGAAGCGTTGCTGATCGCGCTGGGTGCACCGGAAAAAGGCGCCATGCCGCCGGCCATCCGCAGCCAGCTCAAGCGGCTGGAAGAAGACCAAAAGCGCCGGGCCAAGCGCAGCCTGAGCGACTCGCTGGACCGGGTGCTGATCGACCTGAGCACCTTCTTCCGCGATGTGCTCACTGTGCAACTGGGGACCGGCACCGAGTTGGTGAACGAATACTTGCGCGAGGACCTCACCAGCTATGCGGAACGATCCACCCCCGAACAGACGTTGGGCAGAATGGATGCCATCGCCCAGGCCCGGCAGCGCCTGGGGACCAACGTTGCCCCAGTCCTCGCCATGGAAGCCATGGCCGTCAGCCTGCTCTGAGTCTCCACTCGGAGTTTGCCCGCGCACTACCCAGGAGCCGCCCGCATGCCCAGCACCAGCCGTCCCGCATCACAGCTGCGCCATTCCGCCGCGGCGGTGCTGGCCGCCGTCGTACTTCTGCTGGGTACGGGTTGTTCGGTCATCGCGCCCGAACAGCCGCGTGAGCCGGCCGACCCGGCCAAGGTGACCGACGGTGTGGCCGAAGAGCTGGTGCCGTTCTACACCCAGGACGTTGATTGGAAGCAGTGCGAGAACGGCCTGGAGTGCGCCGACATTGAGGTGCCGCTGGACTACGCGGATGTTGGCGGCGAGAAAATCAAGATCGCGGCGATCCGCAGCGACGCCGGCGGTTCCGCCCAGGGGTCCATCCTGGTCAACCCGGGCGGTCCCGGAGCCTCCGGCTACGACCTGCTGCGGGACGGCCTGCAGACGATGTTCTCCGAGCAGCTCCGCAGCGAATACGATCTGGTGGGCTTCGACCCGCGCGGCGTACAGCGCTCCGCGCCGGTGACCTGCCAGACCGACGCCGAACGGGACGAGGCCCGGCAGACGGATTACAACCGCGATTCGGACGCGGATATCGAGCGGGCCATCGACGACGCCGCCAGGCTCGCGGCACAGTGCGCCGAGAAAACCGGACCGGTGCTGGGCCATGTGGATACGGTCAGCGCCGCCAAGGACATGGACATCCTCCGCGCCGTGGTCGGCGATGAAAAGCTGAATTACCTGGGCTTCTCCTACGGCACCTTCCTGGGGGCCACCTATGCCGGGCTCTTCCCGGAACGGATTGGACGGATGGTGCTCGACGGTGCACTGGATCCCGCGCTGAGCAACGAGCAGGTCACGCTGGGCCAGGCAGCCGCTTTCGAGGACGCCATCCACGCCTACGCGGCGTACTGTCTGGACAACGACGGCTGCCCGATGAGTGGCAGCGTGGACAACGCCGTTGACCAATTGCGGGACCTGATCCGCTCCGTCGAAGAGAGCCCGCTCACCGCGCCCGACGGACGCCTGGTGCCCGTCGGCACCTTCGTATCCGGCATGCTGGTCCCGCTGTACGACGACGCCAGCTGGCCGGTCCTGACCCAGGCCCTGACCACCGCGTTCCGGGGCGACCCCAGCAGCATGCTGTTGCTGGCTGACGCCGGCGCCGGACGCGATCAGGACGGCCACTACACCAACAACACCACGGACGCGTTCACCGCGATCAACTGCCTGGACTACCCGATGGTGAGCGATCTGGCCGGCATGCGCCAGGACGCCAAGGAACTGGAGCAGGCCTCCCCCACCATCGGCCGCTACCTGGCCTTCGGCGGCGCGAACTGCAGGGACTGGCCGTACGAACCAACGGGCGAACGCGCCCCGATCCATGCCGAGGGCGCCGCCCCCATCCTGGTGGTCGGCACCACCGGGGATCCGGCCACTCCCTACGAGTGGGCCGAATCCATGGCCTCGGAGCTGCAGTCTGCCACGCTGCTGACCTACGAGGGTGAGGGACACACGGCGTACGGGCGCGGGAACACCTGCATCCGCGAGGCCGTGGACAGCTACTTCACCGACGGCACTATGCCTGCCGAAGGCAAGGTCTGTTCCTAGGCCACCGCGGGCGGGCCCGTTTTGACCGGCCCGCCACGGCTCCCATATAGTTGTTCTTCGTGGATTCAGCCCGGCAACGGTGCGGCGTCCCGCCTCCTTAGCTCAGTCGGTAGAGCGTTTCACTCGTAATGAAAAGGTCGCCAGTTCGATTCTGGCAGGGGGCTCCAGCAATCCCCCTAGGCCCCTGGCTCCTAGGGGGATTTTGTTTCCCTCGGGACACCATCAAGCGAAAGTGGGATGCTGGCCCGGTAGGCACCTGTGCCCGCTGGCCTGCCTCGGTGCCTCCACGAAAGGAACTTGCTGATGCGGCATACCCCCGCCTACCTGATGACCGATCCTGCCGAAGTGAAGCGCCTGATCCGGAACAACCCTTGGGCCACCTTCGTCTCCGGGACAAGCAACGGGCTGGTTGCCTCGCACTATCCTGTGTTGCTCGAAGAAGACCGGGAAGAGATCACCATCGTCAGCCACTTTGGCCGCCCCGACGACACTTTGCACGAGCTTGGCAGCCACGAAATCCTCGTCATCATCCAGGGTCCGCATGACTACGTTTCGCCCAGCTGGTACGCGCCGGGCGATCTGATTCCCACGTGGAACCACGTCACCGCGCACTTGTACGGAACGCCGGACATCCTTAGCGACGACGAAAACTACGACATGCTCAGCCGTCTCACCGACCACTTTGAGCAGCACCACCCGGGCGGCCGGCGCCTCAGCGACGACGAAGAGCGAACCCGCCGCACCTCCAAGGGAACGGTGGGGCTGCGGATGCTCGTGGAACGCTTCGGTGCGAGGGCGAAGCTCAGCCAGAACAAACAGCCCGGCGTGGTGCAGAACGTGATCGCCCAGCTGGAGCATCACAACCCTGCCCTGGCCCAAGAGATGCGACGAACGAACGCTCCGTCCGCCGGCGAGTGAGGCCAGGACCCGAGGCGTTAGCGTTTCGGTGGCCGTCACAGCTTCAGGAAGAATGGAGAAGCCCGCGCTGCCTGGCCGGTCCTGACGCCGTGTTGAGAAAGAAGGACAATCTTGGACTACCGCCTGATCATCAATCAAGGCAGGGTCGCCGATCGTACCGACGGCGCCCTCGTCGGGGCGCGGAAGGCCGGACACGCCTTGGCCGAGCACCTGTCGGTCGAGCCGACCATTGTGGGTCAACCCTCGCCGGCGGCCCAGGACGACTGGCGGCCGGCCCTTGACCAGGCAGCGGACACCCTGCGCGCACTCGCCGCCGCTGTCAGCTCAACCTTGGATGCGGCCGGGGTGCCGCTGTTGGTCACCAACACCTGCGCGGCCAGCCTGGCCACCTTGCCCGTGGCCGCGGAACGGCTCCCGGACGCCGTGTTCCTGTGGATCGATGCCCACGGCGACTTCAATACCCCGGACACCACCGAGTCCGGCTACCTGGGAGGAATGGCGTTGGCGGGCGCCTGCGGACTGTGGGACAGCGGCCACGGCGGCTCCGTGGACCCGCGGAAGGTGATCCTGGTCGGAGCACGGGATATCGACTCCGCCGAGCTGGCACTGCTCCAGCACGCCGGGGTGACCATCCTGTCGCCGGACCAGGCCACCCCGGGGGCCGTGCAGGAGCTGGTGGCCGGCCGCCCCGTCTGGATCCATGTGGACTGGGATGTGCTCGAGCCCGGCTACATTCCCGCCGCCTACAAGATTCCTTCCGGACTGCTGCCCGGCCAGGTCGCGGCGATCTTCGCGGCACTGCCCACTGAGAGCATCCGCGGCGTCGAGCTGGCCGAGTTCGAGGCCGGCGACCCGGACGTTCCTGAAGCGCTGAGCGTCGAGCTCATCGTGGAGACCTTCCAGCACCTGCAGCAGCCGTTGGAACTGCACCGCTAAAGCGGCCGGGCCTAGGTAGCGGCCGGGTGCTCGATCGTGACGGTGCCGGCATCGCCGTCGACGTGGATCGGCTCGCCGCTGGCGATGCGTTGGGTGGCCACGCCCGTGCCGAGCACGGCGGGAATGCCGTACTCCCGCGCCACGATGGAGCTGTGGCTCAAGGGGCCGCCGACATCGGTGACCACGGCCGAGGCCATCGCGAACAGCGGCGTCCAAGCCGGCGTGGTGATGCGGGCAACCAGGACGTCTCCGGGCGTCATCCGGGCGAAGTCCTCCGGCCCCTCGAGGACCTGTGCGGAAGCGCTGACCCTGCCGGGACTGGCCCCGATCCCTTTGATGGTGCCGCTGGTCTGCTGGGTACGTGCGGGCATCATTGACCCGAAGGCCCGGTCCATCAGCCTGCTCTCCGGCAGCATTTGCGGAGCGGCTGCCTTGAGCTGGCCCCGCCACAGCATCTTGCGGTTCTCCACGGCGTCGGCCCGGACCGGGCGGTCCGCTCCGGTAATGGCCACCGGAGGCGTGGCGGGAGGCTCCGGAACGCCCCGGTCTTTCCCGACTTCCCGGGTCCGCGGTGCGGCGAGGCCGAAGTCGACGGCACTAACCAGCTCCCGATGACGCAGCCAGAAGACGTCGGCGGGCTCTGCAATCACAGCCGCGTCGGCGAGCCGTTGTCCTAGCTCCAGCAGCATCCGGCGGATCAGCGGCCAGGCCAGGCCGACGTCGGCCAGAGCGTCCTCGCGGATGGGCGCGGCCTTCTGCGCCCAGCGCAGCAGCCGGAAGAAGGCGGCGGCCCGGCGGGTCCGTCCCAGCCGGGCGGCAATGCGGGTGGTGTGGTCCTCCCTGCGGGCGGCCGACATTCTCTGCCGCTCATACGGGTCCTGGCCCTGTCCGCGCAGGTAGAACTTCACCGTTTCTAGCAGCGGTGAAGGATCGTCGGCCGGCACCGGATGAACGAAGTCGAGGTTGTAGACCGCATGGCCAAACCGGTCGAGGTGGGCTTGGAACCGTGGCTGCCATTGCCGCCACAGTGCATCGTCGAAACCGGCAGGAGCGGACCCGGTGCGCTGCGCGTCGGCCAGTGCTGTTGCCGGTGCACCGAGGAGTTCCGGGGCCAGTCCCGGCACCCCGCGGGCCCAAGCTGCGAGGTCGTAGAGGGACTTCTCGGCCCGGATGGGTTCGCTGTCGAAGCCCAGCAGGAAGGTCACTGCAGGGGGATCTTCCTTGCGGCGGACAACCTTACTGTAAAACGCCCGGAAGGAGAGTTCGCTGGTCGCGGCGGTCGGGATCACGGACTGTACCGCCGTGTAGTAGACGGTGCAGGCATCCAGCAGCGACTGCACGCCCTCCAGCAGTTCCTCGCCGGAAAGCTCCGGTATCGGCTTCGCTGACCAGTCCGCCACAACCTGCTCGTAGCGCGGGTGGGAGAATTCCCGCCACCCGGTGATGCCCAGATGTTCCTTGCCGCGGACCAGCGCCCCGACGGCGGGCAGCGTCCTGGCCATCAACCGGACCATCGCCCAGTTCCGGTAGAAATAGTAGGCGTAGCCGTTGACGGTGGTCAGTCCTACGTCGGTCTCCCGGATGGTGTTGCTTCCCAAGACCTCGGCCATCAGCGCGCTCAGCGACCGGGACACCGAGCCGTCAATCATGTCGGCGAACAGCGGCGAGAGCGGGTCCGGCAACTGTTCTACGATGCTGGCGCGGAAGTAGAGCCCGTTCCGGTAGGGCACAGTCCAGCTATCCGGAGGCTCGGCCGCCGGCTCCGGCAGCGCCGTGATGGGCCGGGATTGCAGGAAGAAGAACCCGTCACCGGTTCGTGCCCACTCGATGTCCTGCGGCGCCGCGAAGTGCTCCGCAATGTGTGCTCCGTAACCGGCCAGTGCCGCCGCGTCCCGATCGTCCAATACCGGCTGGCGGCGACGCTCCTGCGGCACCGGTTGCTCCCGGGAGCCCCGCTCCGCGTAGACGGTCATGGTGTCCTTGTCCGCCGTCCGACGCGAGATCACCTGGCCCGACTCCGCGTCGACGACGATGTTGTCCGGGGTGACCGTTCCGCTGACCACGGATTCGCCCAGCCCCCAGGCTGCGCTGACCACGATCTGGTCGCGGCGCCCGTTGGCCGGATTGGCGGTAAACATCACCCCGGCTGCATCTGCGCCGACCATCCGCTGGACCACCACCGCCAGCCGCACCGATTCGGGTCCGATGCCTTCGCGCGCCCGGTAGGACATGGCCCGGGCGGTCCAGAGCGAAGCCCAGCAGCCGGTCACGGCCGCGGCCAAGCCCTCCGTCCCGTGCACATTCAGATAGCTGTCCTGTTGTCCGGCAAAGCTGGCCGTAACGAGGTCCTCGGCGGTGGCGGAGGAACGCACTGCCACCGTGGCGCCCCCGTCACCGAGGCTCTGGTAGGCGGCATCGAGTTCAGCGGCGACCTCCGCCGGCATGGTCCCGCTGGTGAACAGGGTCCGGATCTGTTCCGAGGCCCGCTGGTAGTCCGGCATCGCCGCCTGCGGACCCAGCATGGCCAGTTCCCGGATGCGCGCCGCCAGGTGGTTGGCGTCCACAAATGCCATGTAGGCCTCGGTGGTCAACACAAATCCGTCAGGCACGGGGACGCCGGCCCGACGCAGGCCGCCCAGGCCCACGCCCTTGCCGCCGACCGCGGCAAGATCCCCGTCTCCCACATCGTCGAGATTGTTGATGTAGGTCATGAGCGCGCGTCCATTCCGCCCGGAACCGGGCCGTCCACACTGGCACCTGATTGCCAACATGATGGCACGTCCGGATCCAGCAGGCCATGGTGCTGATGGGCTGAGGCCGGTTAGCGCTGCCCTGCGCCTCCGCGCTCCTGGCTGGTTAGCAGCCGCTCGGCTTCGGCCAGGTCCGTTAGGACGACGGCGGCGTGCCGGCGCACGTTTTCGACCCCGACGTCATAGCCCTGCGCGCCGCCGAGCCTGGCCATGGCTGCCGCCTGTGCAGTGGCGGCCAGCGAGTTGCCGGCTCTGGACAGGCTCCGGTGGACTTCCGCCAAGGGGCCGCCCGGGATGTCCAACCCGTCCGTGGGATGCATGGATTGCGCTGCCACACAGCAGTTGCGCACCCGGGGCAGCAGCCCGGCCATTTGGTTGGCAATCGGCAGCAGCTCGCCATAGAGAGCGTCGTCCTGCACGCCCTCGAGGATCTGGTGGTAGCGCTCCAGGGCGCGGCGGAAACGGTCATGCGCACGGCGCCAGATACCTTTGCCGAGGTCCTTGTCGTCCCGGCGGGCCTGCCGGGCAGCGCCGAAGAGCGCCACGGAGCTAGAGGTACTGCCCGGGACCGAGGTGGCGTTCGCCGCTTTGGCCGGCGTTCTCCCCCTCCGCTCCGGGCGCGCGGCGGGGTTCGCCGTCGTCGCCAATCACGACGCCCGGTGCGATCATGGTGCCCGGCGGCAGCTGGCGCATCTGCATCCGCGCCGCCATTTGCTGGTTAATCGCCTGCTGGGCGGCGATCGCGGTCTGGATGCCGTGGAACAGGCCTTCGAGCCAGCCGACCAGCTGTGCCTGGGCAATGCGCAGCTCGGCGTCCGAGGGCGTGGAGTCATCGGTGAACGGCAGATTGATGCGGTGGAGTTCCTCGACCAGCTCCGGCGCCAGCCCATCCTCAAGTTCCTTGACGGACCGCTCATGGATCTCGGCCAAGCGGGTGCGGGCCGCGTCATCGAGCGGGGCGCTGCGCACTTCCTCCAGCAGTTGCCGGACCATGGTGCCGATCCGCATCACCTTGGCCGGTTCGTCAACCAAGTCTGCGAGTTTTGAGCCGCCGCGGCCGCCCCGCGGAGCGTCGGTGCCGGCTTCCTCGGGCTGCGGCTCGCCGTCTTCCGGGCTCCGGCCGGACAGTGCGCCGACGATGACCGGTTCTTCGGGCTGCGGCGTCTGCTCTTCGCTCATGTTTTTATCTTGCCAGAGACAGCCAGCCGGCGCAGACCAGATCCGGGCTGTTCCGGGACACAACGGTGCCCGCACCGAAACGTTGGTCAACGCTCAGGTGCGGGCACCGCCGTCGTGCTTGGCGCGTCAGCAGCAGCGGCCCTGCGGGTTGTTTTCCTGCCGGTCCGTCTTGTCCCGCCAGAATTCGCGTTCGCTCATCGGTTCCGTGCCCGGGTGTGTCCGCCGGTGGTGTTCCAGGTAGTCCTGGTAGGCGTGCTCGCCCATCACCCCCTTGAAGTACCAGGCGAAGCTCCGCCAGCCGCGCCGCGCTTGGGGCCAGTTAATGCTCGACATTGTGTTCCCGTCTGATTTCTGCGGGCAGTGCGTTCCACTGCTTCTCCAGATCCCTCTCCGGCCGGGTGGCCAAGAGGCCCGCCGGCGCGTAGGTGCCGGAGACGATCGCCGGGTCCTCGTGCGACGGTTCCCCGCCCAGCCGCCAGGACTTATAGGCGGCGGCCAAGGCGGTGGCGATGACGATGATGGTCAGGACCACGAAGACAATGGACAGCGTGCCCTGCACCGCGGTGTTGCGGACCACTGCCTCCATTTCCTCCACCGTTTTGGCGTTCCCCAAGCTGGTCTGGCCGGCGGCCAGGGCTTCGCGGTTGGCGATGTTGTTGGCCCAGTAGCCCACCTTGACGTCCGGGCTGAAGATCTTCAGGATCGAGGCCCAGACGGTGATCAAGGTCACGAACGCCAGCGGCAACCCGATGATCCACAGGTACTTGAACGCCCCGCGCTTGGCCGCGATGGCCAGGCAGACTGCGAGCGCGATGGCAGCCAGCAGTTGGTTGGCGATGCCGAAGAGCGGGAAGAACGTATTAATGCCGCCCAATGGATCGGTCACGCCCAGGATCAGTATGTACCCCCAGCCGGCCACCATGATGGCGGTGCAGATCCAGACGCCGGGTCGCCAGGACATGTTCTTGAACTTCGGCAGGACGTTGCCGATGGTGTCCTGCAGCATGAACCGGGCCACCCGGGTTCCGGCGTCAACAGCGGTGAGGATGAACAGCGCCTCGAACATGATGGCGAAGTGGTACCAGAAGCCCATCATCCCGACGCCGCCGATGAGCCCCTGCATGATGTGCGAGAGGCCGACGGCGAGGGTCGGGGCGCCGCCGGTCCGCGAGACCACTGACTCCTCGCCGACGTTGCGGGCCAGTTCCGTGAGCATGTCAGGCGTCAGGTTCACGTTGGCCAAACCGAGGCCGTTGACGAAGGCTACCGCGCCTTCCACCGTGCCGCCGGTCGCCGCCGCGGACGAGTTCATCGCGAAGTAGATGCCGCGGTCGATTGAGATGGCCGCGACCAGCGCCATGATCGCCACGAACGACTCCATCAACATGCCGCCGTACCCGATGATGCGCGTCTGCTTCTCTTTATGCAGCATTTTGGGCGTGGTGCCGGACGAAATCAGGGCGTGGAACCCTGAGATCGCGCCGCACGCGATGGTGACGAACAGGAAGGGGAACAGCGATCCCGGGACCACGGGCCCGTCGGAACGGCCGGCGAACTCACTGAACGCCGGGACGTTGATCTCCGGCCGGACCAGCACGATGGCCAGGGCCAGCATCAGGATGGTGCCGATCTTCATGAAAGTGGAGAGATAATCCCGCGGAGCAAGCAACAGCCAGACCGGCAGCACCGCGGCGATGAAGCCGTAGATGATGATGCCCCAGGCGATGGTGGTCCGGTCCAGCGTGAAGATTGCTGCGCCCCACCCCGTTTCGGCGATTGCGCCGCCGCCGATGATGGCGGCGATCAGCAACACGAAGCCGATGACGCTGACTTCGCTGACCTTGCCCGGCCGCAGGAAGCGCAGGTAGACGCCCATGAAGATGGCGATCGGAATGGTCATCGAGACCGAGAAGACGCCCCAAGGCGACTCGCCCAGGGCGTTCACGACCACCAGGGCGAGGATCGCCACAATGATGATCATGATCGTCAGGGTGGCAATTAGAGCGGCGGTGCCGCCGACCACGCCGAGTTCCTCGCGGGCCATCTGACCGAGGGAGCGGCCGCCGCGGCGCATCGAGAAGAACAGCACCAGGTAGTCCTGCACGGCGCCGGCCAGGATGACGCCGATGATGATCCACAGGGTGCCGGGCAGATAGCCCATCTGCGCAGCCAGGATGGGCCCGACAAGCGGACCGGCTCCGGCGATGGCGGCGAAGTGGTGGCCATAGAGCACGCGCCGGTCCGTGACCACATAATCCTTGCCGTCGGCCTTGTACTCGGCCGGCGTTGCGCGACGGTCGTTGGGACGGGTGAGCTTGTTCTCGATGAACTTGGAATAGAAGCGGTAGGCAATGAAATACGAGCACACCGCGGCGAAAACGAACCAGATCGCGTTGATCGTTTCACCCCGGGAGAACGCAAGGAAACTCCAGCTCACGGCGCCCAGCAGCGCAATGGCGACCCAGATGACGATCTTGGTGGGAGTCCACTTCGATTGCTCGGCCTCAGCGGCCGGATCCAAGGCAACCGGCGGAAGGTTCGGGTCCTGCACCAGCAGGTCGGAGTCCGGGTCCTTTCCGGACTGCCCGGACAGGGCTCCGGTGGGTTTCTCACTCATCATGCTCCCCCTTCGTGGAACGCCGATGCTATTAACGATGCACCGTAGCAGCGCCGCCGTCTACAGGGAACGGAGCCGCCCGTTTCAGCCGGTGGTGAGCAGGATCTTGCCGGTGTGGGCGCCCGAATCGAAGTACTCGTGGGCCGCGGCAGCGTCCGCCAGAGCAAAGGTCCGGTGCACCTGTGGCGTGACGTCCCCGGAGACCACCAGCGGCCACACATGCTCGGCAACCGCGCGCATGATGGCGGCTTTTTCCTCCGTTGGGCGGGCCCGCAGCGTGGTTCCGATGACCGCGCCTCGTTTGGCCATCAACTGGCCCAGGTTTAGCTCGGCTTTGGCTCCGCCCTGCAGGCCGATCACGACCAGTCGGCCGGAGGTGGCGAGGGCATCCACGTTCCGCTGCAAGTATTTGGCACCCACTACATCCAGGATGACGTCCGCGCCGCGGCCGCCGGTAGCCTCTTTGATCCGCTCCACGAAGTCTTCCTCGCGGTAGTTGATCAGCACCTCGGCACCGAGGCCACGTGCGACGTCGAGCTTTTCCTGACTGCCCGCCGTCACCGCCGGGACGGCTCCGAAAGCATCGACCAACTGGACGGCCATGGTGCCGATACCGCCGGCCCCGCCGTGGATCAGGACGGTTTCACCGGCCTGCACGCCGGCGGTCATGAACAGATTGGAGAAGACCGTCGCGGCCACTTCCGGCAGCGCCGCCGCCGTCACCAGGTCCACGCCTTGGGGCACCGGCAGCACCTGGCCCGCAGGGACCGCCACCTG
This sequence comes from Arthrobacter sulfonylureivorans, assembly GCF_047607445.1. Taxonomy (GTDB): domain Bacteria; phylum Actinomycetota; class Actinomycetes; order Actinomycetales; family Micrococcaceae; genus Crystallibacter; species Crystallibacter sulfonylureivorans_A. The sequence continues at coordinate 33,978 of NZ_JBLKRT010000019.1, forward strand.
TTCGGCGTACCCTCCCCCGGCCAGCAGGGCGCACACCTCGTCGCCGACCCGCAGCGCGGTGACTCCGGCACCGACCGCGGACACGCGTCCGGACACCTCCAGGCCGGGAATCTCGGATGCGCCGGGCGGCGGCGGGTAGACGCCAATGCGCTGCTGGACATCGGCGCGGTTCACCCCGGCCGCTGCCACATCGATGACTACTTCGCCCTCCGCCGGCTGCGGGGCTTCGGCCTCCCGCAGCCTCAAGACCTCGGGGCCGCCTGCTCCCTCGTAAAAAACCGCTTTCATGCCAGCCTCCCTTCGCCTGCTCCGGACACGGAAACCGTGAGCGTACGCGCTTTGCCCGGGTACACCCCTCCGTGTCAGACTACAAGGTGAGGAAGGTTGTCCGAGCGGCCGAAGGAGCTGGTCTTGAAAACCAGTAGGCGGTAACCCCGTCTCATGGGTTCAAATCCCATACCTTCCGCTTCAGCAGCAGGTGTCTTGGCCGTCCGGCCCGGGCACCTGCTGCTTTTCCACGGGGGAAGGCGGCGGCACCTGCTGCTTTTCCACGGCAGAAGGCGGCTGCACCGAGGCGAGAAGGCGGCGGCACCGGGGCGTCCGGCCGGAGTGAAGCATTCTGCCTCCTCCGCGCCGCCGGTATAACCTCGGCTAGGAGCCGTTGCATCAAAGCCCCGAGGAGAACCCCGTGCCCAGCCAGTCCGCACCCGTCCGCCGCCCACTCACGGCGTCCGCCGTCGTCGTCCTCTTGGCAGCGCTGAGCGGTTGCGGGTTGGGCGGCCCGCAGGAACCGCCGCGGGATGAATCCGGAGCCGTCACCGAAGCCGCTTCCGCCGGCGCCTACGCCATCAAGGTGGGCGACTGCCTGAACAACCCGCGTGCCGAGCGCCTCACCGAGGTGGAGTTCGTGCCGTGCGATCAGCCCCACGAACTGGAGGCGTTCGCGTCCAGCAACCTGCCGGACGGAGACTATCCCGGCGACGAGGTAGTGGCGGCCAAGGCCGAAGAATTCTGCGTGGCCGAGTTCAAGGCTTTCGCCGGCGTTCCCTACGACGACTCCGAGCTGGAGTTGATCCACCTGAACCCCACCGAGGAAAGCTGGAGCGGCGAGCAGGACCGGGAACTGCTCTGCCTGGTGGGCGACAAGGATGAGCCGACCACCGGCACGCTCAAGGACAGCCGCCGCTGAGCCGAGTCCCGGCGGCCGGCCGGATGTCGCCCGCCGGAAGCCTCTAAACCGAGTCTGGCTCTTTCAACGGGTTCAGCCCTTTCTGTCAAGACTTGGCGAACGTTTCACCCTCTTTGAAGCTGTTCTTTCATAGAAGTATTCCGCTACATCTGGCCCTCGGGTAACCTCCCGTTCATCCCAGCCAGCTGAACTGGGGAGCGGTGCTTGCACCGTGCAGCCGTGCCGCAGCCGTTCCCTGGGTGCGCGGATCATCACTTCCACCTTGAGAGATAGGGCCAAATGGCTACTTCATCACCGAAGACCGCGCTGGCTGCGGTCCTGACGGCAGGCCTGGTAGCGGCGCCATTCGCGGCGTTACCCGCGCATGCGGCCGATCCGGTCGAACTCAACCTGCTGAGCATCAACGACTTCCACGGACGGATCGACGCGAACACGGTCAAGTTCGCCGGCACCGTGGAACAGCTTCGGGTGCAGAACCCGGAGGGAACAGTGTTCACCTCGGCCGGAGACAACATTGGGGCCTCGGTCTTCGCGTCTTCCACGCTGCAGGACCAGCCGACCATCGATGTGCTCAACGCCCTCGAACTGGCGACGACGGCGGTGGGCAACCACGAGTTCGACCGCGGTTTCGAGGACCTGACGGACCGTGTGGCCCCCGCGTCCAAGTACCGCCAGCTGGGCGCCAACGTGTACCGGGCCGGTACTACCGAACCGGCCCTGCCCGAGTACGAACTGGTCCCGGTCAACGGTGTGACCGTCGGCGTGGTCGGCGTGGTCACCGAGGAGACCGCCTCGCTGGTGTCCCCGGGCGGGATCGCCGACGTGGAGTTCGGCGACCCGGTGGACGCCGTCAACCGGGTGGCGGCCGAGCTGACCGACGGCACCGGCGACGAAGCCGACGTCATCATGGCCTCCTACCACGAAGGCGCGAACACGAACACGGATCTGGCCGGCGCGATGGCTGCGAGCGCGGTGTTCAGCCGGATCGTGAACGAGACCAGTGCTGATGTGGACGTCATTTTCAACGGCCACACCCACCAGGCCTACAGCTTCGACGCCCCGGTTCCGGGTGCGGACGACAAAACGCGGCCAGTGGTGCAGACCGGTTCCTACGGCGCGAACATCGGCCAGGTGCAGCTGAGCTACGACGCCGCGACCGACGAGGTGCTGGCGCACACCGCCGCCGTCGTCCCCCGCACCGGCACCGCCGACGGCGAGCTGGTATCCGCTTATCCGCGGGTGGCCGAAGTGTCCTCGATTGTCCAGGCCGCACTGGAAAACGCCGAGGAAGTCGGCGCCCAGCCGGTCGGCTCGGTGACCGGCGACATCACCACCGCTTTCCTGCCCGACGGTCCGGACGCGGATACGGAGCCGGACCGCGACGACCGCGGCTCTGAGTCGACGCTGGGCAATCTGGTGGCCGATTCGCTGCTGGCTTCCCTCGCCTCCGCCGACCGCGGCGGCGCAGAGATCGGTGTGGTGAACCCTGGCGGGCTGCGCAACGAGCTCTACTACGCGCCGGACGGCACGGTCACCTACGCCGAGGCCAACGGAGTACTGCCCTTCCTGAACAACCTGTGGACCACCACGCTGACCGGCGCCCAGGTGAAGACCATGCTGGAGCAGCAATGGCAGCGCACCGCCGCCGGTGAGGTGCCCAGCCGCGCCTACCTGCAGCTGGGCCTCAGCAAGAACGTCAACTACACCTACGACCCGGCACTGCCCGAAGGTGAGCGCATCACCGGCGTCTGGGTCAACGGCGAACCGCTGGACCCGGAGCGCGGCTACCGGGTGGGCACCTTCAGCTTCCTGGCCCAGGGCGGCGACAACTTCCATGTCTTCACCGAAGGCACGGACACCCGCGACTCGGGCCTGGTGGACCGCGACGCTTGGATCGCCTACATCCAGGACAACAGCCCGCTCTCGCCGGACTTCGCCCGTCGCACCGTGCAGGTGGCCGGGGCACCGGAATCAGTCAGCCCGGGCCAGCAGGTCAGCGTGCAGCTAACCAAACTGGATCTGACCTCGCTGGGCGCCCCGGTGAACATGGAAGTGGCGCTGTCCTACGTTGACGCGGCCGGCACCAGCACGGAACTGGGCAGCTTCCCGGTGGCCGACGGCGGTGCCTCCATCGAGTTCACCGCGCCTGCCGCGCTGGACGGCGGCCGCTTCGAACTCAAGGCCACCCCCTCCGGGACCACCGTCCGGCTGCCGTCCGCCACCAAGGCCGGTGGCAGCAGCGGCGACCATGTGGTGATCAACGAGGCCTACCTCTCCGGCGGCAGCGCCGGAGCCGCCTTCCAGAACAAGTTCATCGAGCTGTACAACCCCACCGACGCGGAGGTCAGCTTGGACGGCTGGTCGCTGCAGTACCGCTCGGCAGGCGGGACCGGAAACCCCACCGGTGTGGCAGCACTGTCCGGCAGCATTGAGGCCGGCGGCTACTACCTGGTGCAGGCAAACTCCAACGGCGGCAGCGGCGAAAAGCTGCCGGAACCGGATCTGGTGACCACCTTGTCGCCGTCCGGAACCAACGGCACCCTGCTGCTGGCCAACCAGGCCGGCGCGGTGGCGGATCTGGGCACCGGTTCGGTGGTCGACCGCAGCAATGTGGTGGACCTGCTGGGCTACGGCACCTCGAACACGTTCGAGACCGAAGCGGCCCAGTCGCCGAGGAGCAACACGGATGTCCGGTCGATGAACCGCGCCGACGGGACCGACACCAACAACAACGCGGCGGACTTCAGCCTCAGTGAAGACATCTCCCCGCAGGGTTCCGGCGAGGACAACGGCGGCGGTGATCCCGAGCCGGCAGCAGCGACGATCGCTGAAATCCAGGGCACCGGCACGGAGAGCCCGCTGGCTGGCAAGACCGTGACCACCCGCGGCGTGGTGACTGCGGCCTACGCCACCGGCGGTTTCGACGGCTACTACCTGCAGACCGAAGGCACCGGCGGCGACACCAACACCACCGACCGGACCGCCTCGGACGCCGTGTTCGTCTACTCCCCCGAGACCGTCGGTGACGTGGAAACCGGCGACTTCGTGGAGGTCACCGGCAAGGTCAGCGAGTTCCACGGCCTGACCGAGATCACCGTCGGCACCGAGGGACTGACCGTCCTGACGGAAGCCGCGGAAGCGCCGAAGGCAGCAACCATCGGCTGGCCGGCCACGGAGGCGGAGCGCGAGCAGTTCGAGGGCATGCTGCTCAGCCCGCAGGGCGGCTTCACCGTCACCGACAACTTCTCCCTGAACCAGTACGGCGAGATCGGCCTTGCCGCCGGAGACGCCGCGCTGGTGCAACCCACCTCCGTCGGAGCCTACGGCTCGGACGAGTTCTGGGCAGAAACGGAGAAGAACGCCGCTTTGGCCGTCACGCTGGACGACGGCTCGAGCGTCAACTACCTGGGCGCGGATGCCAACAAGGACATCCCGCTGCCCTACCTGTCCACCGAAAATCCGGTGCGGGTGGGCTCCCCAGCCACGTTCGACACCAACGTGGTGCTGGACTACCGTTTCGATCTCTGGCGCTTCCAGCCGCTGGGCCACCTGACGGTGGACAACGCGGAAAGCGTCCAGCCGGCGTCGTTCCAGAACACCCGCACCGATGCTCCGGAGCAGGTGGACGGGGTAAAACTGGCCTCGTTCAACGTGCTGAACTATTTCAGCACCACCGGTGACCAGGTGGCGGGGTGCGGTGCGTTCACGGACCGCGACGGCAACCCGATCACGGCCCGCAACTGCGATGCCCGCGGCGCCTGGGACGCGGAGAACCTGGAACGCCAGCAGGCCAAGATCGTTGCGGCCATCAACGCTCTGGACGCGGACATTGTTGCACTGGAGGAAATTGAGAACTCCGCCCAGTTCGGCAAGGACCGCGACGCTGCCCTGGCCGCACTGACCAAGGCCCTGAACGCGGATCTGGGCGACACCCGCCACAACGGCAAACATTCCGGCAAGGGGCCGCAGCACGGCGGCTGGGACTACGTCCGGTCTCCGGAGGAACTGCCGGCCTTGGCGGACGAAGACTTCATCCGCACGGCCTTCATCTACAAGAAGGACGAGGTGAAGACGGTCCAGGAGTCGGTGATTCACAACGACACCGAAGCCTTCGCCAACGCGCGCAAGCCGCTGGCCCAGGCGTTCAAGGCCAAGAACGGCCCGTCGGATACCTTCGTGGTGATCGCCAACCACTTCAAGTCCAAGGGCTCCGGCCCGAGTTCGGGCGAGAATGCCGACCACGGCCAGGGCGCCTGGAATGCAGCCCGCACCGCACAGGCGCATTCGCTGGTGGGCTTCGCGAAGCAGATGCAGGAGAAGTTCCGTACGGACAAGGTGTTGCTGACCGGCGACTTCAACTCCTACGCACAGGAGGACCCGATCAAGGTCCTCACCGAGGCCGGGTACGTGGACCAGGGCGCCAAGACCGGTGAGCACAGCTACAGCTTCGACGGCATGGTTGGCTCGTTGGATTACATCTTCGCCTCGCCCGCAGCGGACGCGAAGGTCAAGGGCGCCGATATCTGGAACATCAACTCGGTGGAATCGATCGCGCTGGAATACAGCCGGTACAACTACAACGCCACCAATTTCTACGCTCCGGATCCCTACCGGGCCAGTGACCACGATCCGATCATCGTGGGCCTGGACATGGACAAGGATCGCGGCAACGGCGGCGGTAAGCGCTAGCCAGCTCGGCGACGAACGGGCCCTCCCCACGCTGAACTTCTCAGTGTGGGGAGGGCCCGTTCGTTCGCTCCGCTGCCGGCGTCAGCCGGCTTGGCTCGTGCTGCTGGCGTCAGCCGGCTTGGCTCTTGCTGCCGACGACGACGGCGGTGCCCGCCTGCGCGGCGCCCGCCAGGCTTCTGTGGTCCGCGGCGTCCAGGACGGCACGGGCTATCCGGTCGGCATCCTGCAACGTCCGGCCGCCGGTCTCGCCGGAAGCCCCGGCTTCGGCGGCTACCGAGGTGCCCCACTGCACCGCGGACAGTTGCAACCCGATGACGTACAGGTCCTGCACCGGCTGCCCGTTCCGGTCCAGCGGACGGTACGGCGGCTGCGTGACATCCAGCCCGGAGCCGGTCACCGGCGCTCCGTTCGGCCCGATCATCAGCTTGGGCCGGGCCAGGCCGTCCTCGAACATCCGGCGCAGCAGCGGCGACCGGCTATGGGCCACCCGGTTGGCCGGCATCATCGCCTCCACCAGGTATGCGGCGCTGTAATCGGCGCCGTCGACCCATGGCGAAGTGACCCGGAAGCGACCGGTCTCCGGATCCACTTGGTAGACCGGCTCGGGGCCCGCAAACTGCACAACGCCGGCCCGCGCCAGGGCAGCCAACTGCTCGATGCGCAGCACCGGCGGCCCGCTGGCCAGTCCCTCGACCAGCGGTTCGAACCAGCCGCGCAGCTCGGCCAGCCATGATTCTTCGGTGATGCCGCCGTCGGCCACGATCTTCTTGAGCAGCGAGCGGCCGGCGTTCAGGGCCCCAACCGCCATCTTGAGCGGATCATCGGTACCTCGCGCCGAGCTCTCCGCGTCCGCGTCCAGATAGTCCAGCACCGCCTGCTGGTACTCGGCCGCGGACCCAAACTTCCGCCCGCTGAAGGGTTTGGCCAGGGCCTCTACGTCCAGCAACTTGTCTTCGCTGACCCGCTCGGCCAGGTAGCTCCGGACCCGTGTCAGCAGCGTGCGGTTTCCTGGCTCCCATTTCTCCGCCAGCAGGTGGTCCAGCCCGGCCAGCAGTTCCTGCGGTGGCACCTTGAGGCATTCCGGTTGTACCCGCGCCAGGGTGGAGTAATAGGTCCAATAGACGTCGCGGTGCAGCATGGGCCACAGATCGTGGTCGAAGCCCGGCTGCACGCCGGCTTCGGCGAACAGGCGGGCCGTGTGTGTGGTGAAGTGCTGCAGCTGCACGCCGGCCGGAATGTAGCTGTTGATGCTGGCCTTGGCCCGGTAGGGGGTGCCGCGCCGGGATCCGGCCACCAGCCGCGGTTCTTTCCCCGACGGAATGTAAGTCAGCGGCTGGCTGTCCGTCGCGGGCAGGAACCGTCCGCCGCGGCCTTCGGTCACTTGGACCATCAGGTCGAAAAAGTTCAGGCCCATTCCGCGAACCAGCACCGTGCGCCCGGGCGGAAGCCGGCCCCAGTCCACATCGGCCGGCACATTCGGCGGCAGATAGTTCAGCCCATGCCGCGCGGCCGCATCCTGGAGCTGCTGCTGCTCCGGGTTCAGCGCTGCCGGCACATGGCCCAGGGCCAGCACCACCGCGTCGGCCGGCAGGGTGGTGCCGTCGTCCAATTGCAGCTGCCACCTGCCGTCGTGCCGTGCCAGATCGGTGGCTTCCGCCGCATGAACGGTCAGCGAGGCATCCGCACCGGTCCGGGCGGCCAGGTGCGCAAAGGTCCATGCCAGGTAGCGGCCGTACAGCGCGCGGCTGGGAAAATCGGCGGGCCCCAGCGCTGCCGCCTCCTCCGCGTCGGCCGGCGGCACATCGGGAATGTTGCCGTCCGCCACGGCGGTGCGCCAGGCTTCGAAGGTCATCCCGGCCACCGGTTCGGGTCCCACCAGCTCTGTCCCGGGCGCCGGTACCACCGTGGGGAACAGGCACGGCGTGTTCATCAGGAACAGCCGTGATTGGTTCGGCTGCCAGACATGGCCCGGGCCGGGCGGGAACGGGTCCACCAGATGGATCCGCAGCCGGGCCCCGCCGCGTGCCTGCTGGTTGGACAATATTCGTTCCAACACAGAGGTGCCCCGCGGGCCAGCGCCCACGATGGCCACACGATAGATACCCGGATTGTCCATGCTTTCTAGCCTACGGGCTGCCGCCCGGACGCCCGGACGGCGAGTCGACGGCCGACCTGCTCACTTGTACAGCGGGCGCCACATTCGTCACGGAAGGGCCAGTGGTCCTCATGATTGATCCGAGTGGCCCCGGTGTTCCCGGGCCAGCGGACGGAAGCAGCGCCAGCTTTGCTTACTGGTGGGAGGACAATGTGGCGCATCCTGTCCGCCAGCAGGATGCCTAGGATGGGTGCATGGCTCAGGACTCCGCGCAGCACAGCACGCACTTGCCCCAGGACGACCTCATCTGGCTGGAAGAGATCTATGGCGACAAGCCGCTGGAATGGGTGAAGGACCAGAACCGGCGCACCGAGGACAAACTGGTGGACGCGCAGTTCAGCGTGATGGAGGCCGGCATCCTGCAGGTCCTCGACGCGGAGGACCGGATTCCTGCCGTCACCAAGCGCGGCCCCTTCTACTACAACTTCTGGCGCGACCAGGCGCACCCCCGCGGCCTGCTCCGGCGGACGACGTGGGAAAGCTACCTGACGGATTCCCCCGAGTGGGAGGTCCTGCTGGACGTGGACGCGCTGGCCGCGGCCGAGGGCATCGAGTGGGTGTACGCCGGTTCCGCCTTCCTGCGGCCGGCCGACGGCGTCAGCTACCGGCGGGCGATGCTGCGGTTGTCGCCCGATGGCGGCGATGCAGTGCGGCTGCGGGAGTTTGACGTCGAGGACCGGGCCTTCGTGGCCGGAGGCTTCGACATCCCCGTGGCCAAGGCCTACGTTTCCTGGCTGGACCCGGACCGGATTCTGCTGGGCACCGACTTCGGCCCGGGCTCGCTAACCACGTCTTCCTACCCGCGGACCAGCCGCATCCTGCTCCGCGGCCAGGATCCGGCGGAGGCCCAGGAATACTTCGACGTCCCCGAGGACCACATGCTGGCCCAGGTTGGGCACGATTCCACGCCCGGCTTTGAACGCGACGTCGCCGTGGACGTGATCGACTTCTTCAACTACCGCACCTACCTGCGGCGGGACGCGGAATGGTTGCCCATCGACGTGCCCACCGACGTGAACGTGGACCTGCACCGCCAGTGGCTGCTGATGAGGCCGCAGGGCGACTGGGAAATCGGCGGTTCTGTCCACCCCGCGGGCTCGCTGTTGGCCGCGGATCTGGAGGCGTTCTTGGACGGCAACCGCCAGGTGGAGGTGCTGTTCGCGCCGGATGCGGCAACCTCGCTGCAGTCCTGGAGCTGGACGAAGAACTACCTGCTGCTGAACCTGCTGCACGATGTCTCCTCCCAGGTCCGGGTGCTGGATCCGTCGGACGGGTGGTCGGCCTCGGAGCTGCAGGATTGCCCGCCGCTGCATGCCGTGGATGCCTCGGCTGTGGATGACGAAGAGTCCGACGACTACTGGCTGGTGGCCACCGGCTACCTCACTCCCTCCACGCTCTCGCGCGGCACCATCGGCGGGCCGGCGGCGGAAGTCAAGGCTTCGCCGTCGTACTTTGAGGCTGACGCCTACGAGGTCCAGCAGCACTTCGCCACCTCCAAGGACGGCACCCAGGTGCCCTATTTCCAGGTGGCGCCAAAAGACCTCAAGGACGACGGCGGCAATCCCGTGCTGCTCTCGGGTTACGGCGGATTCGAAATCGCCAGGACCCCTGGCTACAGCGGCACCGTCGGCCGGGCGTGGCTGGAACAGCGCACCGCGGACGGCCGCGGCGGAGTGTATGTGGTGGCCAACATCCGCGGCGGCGGCGAGTACGGTCCGGGATGGCACCGGGCGGCGCTGCAGGCCAACCGGCACCGCGCTTACGAGGACTTCGCGGCGGTGGCCCAGGACCTGACGGACCGGGGCGTCACCCGGCGGGAGCGGCTGGGCTGCGCGGGCGGATCGAACGGCGGCCTGCTGGTGGGCAACATGCTGACCAGCTACCCGCATCTGTTCGGCGCGGTGTCCTGCGGGGTGCCGCTGCTGGACATGGCCCGCTACACCAAGCTCTCCGCCGGCTACTCCTGGATTGCCGAGTACGGGGATCCGGAGGACCCGGCGCAGTGGGAGTTCATCCGCACCTTCTCGCCCTACCACCTGCTCCAGCCGGGCACCGAGTATCCGGATGCGCTGATCTGGACCGCCACCTCGGACGACCGGGTCGGCCCGGTGCAGGCCCGGAAAATGGCGGCGCGGATGCTGGAGTTGGGAGTGGAGAACGTCTGGTTCCACGAGGCGTTGGAGGGCGGCCATGCCGGCGCCAGCGACAATAAGCAGACTGCCCGGCTGCAGGCCCTCTCGCACACCTTCTTGTGGCGGGCGCTGACGGACTAGGCCGTTCTCGGTTTTGCTCTTGACCCTCGGTTCTGGGTAGTCTTGTGTGGCTAGCAATAGCGTTTGGAGACGTGCCAGAGCGGCCGAATGGACTTCACTGCTAATGAAGGGTCGGGGTTAAACTCGACCGGGGGTTCAAATCCCCCCGTCTCCGCGTCAACTCCCCCGGGAAACCGGGGGAGTTTTTGCGTCTCCGGCTGTTACCGCTGCGGGACCAAACCAGGCTTATAGGCCAAAAACGTGTGTCTGGCCCGGGCGTGTCAGGTTCTGCCGGCCCATCCTGAGCGTGCCCAGAGGCCTTCCTCGGCGGTGGCAGTGGTACCGAGTTCGGCTGGTCCGAGTGGCTCGTCTTCGACTCGTTTGACGGTCGTTGTGGCGGGTTGGTGGTGTTCGGGCCGTATCAGTGTCCAGGGCGGTTGGGGGTTCTCGCTGCGTTGGTAGAGATACCATTCGACGGCGCGTTTGCGGCGTTCTGCCGGCAGGCCGCGGTGGTTGCGCAGCAGGTAGCGGATTCCGGTGTTGATGCCGCCCTCGATCCGGTTGGTGGTGGAGGCGATCTGAAGGCCGGCCAGGTCCGGGTGCAGATAGGTGAAGAGCACTTCCTGGCGGACGCAGCGGGCCATCAGTTGGTAGGCGCGGCGGAGCCGGTGGTGCGTGTACCACCAGGTTTGGTTCGGTGCGGCGTGTTTGGGTACTGGACCTGTTCCGCGGTAGGTGCGTTCGGCCAGGAGGTCCTTGTGAAGGTTGTGCCAGGCGTTCAGGGCGTTCAGCCAGGCCAGTGCCTCGTCCCGGGTCGCGATTCTGGTCAGTGTCAGCGAAAGGGTTCGCAGCTGTCGTCCTGCCTTGGTTCGCGGGCGCAGCGTGAGCAGCACGCGGACGTTGCGCTGGACATGCACCAGGCAGCGCTGGACCTTCGTTTCGGGCCAGGTCCGCTTGAGCGCCGACGCGAGGCCGGAACCGCCGTCGACGACCACGGCCCGCGGGGCGGGAAACCTTTCCAGCAGCGCGGTCCAGGCTGCGGCCTTCTCGGTATCGCACCACTGCCAGCCGATCACGTGTTCGCCGGCGATCGCGATCAGGCAGCACCAGCCGCCGGAGAGGTAGATCCCGTCGAGCTGGACCTCGTCATGGATCTGGCCGGTAGCGGGGATCTGCGGAACCACGTTCCAGCACCACGCGACGCGGCGGCGCAGGGTCCGCCCGGTGGCGGTGCCGTCGGCTCGGGCTTGGGAGTCCTTGCCCAGCAGCCAGCGCAGGAATGCCTCCAGATCGTGCCGTTGGGAAACGTCGGGCCTGCGCCGGCGTTCAGACGTGCTGGCACCGCATGCCTTGCACCGCCATCTGGGCGAACCGGCAGCTGTTTTGCCATTGCGTTTAAGCGTCCCGCCGCAGAGAGCACATTCGTCCGAAGAATCAAGCACCCTCCACGAATAAAGGACCCGGAGTATGCGGAACCGGATTTAGCCCCGGCAACACAACGAAGCAGGCACCACCAGACACACGTTTCTGGCCTATAACCCCCAAACCAGCAGGCCAGCGCGTCCTGCAGCCCAGACTGCGCCCCGTCTCCGGTCCACGCCACATGCCCGTCGGGCCGGATGAGGACGGCCTCGGGAGCGCTGACCGGACCAATCACGGGAAGCTCCCACCCGCCGTCGTACGCGGCGTCCACTAACTGCACCCGTCCCGCCCACGGTCCCAACCCGATACTGCCCGGCGCGCGAAGGTTGAGCAGTACCGGCCGCGCCTCTTGCAGGAGCGTGAACACGCGCAGCGGGCCGTTGGCCGTGACGAGGTCGAGGTCGGGCATCCGGCGCCCGAGCAGCGGGTGCCCGTCGCCGAGGTCGTATTGCACGTCCAGGCCGGAAATGAGCCCGGCCACCTGTTTCCTTGCCTGCTCAATGGTCAACAGTTCGGCCACCGTGTCGGCCAACGCGCCGATCCGCGGATCGGCCCGCTGCATGAGCGACTGCGCCATCGTGTGCTTCAACGCCCGGGCCCCGGCGGGGTGCCGCTCGGCGTGGTACGTGTCCAGCAAACTGTCCGGGGCCAGGCCCTTGACCACCTGGGCGAGTTTCCAGCCAAGGTTGACGGCGTCCTGGATGCCAAGCCCGATTCCCTGCCCACCGGACGGAGCGTGGATATGCGCGGCGTCTCCGGCCAGCAGCACCCGGCCGCTGCGGTAGGAGGCGGCCTGCCGCGTGACATCGGTGAACCGCGAAATCCATCTCGGGTTGTGGATCCCAAAGTCAGTGTCATAGACTTCGGTCAAGGCTTTGCCGAGGTCGGCGAGGGTGGGTTCGGTCGCAGGGCCAAGTTGCCTCTCGGTCACGATCACACGCGTGGTTCGCCCGTCCTCCATCGAGTGCAGCCCGTGAATCCCCACCTCGTCGATGCGGGCACCGGCCGGCGTCTCCTCAGTCACTTCCACTTCCGCGATCAGGCTGCTCCGCGTCGCGTCCCAGCCGGGGAAATCGATACCGGCTGCCTTCCGGACAGCGCTGCGTCCGCCGTCGGCGCCGACCAGGTACTGCGCCGGTAACCGGCCACCATCGGCGAGCCGCACGTCGACGCCGCTGTGGTCCTGGACGAAGCCCGCTACCTCAAGTCCTCGATGGACCGGCACGCCCAGTTCCTCAATCCAGCCGGCCAGGATCCGCTCGATATGGTTCTGCCAGAGGCCCAGCGTGTAAGGGTGCCGGGTAGGAAAGTCGCTCATGTCCAGCTTCGTGGTCCCGAAGAATGCGGCCTGGACTCGCTGGCCCTCGGCGAGGAACCGATCGGCGACCCCGCGCTGGTCCAGAATCTCGATGGTGCGTGAGTGGAATCCGCCCGCACGTGAGCCGACCAGTTCGGGTGTCACACGGCGCTCCACAATCGCCGCTTCCACCCCGGCCAGGGTGAGTTCAGCGGCCAGCATCATCCCGGTCGGGCCGCCTCCGGCAATGATCACGTCGGCCATCGCAGCCACCGCCTTTCCGCGTTTCTCCGTGCACCTGTACGCTTGTCCGAGCCAGTTTGGGGCACGACCGGGGCCTTGCCGCAAGCCCCCTGCTGCGGGATACATTGGAAGTGGCGGGGACAACATGCACGGCCCGAACCACACGTGGGTCCCAACCTCACATCCGCGCCGGCGACGGGACTGCTCAGACGCCTTCGATTGCTTCGAGCCGGCCGGTCCGCACCGCCTCGGTAAAAGCCTGGTAGTCCTTCTCGTTCTGGTCCGCGTAACGCTCGGAGAAATCCGCGATGGAGACGTCGAATTTGGTGCCCTTGCCCAGATACGCGGCGATCGCGATCGGGTCACCTGATCGGGCGTGCGCACGGGCCAGGGTCCAGCCGCAGGCGCTGGCATAGAAGGTCAAGCCGCGCGGCTTCATCACCTCCACCACGGCCGAGCCCTTCATATCCCGCAGCTGGCGCCAATACAGGTACCGGTTGTCCTGCACGCCCTTGGTCCAGCCCAGGAAAATGTCGCTCGCGGCCTGCATCATCCGCTGCCCCTGCACCACCCGCTCGCCGGGCTGCCGGAACTTGCTCTTCGGCAAGTGGTCCTCGAGCACGGACCGCGTGGCCTCCTTGACCTGGAGAAACAATGGATCCTGTTGATCACGTCCCTGCAGCAAGGCGATGTAGGCCCGCGTACCGACGCTGCCAACGCCCACGACCTTGCGGGCGACGTCGATAACTTCGAATTGTTCAAGGAGGTACCGCCGGTCGTCCTGCAGCGTGGCCCGGTAGGACCGGAATTGTTCACGAATCAGGTGCGCAACCTCATCGCCTGACATGCCATACGCATCGGCCAGCTCGCGGGCCGGAATGACAATGGGCGGCTGGCTGACAATCCGATAGCTGCCGTCCACCCGCTCGGCGAGCTTGGAGAGTGCATGCAGGCTGTCTCGGGCGTGGGCCTTTTCGAGGCTCTGCCGCGCCGTCTTCCCCATCCGCTTGGCTGCCTTCTTGAGGGCCTTGCCCTTTTGCGATGCCACGGCCAGGTCGATGGCTTCCACCAGCTCCTCCTCGGACAGGCGGGCGTACCAAATGTCCAGCTTCCGCATCTGCGCGAACTGTGCCATCGCCTCGCGGTAAGCGCGAACCGCGGTGAGCGTCACGTCGCGTGTTTCCTCCTTAGTGAAAGCGTTGTTCCGGGCCGCGATGGTGAAGCTCGCGGACATGCGTTTGACGTCGTACTCGAACGGCCCCGGAAGCGTCTCGTCAAAGTCGTTCAAGTCGAACAGCAAGTTCCGCTCGGGCGAGGCAAACACACCGAAGTTGGACAGGTGGGCGTCCCCGCACAGTTGGGACTGGAGGCCGGCCCGCGGTGTGTCCTTCAGGTCGGCGGCCATGATCTTGGCCGCGCCGCGGTAAAACGCGAACGGTGAGACCAGCATCCGACCGTGCCGCACCGGCACCAGGTCCTGTTCCCTGGTCTGGTTCTGTTTCTCGAGGAGTGCTATCGGGTCGGCCCGGTCGGAGGCAGGAATCCAGCCGGTGTGGCTGGCGACGGGCGTCTGCTGGCGGCATTCCTTGCCGCGGGAAGCGCGCTCCTCGACGGTCGGGTGCTCGATTTTCTTTTCGGCCACGCTCGGCGACCTCCCCTGATGCTAGGAACCGCCGCCCATCCGACCAGCGCCAGCGGCCTCGAACGTTCGGGACCCGCCGGGCCAGGCAGCCGTGCCCCTTCACCTAGGCCCGCGGCATCTCGTCCGCGTTGACAATGCGATTGTGGCCCCGGCACAGCCAACCGTCAACGTGCCCGGGGAGGTCGCGGCTCAGCCCGTGAGCGTACGCCCGCCGAGCGGCCCAGGGAGCAACTCAGCCCTTGAGCGCGAGCGCGAAGGGCAGCACGGATTCCGCCCCGGCCAGACGCAGTGTGCGGCCCGCCACGGTCAGCGTCCAGCGGCTGTCGGCGAGATCATCGACCAGCAGCACGGGGCCCCGGTTCTGCGCCAGCCAGGCTTCCCCGCCATCGGGAACCTGGAACTGGTCCCAGACATCGGCCAGCCGGAAGGCGCTGTTGCCGCCGGGGCCGCTGCGGGGGCCGCCGTGCGGGACAGCGAGTTCGCCGAGGTACGGCAGCTGGCCGATGTCCGAGAGCCCCCGGGCGAGTGACCGCACTAGCAGCGGCCGGCTCCGCGACGGCACGTTGACGATGGCCACCGGACGCTGGGCCCAACCCCACTGGGCCAGGACCTGCACGCAGGCTTTCAGCATGCCGGCAGGTACCTCACGGTCCGGAGCATCGGTGCCAAAGACCTCCCGCAGTTGACCGCCCCAGCCCAGATCGGTCAGGCGTGCCAGCGCCCGCCCGCTGCCGTTGGCCTCGGCCGGCGGAATCTTGCCCTTGACCGGCACGCCCAGCTTGTCCATTCCGCTGGGCCACATGGCCCGGGGCTCCAGCTCGACGCCGGCCCGCTGCAAGGCGGCGCCGGCGCTTTCGGTGGCTTCGGCTGCGATGCTGTCTGAGTACCAGGGTCCGGCACAGTTGTCGCAGCGACCGCACGGCGCTGCGGCCGGATCGTCCAACGCGCTGGCCAGGAACTCCATCCGGCAACCGGAAGTATTCTCGTAGTCCAGCATGGCGTTCTGTTCCGCCACCCGGGCCTGCGCAATGCGACCGTAGCGCTCCACGTCGTAGACCCACGGTTGGCCGGTTCCCTCCCAGCCGCCGCTGACCTTGCGGACCGCGCCGTCCACGGACAGGACCTTCAGCAGCAGCTCCAGCGGCGAGCGCTTCAGGTTGACCAGCGTCTCCAGCGCCGCCGTGGACAGCACCGTGCCGGGAGCGGCTAGTTCGCGGAGCACGGCGGTGGCGGTCCCCTCGTTGGGCATCGATGCGGTGGCGAAGTACTCCCAGATATCCCGGTCCTCGGTGCCGGGCAGCAGCAGTACGTCAGCGTTCGGGGTGCCGCGCCCGGCGCGTCCCACCTGCTGGTAGTAAGCCACCGGGGAGCTTGGCGCCCCCAGATGGACCACGAAGCCCAGGTCCGGTTTGTCGAATCCCATGCCGAGCGCGCTGGTGGCCACCAGCGCCTTGACCCGGTTCTCCTTCAGCGCCGCTTCCGCCTGTTCCCGCTCGGCTGAATCGGTGCGGCCGGTGTAGGCGGCCACCTCATGGCCGGCCTCACGCAGCAGCCGTGCCGTATCCTCGGCCGCGGAGACCGTGAGCGCGTAGATGATCCCGCTGCCGGGCAGGTCGTTCAGGTGGGTGAGCAGCCAGCCGAGCCGGGCACGCGCTCTGGCCAGCCGAAGCACTCCCAACCGCAGCGAGGCGCGGGCGAGCGGCCCCCGGATGGTGAGCACCCCGCCGTCGTGCTCCGCGGTGGCATGCAGGCCGAGCTGCTCTTCGATGTCATGGACCACGCGGGAGTTGGCGGTGGCTGTGGTGGCCAGCACCGGCACCCGGTCCGGGAGCTGTCCGATCAAGTCCCGGATCCGGCGGTAGTCGGGGCGGAAATCGTGGCCCCAGTCGGAGATGCAGTGGGCCTCGTCGATCACCAACAGTCCGGAGCTGCCCACCAGCTGCGGCAGCTGCTCGTCCCGGAAGCGCGGATTGTTCAGCCGCTCGGGCGACACCAGCAGCACATCCACCGTGTTGGCGGCCAGCTGCTCCTGGATCTGCCCCCATTCCAGCTGGTTGGCCGAGTTGATGGCGGCCGCCCGCACGCCGGCGCGTTCGGCAGCGGCCACCTGGTCGCGCATCAGCGCGAGCAGCGGCGAGACGATCAACGTGGGACCGGCTCCCCGGCGGCGCAGCAGCAGGCTCGCCACAAAGTAGACCGCCGACTTGCCCCAGCCGGTACGTTGCACCACCAGTGCCCGGCGGCCGCCGGAGACGAGCGCCTCGACGGCCTCGAACTGGCCCTCGTGGAACTCCGCCGCGTCATTGCCCACCAGGGCCCGCAGCAGCGCCGTAGCCTCTTGGCGCAGGGCCCCGCCGTCCGGCCCGGCCGCCGCCGTTTCCATTGTGGCGATCTCCGCCGTCGCGGTGTTCGTCGCAGTGTTCAATGTCCCGTCGGTCCGCTCAGCCATGCTGCCCAGTATTCCAGCCGCAGCTGACAACCTGTCCCTTTTCCACAGGTGCCCCTTATAAGCTGGTGAGGTGAGCAGCATAGATCTTGGCCTGTCCTTCAAGGCCTACGACGTCCGCGGGATCGTGGGCGAGACCATTACCGCCGCTACTGTCGAGGCGACCGGAGCCGCCTTCGTGGACGTGCTATCCCTGGCCGGGCAGACGGTGCTGGTGGGCGGGGACATGCGGCCATCCTCGCCGGAGTTCGCCGCCGCGTTCGCGCACGGCGCGGCCGGCCGGGGTGCCAACATCGTGATGCTGGGACTGATTTCCACCGACGAGCTCTACTATGCCTGCGGATCCCTCGACGCCGCCGGAGTGGTGTTCACCGCCAGCCACAACCCGGCCCAGTACAACGGCATGAAGATGGCCAAGCCCGGCGCCGTGCCGGTCTCTTCCGACACCGGCATGTTCGACATCCGCGACCGTGCGCAGAAATACCTTGAGACCGGCATTCCGGACGGCACCGAAACGGGAACCATCACCGAAACCAACGTGCTCTCCGGCTACGCCGGGTACCTGCGTTCGCTGGTGGACCTCACCGGCATCCGGCCGCTGAAAGTGGTGGTCGACGCCGGCAACGGCATGGCCGGAATGACCACTCCCGCGGTGCTCGGCGACAGCCTCCTGCCGGCGCTGCCGCTGCAGATTGTGCCGCTGTACTTCGAGCTGGACGGCACCTTCCCCAACCATCCGGCCAACCCGCTGGAACCGGAGAACCTGGTGGACCTGCAGGCCGCTGTCCGGGAACACGGGGCCGACATCGGCCTGGCCTTCGACGGCGACGCCGACCGCTGCTTTGTGATTGATAACACCGGGGCCGTGGTCTCCCCCTCGGCCATCACCGCGCTGGTCGCGCGCCGGGAAATCGCCCGTGCCCGGGCCGCCGGCGAAGAACACCCGGCCGTGATCCACAACCTGATCACCTCGCGCGCCGTGCCCGAAGCCATTGCAGCCGCCGGCGGCCGGGCCGTGCGCACCCGGGTGGGCCACTCGTTCATCAAGGCGCACATGGCGGAGGAAAAGGCAGTATTCGGCGGCGAACACTCGGCGCACTACTACTTCCGCGACTTCTACAACGCCGACACCGGCATGCTCGCCGCCATGCATGTACTGGCCGCGCTCGGTGAACAGCAGGCGCCGTTGTCCGAGCTGGCCGCCGAGTACGATCCCTACCACGCCACCGGGGAACTGAACTCGCAGGTCGAGGACAAGGACGCCGCCGTCGCCCGAGTGCTGGCCGACTTCGCGCCCGCTCTGGCCGGCGACCCGGCCGCCGGCGGGACCGCCGCCACCGCCGCAAACTGCCCTGCTGCCTACGCGGGAACCGGTGTGAGTGTGGACCGCTTGGACGGCACCACCGTCATTGCCGACGACGGATCCTGGTGGTTCAACCTGCGGCCCTCCAACACGGAACCGTTCCTGCGCTTGAACGCCGAAGCCACCAGCCCGGCGCTGCTCACCACGCTCCGTGAACATGTGCTGGCCCGGGTCCGGGAAGCAGCATGAGTGCGTCCTGGCGCGACGGCCTACCCGCCGAGGTACTGGCCGACATCGACACGCTGTTCGGCACCGGACTGGGCGTAGCACAGGAGCAGTTGGCCGACCACGGGGCGTTCCTGCCGGCAGCGCTGGTCACCACGCACGACGGCGGACTGCGCCTGGTGGTGGTTTCTCCGGATGATCTGGATGCGGAGGCAGCCGAGGTCAACGTGGACGGCATGATCGAGGATCTGTACACCACGTTGCGGCAGGAACGCGGCGACTTCCGCGCCGTCGCCGTGATCAGCGACATCTTCCTGCCCGAAGAGGACGCCGACGCGATCCAGATTGCCGTGGAGCACTCTACCGGCGTCGCCGTCTCCGCCATCCAGCCCTATCATCACGACGACGATGGCAAGTGGAGCTACCCGGACCCCTTCGTGGACCCGCAGGAACGCCTGGTCTGGCCCGATGCCGTGGAAGAAGCCGGCCCGGCGGAGGGCTGAGCAGGGCCGCCGTTTCCCCGTCGTCGGGGTGGGCCCGACGGCTCGGGGCTGCGCCGCACTGGGTGATTGAAGGCACAGCCGCAGCTTTTGTCAAGAGCGGGCGGCTAATATGGCAAGCATGCGTATCAATGCGTTCTCCGATGTGTGCCTGCGGGCGCTGATGCTGCTCTCGGCAGCCCCGGACGGAGAATTGATGACCACCCAGGCCATTGCCGACGGGGTGGGGACGCCCTACAACCATGTCAGCAAGGCGGTGCTGAAGCTGCGCGGGCTCGGACTCATCGAAGCGGTCCGCGGCCGGTCCGGCGGCGTGCGGATCAGCCCTGCCGGCCGGGCAGTCACAGTGGGCAGCGTGCTGCGCACTCTGGATGCCCGCGAAGACCTGGTGGATTGCGAGTCGCCCAACGGTGATTGCCCGATGAACAACAACTGCGGACTGCGCGGGGCCCTGCGCCGTGCACGCGAGGCTTTTTACCGCGAACTGGACACCGTTGTGGTCTCCTCACTGCCGCACGAGTCACAAATGGAGCCGGTGTTTGTGACGTTGCTCACCCGTCGTCCGGCCTGATCCGCACCATTCCGCCGATCTTTTCTACAGCACGTAGAAACTTGGATTTAAACCAGTATTTGCGGTGCTACTTTGATCTCGTAACGATCACTTCCAGCAAGGAGTAGCAATGCTCTCGGAAAAATCCCGCCCCATCATCGAAGCCACCCTGCCCCTCGTCGGCGAGCGGCTCGGGAGCATCACCCCCAACTTCTACTCGCGGATGTTTGCCGCTCATCCGGAGCTGCTGGACGGGTTGTTCAGCCGCGCGAACCAGCGCAACGGCGAGCAGCAGAAGGCCCTGGCAGGCTCGATTGCCGCTTTCGCCTCCGCGCTGGTCGCCAACCCGGACTTGGTGCCGGAGCAGATGCTCAGCCGCATTGCCAACAAGCACACCTCATTGGGCATCACCGAGGACCAGTACCAGATCGTTTACAAGTACCTCTTCGAGGCGATTGCCGAAGAGTTGGCCGACGTGATCACGGCGGAAATCGCCGAAGCGTGGACCGAGGTCTATTGGCTGATGGCCGATGCCCTGATCAAGCTGGAGAAGGGCCTCTACGCGCGGCAGGCCAATGACAAGATGTGGACCCCGTGGAAGGTGGTGGAGAAGACCCCGGCCGGCATCGGCTGCATGACCTTTGTGCTGGAACCGGCCGACGACACCCCGGCCACCGTTGCCGTCCCGGGCCAGTTCGTCTCGGTCAAGGTCACTTTGGCGGACGGGCTGCGCCAGGTCAGGCAGTACTCGCTCAGCTCCGACGTCGAATCCACCACCCGCCGCGTCTTCACCACCAAGCGCGACGACGGCGGCGAGGTGTCCCCGGTCCTGCATAACGACGTGCAGGTGGGCGACGTGCTGGAGCTGTCCAACCCCTACGGAGACGTCACCTTGGACGACGGCGAGGGGCCGCTGGTCTTCGCCACCGCGGGCATCGGCTGCACGCCGTCCGCCTCCGCGCTGCGGCTCTTGGCCAGCCAGGGATCGGATCGCGAAGTGATCGTGCTGCATGCAGAGAAGAGCCTGGATGCCTGGGCCCTGCGCGAGCAGATGACCGAGGACGTCGAGAAGCTGGACGGCGCCAACCTCCAGCTCTGGCTGGAAGAGCCGACCGAAGGCTTCAACGCCGGCTTCATGACCCTGCAGGATGTGGAACTGCCGGCGGATGCATCGGTCTACGTCTGCGGCCCGTTGCCGTTCATGAAGTCGATCCGCAGCCAGGCGATCGACGCCGGCATTCCGGCCAGCAAGGTCCATTACGAGGTCTTCGGTCCGGACCTCTGGCTGGCCTCGGCCAACTAATCCCGCTGGCCCGTGGAGTCACCGGTCTAGACCAGCGGCTCCACGGACTCGGTGCTGCGGCTGTTGATCCGATCCCAAGGTCCAGGACGGTAAAACGGGTGAGACCCGGCGCAACGGCGCCGGGTCTCACCCGTTTTTGGGCCCATGGTGGCGGCCCGGACTGATCCGATCAGGCGAAGCGGGCCTGCAGCTGCTTCAGTTCGGCAGCCAGCTCATCGGGCAGTGCGTCGCCGAAGCGGGCGTACCACTCCTCGATGCCCTTGAGCTCTTCCTTCCACTCCCGGGGATCCACCTTGACGGCTTCTTCCACCTGCTCCGGAGTCATGTCCAGGCCGGTCAGGTCGATCGACTCTCCGGTCGGGATGTAACCAATCGGAGTCTCCTTCGCGTCCGCGGTGCCCTCGATACGCTCGATGGCCCACTTGAGCACGCGGGAGTTCTCGCCGAAGCCCGGCCAGGCGAAGCCGCCGTCGGCCGTGCGGCGGAACCAGTTGACAAGGAAGACCTTGGGCAGGCGCTCCGGGTTGGCCTTGCCCTCGATGGTGCCCCAGTGCTTGAGGTAGTCGCCGGCGTTGTA
The DNA here is from genome assembly GCF_047607445.1 of Arthrobacter sulfonylureivorans. GTDB lineage: Bacteria > Actinomycetota > Actinomycetes > Actinomycetales > Micrococcaceae > Crystallibacter > Crystallibacter sulfonylureivorans_A. Next base: position 55,771 of record NZ_JBLKRT010000019.1, read on the forward strand.
GCCGATGAAGGGAAGCATCGCCATCGGGTCGCGGCGGACCACTCCCACGGCACCGGCCGCGGCAGCGGTGGTTTCCGAGGACAGCGTGGAACCCATGAAGATGCCGTTGGTCCAGGAGCGGGCCTGGGTGACCAGCGGGATGGTGGTCTTGCGGCGACCGCCGAAGAGGATGGCGTGGATTTCCACACCGTCCGGGCTGTAGTACTCCTGGGCCAGCATGTCGATCTGCGAGATCGGGGTGCAGAAGCGCGAGTTCGGATGGGCGGCGGGACGGCCGGAGTCCGGCGTCCAGTCATTGCCCTGCCAGTCGGTCAGGTGAGCAGGCACTTCCTCGGTCATGCCCTCCCACCAGACACCGCCGTCGTCGGTCAATGCGACGTTGGTGAAGATGGAGTTGCCCTTGGCGATGGCGCGCATGGCGTTCGGGTTGGTGCCCCAGCCGGTTCCCGGCGCGACGCCGAACAGCCCGTACTCCGGGTTCACGCCGCGCAGCTCACCCTCCTTGCCGATGCGCATCCAGTTGATGTCATCGCCCAGGGTCTCGGCCTTCCAGCCTTCGATGGTGGGATCCAGCAGCGCCAGGTTGGTCTTGCCGCAAGCGGAGGGGAAGGCTGCGGCAACGTTGTAGGCCTTGCCTTCCGGACTGGTGAGCTTGAGGATGAGCATGTGCTCGGCCAGCCAGCCTTCGTCACGGGCGATCACCGAGGCGATGCGCAGGGCGTAGCACTTCTTGCCCAGCAGCGCGTTTCCGCCGTAGCCGGAGCCGTAGGACCAGATGGAACGCTCTTCCGGGAAGTGCACGATCCACTTCTCTTCGTTGCAGGGCCACACGACGTCGGCCTCGCCGGGCTCCAACGGGGCACCGACGGAATGCAGCGCGGGGACGAAGAAGGCATCCTCGGCTTCCATCTTGCGCAGCACGTCGGTTCCGATCCGGGCCATGATGCGCATCGAAGCGACCACGTAGGCGGAGTCAGTGATTTCGACGCCGTACTGCGGCTGCTCGGCATCCAGGGGACCCATGACGAACGGGATCACATACATGGTGCGCCCGCGCATGCTTCCGGCGAAGCGTTCCCGCAGGATCGCCTTCATCTCGGCGGGGTCCATCCAGTTGTTGGTGAATCCGGCATCCGCTTCCTTCTCGGAGCAGATGAAGGTCCGCTCTTCAACGCGGGCCACGTCCTTCGGGTCGGACGAACCGACGAACGAGTTCGGGAACAGCTCAGGGTTCAGCCGCTGCAGCGTTCCGGCCTCGACCAACTGGTCGGTCAGGCGTGCGTATTCCGCTTCGGAGCCGTCCACCCAATACACAGAGTCGGGCTGCGTCAGCTCGGAAACTTCGGCCACCCAGGCCAGAAGCTTTGCATGTGTAGTTGGGGCGTCCCCAAGTGTTTCCTCAAGAACCGGCTGACGCGTTGTATCGCCCATGACTCATCCCTTTCTTGGGCCAGTGGTGTGTACTGATGCTATGGGCCACCGGCTAGACCAGTCGGGGGTCCGCCAACCGGCCTCGGCGGGGACGAATAGGATAAGGCCCGCGATTCCGGGGTTTTTGGTTGTGACGGCGATCAAATATGTGATTAAGGTCATATAGACCGGTCTAGTTCACATGGCGCCGCAGTGGGCTTGACCAGCCCAAGGGGCCGAGAATGCCCGGAATTCCGGGGCCAAGCGGGGCATCGGTCCCTCGATTTGGCGACCGCCCGATAAACACGCTACAGTTGTATCCGGCCGCGAGGCCAAGCGCCCATAGCTCAGCTGGATAGAGCGTCTGTCTACGGAACAGAAGGCCGGGGGTTCGAATCCCTCTGGGCGCACCAACAGATGCGGCCCGGTCACCGACCGGGCCGCATTTTTTATGCCCACTTCCTCCAATGTCACACTCCGCCACCTCTGCGGTGTCTCCCTGGCAACCCCACTTCCGGGGCAGAGTCTAGGGCTTATAGGCCAAAAACGTGTGTCTGGCCCGGGCGTGTCAGGTTCTGCCGGCCCATCCTGAGCGTGCCCAGAGGCCTTCCTCGGCGGTGGCAGTGGTACCGAGTTCGGCTGGTCCGAGTGGCTCGTCTTCGACTCGTTTGACGGTCGTTGTGGCGGGTTGGTGGTGTTCGGGCCGTATCAGTGTCCAGGGCGGTTGGGGGTTCTCGCTGCGTTGGTAGAGATACCATTCGACGGCGCGTTTGCGGCGTTCTGCCGGCAGGCCGCGGTGGTTGCGCAGCAGGTAGCGGATTCCGGTGTTGATGCCGCCCTCGATCCGGTTGGTGGTGGAGGCGATCTGAAGGCCGGCCAGGTCCGGGTGCAGATAGGTGAAGAGCACTTCCTGGCGGACGCAGCGGGCCATCAGTTGGTAGGCGCGGCGGAGCCGGTGGTGCGTGTACCACCAGGTTTGGTTCGGTGCGGCGTGTTTGGGTACTGGACCTGTTCCGCGGTAGGTGCGTTCGGCCAGGAGGTCCTTGTGAAGGTTGTGCCAGGCGTTCAGGGCGTTCAGCCAGGCCAGTGCCTCGTCCCGGGTCGCGATTCTGGTCAGTGTCAGCGAAAGGGTTCGCAGCTGTCGTCCTGCCTTGGTTCGCGGGCGCAGCGTGAGCAGCACGCGGACGTTGCGCTGGACATGCACCAGGCAGCGCTGGACCTTCGTTTCGGGCCAGGTCCGCTTGAGCGCCGACGCGAGGCCGGAACCGCCGTCGACGACCACGGCCCGCGGGGCGGGAAACCTTTCCAGCAGCGCGGTCCAGGCTGCGGCCTTCTCGGTATCGCACCACTGCCAGCCGATCACGTGTTCGCCGGCGATCGCGATCAGGCAGCACCAGCCGCCGGAGAGGTAGATCCCGTCGAGCTGGACCTCGTCATGGATCTGGCCGGTAGCGGGGATCTGCGGAACCACGTTCCAGCACCACGCGACGCGGCGGCGCAGGGTCCGCCCGGTGGCGGTGCCGTCGGCTCGGGCTTGGGAGTCCTTGCCCAGCAGCCAGCGCAGGAATGCCTCCAGATCGTGCCGTTGGGAAACGTCGGGCCTGCGCCGGCGTTCAGACGTGCTGGCACCGCATGCCTTGCACCGCCATCTGGGCGAACCGGCAGCTGTTTTGCCATTGCGTTTAAGCGTCCCGCCGCAGAGAGCACATTCGTCCGAAGAATCAAGCACCCTCCACGAATAAAGGACCCGGAGTATGCGGAACCGGATTTAGCCCCGGCAACACAACGAAGCAGGCACCACCAGACACACGTTTCTGGCCTATAACCCGAGTCTAGGAGGACCACTTGGCACGCATCCCGCTAGATCACGTGCCCAGCCTGTTCCTGCGGATCATGACCGGCTACAGCAAGCGCAAGTACGGCAAGGTGCTGGATCCCGGCCTGGCCATGATGCACAACCCCAGGGTGCTGTTTGCCTGGCTACGGCACGAAACCGCCGTGGGCAAGTTCCGGTCCGTCCCGCCCACGCTGAGTGCGCTGGCGGTGATGGGCGCCTCCGCCACCATCGGGTGCAGCTGGTGCATGGATTTTGGCTACTGGGAGTACCACCATCAAGGCGTTGATCCGGCCAAGCTTCGGGCTGTCCCCCAGTGGCGCACAGCCACCGTGTACAGCGAAGCGGAACGTGATGTTCTCGAATTTGCCGAAGCGATGACGGCCACGCCACCGGCCGTTACAGATGAACTTGTGGATAGGCTGAGGCAAAACCTGAGCCCGGCACAACTGGCCGAACTGACCTACCTGATTGGCGTGGAGAACCAGCGTTCAAGGGTGAATGCCGCCATGGGGCTGACCAGCCAGGGATTCAAGGAGACGTGCAGCATTGGAGGCTGAAATGACGACGACGGAGTCGAACCTTGACATGTTCCAGCAGTACCGGGGGCTGCTTTTTGGCGCGGCCTACCGGTTGCTGGGCAGCGCGGCGGACGCCGAGGACGTAGTCCAGGAGGCCTGGCTGCGCTTTGCCGAGGTACCCCTCGAGGAGATCCGGGAGCCGCACGCCTACCTGCTGCGCACGGTGACCAACCTGGCGCTGAACCAGATCCGCACGCAACAGCGGCGCCGGGAGGAGTACGTGGGCCCGTGGCTGCCTGAACCAGTCAGCGGCCTGCCGGGCGCGACGGCAGCCCCTGCACCAGACGAAGCCGCCGTGCTGGCCGATGATGTCTCGCTGGCCATGCTGGTGGTCCTTGAACAACTGTCCCCGCTGGAGCGCGCTGCCTACATCCTGAGCGAAGTCTTCGGATATCCGGCGCCGGAAATCGCCCGCACACTGGACCGCTCCCCGGCCGCGGTGCGGCAGCTGATCTCCCGCGCCCGTGCCCATGTGGCCAGCCGGCAGGCCAGGAACCAAGTGGATCCGGCGCTGCACAAGCGGATTACCGAGCAGTTCCTGCAGGCAGCCACCACCGGAGTGGTCGAGCCGCTGCTGGGCCTGCTGGCCCCCGACGTCACCCTCACCAGCGACGGCGGCGGACAGAAGTCCGCGGCACTGCGGCCCATCCTGGGCGTGGAGAAGGTGCTGCGCTTCCTGCTCGGCGTCACCAGCAAGCCCGACACCCCCTTCCAGCTGCACGTGGCCGAAGTCAATGGGCTGCCGGCACTCGTCGCCGTCGACCCCGACGGTGCGGTGGATACCGTGGCAAGCTTCAGGATCGACGGCGGCTTGGTCCGGGAGATTTTCCTGGTCCGGAACCCGGACAAGCTGCACCGCATCCACGTCTAACTGCCGCTAAAGCCCCAGCGTCACCAGGCAGCCTCCGCCCTGGCGCGTTGCCGGCATGCCGGCGGCGCGGGCATACCGCGCTAGGCCCCCTGCGCGGCGCAATGGGTCAGCGCAGCACCACGAAGTTGGTGACCGCGGCGTCGCGTCCGTCCAGTTCGGCCCAGCTCTTGGCGTGCTGGAGCACCGTGAGGCCGGACGTCGGGTAATGGGTGGCCATGTCCATCACGGCCTCCTCGTCAGAGTCCACCGAGGCTAGCCGCATCGCGAGATCCTGCACCGCCGGCATGTGCGCCACCACCAGCAGCGAGGTGATGGTGTCGGGCAGTTGGTTGATCTCGGACAGCACTCGCACCCCTGGTGAGTCGTACAGCTCGTCGGAGAGCATCGGCGTCGGCGCCTTCTCCCCCAGCTCGTTGCACACCCAGGTGCAGGTCTGCCGGGTGCGCAGCGCCGAGGAGCACAGGATGAAATCGGGGATCGAGTCGTGTTCCACCATCCAACGTCCGATCAGCGGCGCCTCGTCGTGCCCGCGCTTGGCCAGCGGCCGTTCATGGTCCTCCACCCCCAACGGCCACGCGGCCTTGGCGTGGCGCATGATCATGAGCTTCTTCAGGTGGTGGTCGTTCACACCACGAGTGTAGTAGCCCCCTTGCCACGGCCACGCCGCGGTGCAAGGCTCGGCACATGCCTGAGCAAACACTCGAAGCGGACGTTGTGGTGATTGGTGCCGGCGCGGTCGGCGAGAACGCGGCGGAGCGCACCGCCAACGGAGGGCTCAAGACCATTCTGGTGGAAGCGGAACTGGTGGGCGGCGAATGCTCCTACTGGGCCTGCATGCCATCCAAGGCGCTGCTGCGTCCCGGGACGGTGCTGCAGGCCGCGCGGAGCGTCCAGGGCGCCGCCCAGGCCGTGACCGGCAGCTTGGACACAGATGCGGTGCTGGCCCGCCGGGACTCGTTCACCTCCCATTGGGACGACTCCTCGCAGGTGAAGTGGGTGGACGGGGCCGGCATCGAACTGCTGCGCGGCACCGCCGAGATCAGCGGTCCGCGCGAGGTAACGGTCACGGACGACGACGGGGCGCAGACGCGCATCGCAGCGCGCCATGCCGTCGTGCTGGCGACTGGGTCCGAGCCGACGGTGCCGCGGGTCGATGGTTTGGACAGGATCGAGTTCTGGGGAACCCGCGAGGCCACTTCTGCCCGCGAGGTTCCGGAGAGCCTGCTGGTGCTGGGTGGCGGCGTCTCCGGCTGCGAGTTGGCCCAGGCCTACGCCCGGCTGGGCACCGACGTCACGCTGGTGGCTCGCGGGGATTTGCTGGCAAAGTTCCCTGAACCGGCCCGGCGGCTGGTGGAAGCCGGGCTGCGCCGCGACGGAGTGCGGGTCCGCTTGCACACCGCCACTTCCCGTGCGGATGCGCACGACGGCGGCGTCACCCTCACGTTGACCGCGGCGGGTTCGGACGGGGAGACAGGGGCGGCAGACACCGTCACGGGAGCCAAACTTCTGGTTTCCAGCGGACGGCACCCGGCCCTGTCCGGGCTCGGCCTCGAGGGGCTGGGTCTGGACCCGAAGCATCTCGATGTTGACGCCAGCGGGCGCGTTGCCGGAGCGGACGGCGGCTGGCTGTACGCGGTGGGCGATGCGGCCGGCAAGGCCCAACTGACCCACCAGGGCAAATACCAGGCCCGCGCCACCGGAGAGGCGATCGCCGCCCGGGCAGCCGGCGAGTTGGACGGTGAACCGGAACCGTGGAGTCGCTATGCCAGCACGGCCGACGACGCGGCGGTGCCCTCGGTGGTTTTCACCGATCCGGAGGTCGCCTTCGTCGGCCTGACCGAAGCCCAAGCCAGGGAACGCGGACTAGGCGTCTCGACCACCGAGCTGCCGATTGCCGTCGCCGGGTCCTCGCTCTACGCCGACGGCTACCAGGGCTGGGCGCAGATGGTGGTGGACGAGGAACGTAGGGTGATCGTGGGGATGACCTTCGCTGGCCCCGGCGTCGGCGAACTGCTGCACGCGGCCACCATCGCCATCGTCGGCCAAGTCCCGCTGGACCGCCTCTGGCACGCCGTCCCCTCCTACCCCACCATCAGCGAAGTCTGGCTCCGCCTCCTAGAAAAATACGGCCTATAACCCTGCTGGAGCGGCGTAGAGGTGCAGAGTCAGCAAAGCACCTCGGCCCCCGAGGAATTCGGGGGCCGAGGTGCGAAAGGCGAGTAAAGCGCTAGATCGAGTACTCCGGCGCAGCCCAGACAACTACTTCCGGGTGCTCGTAGAACCGGTACCCCTGGCCCCGCACGGTGCGCACGGTGTTGGCCAAGCGGCCCAGCTTCGACCGAAGCCGGCGGATGTGCACGTCGATGGTGCGCTCGTTCGGGACTTCCTCGGCGTTCTTCCACAGCCCGGAGAGCAGCTCTTCGCGGCCCACGGTGCGGGTGGCGTTCTCCACCAGGTAGTTGAGCAGCTCGAATTCCTTGAACGTGAGGTTCAGCGTCTCGCCGTCCAGATGCACTTCACGACGGGACAGATCGATCAGCACGCCGCTCGGCCGGCTGGCGTGCGAGGCTTGCTGAGGCTGGCGCTGGATCTCCACCGCCGGCGTGCGCGGACGACGGCTGACGGTGGGGTCGCCGAGGGCCTGACGGACCACATCGATGTTCTCGCCCGGCGCGTCGGCCGGGGCAAGGGCCACGGCCCCGTGGGTCTGGGCGTCAGCGGCCAGCGACTGCACATAGGCACGGACCTGGGCTGCCAGCTTGCTCAGCGAGGTCCCCTGGGCAGCGGCGGCTTCCTCGTCGAGGCCAACGTAGAGAACAAAGCCGCGGGCAACAGTGTCATTAGAGACTGCCTGCGGGCCGGGAATTCCATTGGGGGTGACCACAGGGGTCGGTGCCGTGGTCGGGTTGGCCGCACCGGCGTCGTACTGGCCCGGAACCGCACGCAGCACGCGGTAGGGCTGCTCCCCCTGGTGGTTCGGTTGCCCGGCGAACTGCTGGTGCGCTCCGGCGGCCTGACGCTGGGCGGCGGCCGCCCGGTTCTGTGCGTTGCGGACGGAGATGTGGACGTATCCGGATGAAACTGACATTGAGAACCTCATGTGTGAATGGCCGTCATCACGGCGCGAATGCATGGCATGCCCGCACGGGATGTGTTTCTGGCGCCCGCCATTGGACAGTTGGATTGCCTGGATAACTCGAGGGGTGGGGAGTTAGGCCTGCATTCGGCAACAGTCCGTCATTGATCCGGGAGACCCTCCGAAACTGATGGCTGCGGCTGCAGATGCTGTTGCGTTGTTGTTCACAAGCATGAGTTTCCTCGTAACAAAGCTTACGTGCAAGTAATATAAGCCTGCTTATCTCAGATAATGAGACGATTCGATGTTTTTGTGCGAGGGATCACAGCAAATACCGTGAATAAATATAAATGCAAAGCGATCGCTTCACGCTTTAGCGCATAAATATTCACCTATGGGGCGCTGAAGCCCCTGGGGCAGCGGCTAACCTGACATCGCGGAATAATGCAAGGCGTCCAAAATGTGGACACACCTCTCGTTCCGAACGAGCGCGGCGGAGCTTGAAGCCGTCGCGCTCCTCCGGTGGGCGCCTGTCGGCCTCAGTCAGCCGGCCACTCCGTAGAGCCGGTCGCCGGCGTCGCCGAGTCCAGGCACGATGTACGCCTTTTCATTCAGCCGCTCGTCGATGGAAGCCACGACGATCGAGACATTGGTGTCTTCAAGTTCATCCCGCAGCGCCTGCAACCCTTCGGGCGCGGCGAGCAGGCAGATGCAGGTTACGTCCGCGGCTCCCCGCGCGAAGAGGAACTTGATGGCTTCGCGCAACGTGCCGCCGGTGGCCAGCATTGGATCCAGCACGAACACTTGGCGTCCGGTGAGGTCGGCCGGCAGCCGCTCCGCGTAGGTGATCACATCGAGGGTTTCCTCGTTGCGGGCCATGCCAAGGAACCCGACCTCGGCGGTCGGCACCAGCTTGGTCATACCCTCGAGCATGCCGAGACCGGCGCGCAGGATCGGCACCACCAGCGGGGTGGGCTTGGTGAAGGCAGTGCCGACGGTCAGGGTTACCGGAGTCTCGATCTCCACCGGCTCGGTGCGGACATCGCGGGTGGCCTCGTAGGCGAGCAGAGTCACCAGTTCTTCAGTGAGCTGGCGAAAGACGGGCGACGGAGTGGTCTTGTCGCGGAGAACGGTGAGTTTGTGGGCAACAAGAGGATGGTCCACTTCGAGTACGCGCATTCCACAAAACTACCGGCAGCCGGTTGGCAGGGACAAACATCGGGCCTGCCAGAATGGTGGCATGGGCCCGATTGATCCGCAGCACCACCGTTGGATGGGCCTTGCCCTGGACCAGGCGCGCCTGGCGCTGGACACTCTCGATGTGCCGATCGGTGCCGTAGTGATCGGGCCCGACGGCGAGTGGCTGGGTTCCGGACGCAACGAACGGGAGGCGCTCCACGACCCCACCGGCCACGCCGAGATGGTGGCCATCAGGGAGGCAGCTCGAAAGCTTGGCACGTGGCGGCTGGACCACTGCACCTTGGTGGTGACGCTGGAGCCATGTGCCATGTGCGCCGGCGCCATTGTGCTGGCCCGGATCCCGCAGGTGGTCTTCGGAGCCTGGGATGAAAAAGCCGGGGCAGCCGGCAGCGTCTTCGACATCCTGCGGGAACGACGGTTGAACCACTGGGTTGAGGTCTACCCCGAGGTCCGGGCCGACGAGTCGGCCGCCATGCTCCGCGGCTTCTTTGCGGGCCACCGCGGCGACTCCCAGCTCTGACACAGGCCTCCCGTCGGGCCGTTTTGGGGCTCAGGGCCAACAACGGGTAAAGTTGACGCGTTGGTGACGTGTCCGAGCGGCCGAAGGTGCAACACTCGAAATGTTGTTTGGTGTAACAGCCAACGTGGGTTCAAATCCCACCGTCACCGCCAACTGAGAAGGCCCCGGTTCCCTTGTAAACAAAGGAAACCGGGGCCTTTGCTTTGCCTTCAGGGCTTCACCGCAGTGAGCGCGGTGCCAGCGGCTTAGCCGGCGCCTTCGGTTGCCGTGCCCGTCGCCAGGCCGTCTTCGATGCCGCCGAGCGAGACGGTCGCGCTGATGAGCGTTTCGGTCATCTGCTCCAACACGGTCATGTCGACGTTGTCGATGGTGTCGCAGGCCTCGTGGTAGCACTCGTCGTATTGCTCCCCGGCCTGCCCGCCGAAAGTGCGCGCCTCGGCCTCGCTCTTGGTCCCCGCGTCACCGGTGAACAGCCCTCCGGCCGGAATCCCGCCGCGCACGAATGCGTCATAGTCCGAATCCTCGATGAATCCGAACGGCAGCGCCTCGATCCCCTCGCCGCGCAGGATGTCCAGGAAGACCTGTTCGACGGCGCCCGATCCCTCGGGCCCGGCCTCTGCCTCGCTGTCTGAATCCTCGGTGTTGAAACCGTCGAGGTCGGAGCCGTCGCCGTCGTAGACGAATACCACTCCGTTCGGGGAGCCCACCACGTCCACGTTCAGGTACGCCACGTGCGCTGCGGCCTCTGCGCCGGAGAGTTCCTCGACGTAGTGTTCCGAGCCGTGCATGCCGTCCTCCTCTCCGCCCCAGAACGCGAACCGGATCCGGTCCCGCGGTACCGCGCCCTGCTCCGCGAGCCGCAACGCCACCTCGAGCACCGCCGCGACGCCGCTGCCGTTGTCGTTGAGTCCGGGCCCTTCCTCGACCGAGTCCAGGTGCGCGCCCAGCACCAGCACGTTCCCGGAACTGCCGCCGGTGTTGGTGTCGGCCAGGATGTTGAACGCGTCCACCGGGTCGCGCCGGCCATAGCTGAACTCCTGCCGCCGCGGCTCGTACCCCGCCTCGCGCAACTGCTCCTCAACGTATTCCGCGGAAGCCTCGTAGCCCCCGGTGGCGTCGGCCCGGTTCCCGCCGTTCGCATCCGCCGCCGCCTGCAACGCCTCCAGATGCCGCGTTAGTCCGCTGGGTTGCACCACCTCGCGCACCACCGCCGGGTCCGGCGGGGCCTCCACGACTACGGGCGACCGCGGTTCCTCCGTGCATGCGGCAAGCCCGCCGACCAGGGCCGCGCACACGGCAACGGTGCACAGCCGGGCACGGCGACGGGGATGGACTTGGAAATGCTGCGGAACGTTTACTGCACGTTGCATCTCGATTCCCCCAATCCTGCGTGCTGGACGCAGGTCGCTTGTATGGCAGACCCGGCCGCGGCCGTCCGCAGCGGATCCGGCGGACGGAGCCGTTGTTACGCCTTGGTGCGGATGATGGAATCCAGCAGGGTTGCCTGCATCACCTCCACTGTCAGGCCGGACCATAAGAACCTACTGTGGCCAAACTGTGAAAAAGCTATGGAACAGGACGGCAACGCCGGCGGAATAGGCTCACAGATGGTGCCCATCTGGCGTTTCGATAGCATCTCCCGAAGACCTGGATCGTTCTAGGCCCTTGATATTGAAGCCCAAAGTCGCTCATCATGTGGCTTCAGAGCGGAACGACCGACCGACCCAGCGGGCAAAGCGAGGCAAACGGTGAAGCAGCGTCACATCTCCAACGACGACGATGCCGCGACCGGCCAACGAAGTGCAGATCCCAGCGATTTGTCCGGGACTCTGACGATCGACCAATTACTGCTTGAGAGCCGCATCGGACTTGAGCGCGTTCATGCTTCGGATCTTGAGCGGGAGATGGCAGCGGGCGCTCTTGTTGTTGACACACGGCCGGTCGATCAGCGGGACCGCGACGGTGAACTTCCGGGTGCGGTCGTCATTGACCGGAACGTGCTCGAGTGGCGGCTCGATCCTTCCAGCCCCCACCGGCTTCCGATCGCTGGCGACCCCGCGCGGCGGATCGTCGTCGTCTGCAACGAGGGCTACAGCTCCAGCCTCGCCGCACACACCTTGCAACTGTTGGGGCTGCCCCGGGCGACCGACCTTATCGGCGGCTTCCAAGCTTGGGCGCTGCTCCGCAAGCAGTCCGACTAGGACGTGCCTGCACTGGCTTCACCCGATAGAAAGGCAGCTGCAGTTGCCTCTGGTTGAAAGCCAGAGAGCCATTCAGCGGCCTCGCTTAAGACACGTCCGGGATCTGATGTCGCCACAATCACCGAATTCTTGCCCCGCCGTGAAGTGGCGATCATTCGGGCACGAAAGCCGTCGTCGATCGCTTCATGCCAGACACGGATCACCAAAGTCGTGACAGTAGCTGTTTCGAGAACATCATCGTTTGCCACGGTTTGCCCCTCTCCCCATCAAATCGGCGTCGGTCACGGACTGTTTCCGACCTGCTGATGTCGACCGTAGGCAGTCTGACTATGAGCTGGCTGTGAGAGGTCTGTGGCTTGCTTTGTCCGCAGGTCCTCGTAGGTGCGGTCGGCAGCCATGAGATCGAGACCGGAGTCAGTTTGCCGGTTTGATGACATAGCCAGCACCGCGGACGGTGTGGATCATCGGGGCACGGTCGACGTCGATCTTTTTGCGGAGGTAGGAAATGTACAGTTCCACCACGTTGGCCTGCCCGCCGAAATCGTAGTCCCAGACCCGGTTCAGAATCTGCGCCTTGCTCACCACGCGGCGGGGATTCTCCATGAGGAACCGGAGCAGTTCGAACTGCGTTGTGGTGAGCTGGAGGTCCTCCCCGGCGCGGATGACTTCTCGGGTATCCAGATTCATGCTCAGATCTCCGACCACCAGCGTCGAGCTATCCGCCGCGGCTGCGCCAGAGCGCTGGACGAGCCGGTGCAGCCGGAGCATCACCTCCTCCAGGCTGAACGGCTTCGTGACGTAGTCGTCAGCTCCGGCGGCCAGACCTGCAATACGGTCAGGCACCGCATCCCTGGCGGTGAGGAAAAGCGCGGGCACGTCTGGCGCGAAGGCACGGATCCGGCCGAGCGCCTCGACTCCGTCGATACCGGGCATCATGACATCGAGCACCAGGACATCGGGGCGGCGTTCCCGGGCGAGGCGGATCGCGGTGTCGCCGTCGGACGCTACGGACACGTCCCAGCCGACCATCCGCAGGCCCATGCTGACTAACTCGGCGAGACTTGCTTCATCATCCACGACCAGTGCGCGTATCGGCATTCCATCCGGATGCCGCAGCCGGGGAAGGCTGTCCGCAAAAGAGTGTGTGGGGTTCTCGTTCATGTGCATGCCCTTTCACCGTCGAGGTTCCGGATGTCTGGAGCGCCGCCCTGGTCAGGGGGTATCCGGCAGGATTGTGGACCGGGGACCCGGTTCGGGACCGGGAAGGCGGATGGTGAATTCGGTGTCGCCCGGGCTGCTGCGCACACCAATGTGACCACCGTGCGCAGCCACAATCGCCGCAGCAATCGACAGACCCAGTCCGTGCGTTCCGCCCGAGCGGGACGCATCCGCCCTGGTAAAGCGCGCAAAGATCCGGTCGACGAAATCGGGCGCGATGCCGGGTCCGTTGTCGGCGACGGTGACGACCGCTCCACCGCCCGGATCCTGGGACAGTGAGGTGACCACTGCGGTTCCGGGGTCGGTGTGCCGGTGCGCGTTCGTCAGCAGGTTGATGAGCGTCTGCCGGAGCTGGCCCTCGTCCCCCCGCACGGTCACCGGCATGTCGGGCAGTTCCAGTCGCCAGGAATGGGCGGGCGCGGTGACCTGGGCGTCGCTGACGGATTCGATCACGAGCTGGGTCAGATCGACCTCGCTTTCCCTCGGCGGATGGCCCTCATCCAGTCGTGCCAGCAGCAGCAGGTCCTCGACCAGGGACGTCATCCGTCTGGACTCGGACTCGACTCTTTCCAAGGCCAGCCGGCCGTCCGGGCTGAGCGTCTCGGTGAGCCGGAGCAGCTCGGAGTAGCCCCGGATCGAGGCCAGCGGTGTCCGGAGCTCGTGGCTGGCGTCGGCCACAAACTGCCGTACGTTGGTTTCGCTCTGTTGGCGTGCCGCAAGGGCGCTGCCGACATTGTCCAACATGAGGTTGAAGGCCTGACCCACCCGGCCCACTTCCGTCACCGGAAGGGCTGCGTCCGGGGGAACACGTACGGCCAGGGCAACTTCGCCCTTATCCAGCGGGAGCTCCGAGACTTGGGTGGCGACGGCGGACAAATCCTCCAAAGGTCGCAGCGTCCGCCGAATGATGACCATGCCCAGCAGCCCCGTGGCGATCAGCCCTGCACCGGACACAATCAGGGTTGTGGCCGTCAGGGAGGCCAGGATGTTCTCCTTGCCCGCCAGGGGCAGTCCGGTGATGATGGTGCTCCCGTCTTCAGGGTCTCTGTCCGCAACCAGACGGTACTCGCCGACGGAGAGCGTGCGGTTAGTCGCCGGCTCATTGACCGCCAAAGTGGTGAGGATCGCGATATCCCGCGCAGGCAGGTTCTGCCTTCGCCCGTCTGCGGTGAGCAGCGCCGCGCGTCTGACCTCACCATCGCGGATCCGGGCGTTAAGGGTGCCGGCTCCCTGTGCGGGAATGTTCATCATGTCCCGGGAGTCTGCCTCGGGCGCTCCGCGAAATATCATCCCGAAGCGGATGGCCCGGTTCGAAGCTTCCTCGAGCTGCTGGTCCAACTGACTGGTCAGATAAACACTCATGACCCCATACCCGACAACACCCACCGTGGCGGACATGATGGCCAGGAGGGTCAGCGTGGCCAGCAGAAGTTTGCGGCGCAGCGGCCAGGATTTCAGCAGGCCGGGCCGGTGCGGTCCACGTCCGCGACGCTGTGCTCCGCCGGGTTCAGCCGCAGATCCGCCGGTGTCGGCGCCCGCCCAGGACCACCCCGTTTGGGGTGGCTCGGTCGAGGGCAGCTGCGGAGCCGTCGCCGGGAAGGGCGGTACTTTGACATTCCGCATCGGCTGTTTCTCTCACAGGTCGTCGTAAAACGGGTAGGACATGGCCCGGCTGCGAAACCAACAGCCGTTCTCCTGCGGCCTGTCTCGAATAGTACCTGCGCGGCAGCGGTGCCGGAATGGGTATAGCGGCGCCTGCACCCATCATTGGTGCGGGCTGTTGCTAGAAGCTGTGACCAACCTGTGATTCAGCTGTCAACAGCTAACGGCACGCTCCACCGATTGCAGCCCGAGGGGCCAGGATTCGGGGTGCTGGTGTACATCCTCGTGACCTTCCAGGTCATGCCTTTCATGCGCTGAGAGCCGGACGGGCATCGGCACATTGAGTTCCCAGGGCGGCGGGCATACAGTCGGCACCAGCCACCATTGGCACGGCAGAGACCGGGGGGCAACATGGATTCGGCGGGCTCGAACAGGCCGGAGGACGGCCAGAAGCGTTTCGTCATCGATCTGGCCGAGGTTGGGCCAGGGTTGCTGCCGGCTGTCGGCGGCAAGGGGCTGAATCTTGGCATTCTCGCTGCCGCCGGGCTGCCGGTGCCCGGCGGATTCTGCCTGACGACGGCGGCCTCCCGGGCGGTGGCTGAGGATCTGGAAGGGCTTTCCGCCGCGCTCGACGCCATGCGCCCGGAGGCGACCCCGGACCTGTTCGAGGCCGCCGCAAGGGTACGCACTCTCATTCTGGATACTGCGATTCCAATGTCTGTGGCAGATGCGCTCCGTGCCGCCTATGCGGAGCTGGGCGACGATGAACCGGTGGCCGTCCGGTCCTCCGCGACGGCAGAAGACCTGCCCGAAGCCAGTTTCGCGGGCCAGCAGGACACCTTCTTGAATGTGGCCGGTATGGATGCATTGCTGGATGCGGTCCGCCGCTGCTGGGCGTCACTGTGGACGGACCGGGCGGTGGCCTACCGTGCCGCGAACGGGATCGGCCCGCACGAGGTGGGCATCGCCGTCGTCGTCCAACGGATGGTGCAGGCCGAGGCAGCCGGTGTCCTGTTCACCGCGGACCCGGTAACCGGCACCCGCGGGCAGGCCGTGGTCGACGCCGCCCGGGGGCTCGGGGATGCGGTGGTGTCCGGCTCCGTAAACCCCGACCATTTTGTGCTGGACACGGCAAGCGGCCGAGTGCTGGAGCGCCGGCCCGGGAACCAGCCGGAGGTGGGGCAGGGACCGGCTCCCGGGAAATCCGGTGTGACGGACGCGCAGCTGCGTGAGCTGGCCGCGCTGGGCGCCGTTGCCGAGGACGTGTTCGGCGCTCCGCAGGACGTCGAGTGGGCGGCGGACGCGGCGGGAAAGATCTGGCTGACGCAGTCACGGCCGATCACCACGTTGTACCCAGTGCCCGAGGACATCGACCCGGCCGCGGGAACCCGCGTGTTTTTGTGCGCCAGCCTCGCCCAGGGACTCGTCAGGCCGATCACGCCCATGGGGTTGGCCCTGTTGCAGCACCTGAGCAGCGCCAACGACAGCGGCTGGCAGATGCGCGCGGCCGGCATGCGCCCCTACGTCGATCTGACCCCGGTGGTCCGCAGCAAAAGTGGCCGGCGGACCATGCTCAGGATGTTCCGGGTGGCGGAGGCTCGGTCCGCAGAGCTGCTCCGCACCCTCTATGAAGATCCAAGGTTCTCCGTGGTCCTGGGCTCCCGGTCTCCCAACCTATTTGCCGCCAACGGCGTCAAGCTGCTGATCCAGCTGGTACCCCGGCTGGCCGAGGCCGTCTGGCGTCCCGAGGCGGCGCTTCGAGGTGTGCGGAGCTTTGCAGAAGAGCTGGATAAGCTGCTGGAATGTGGCGAGCCCGCTACTGCCGTTCAGCGGATGGACTATGTGGAGCGGATCATGGGCGGGGCCTTCTCGAGCGTCGTGCCGCAGATCATCCCGGTCCCTGGCACCGGCTTCGCGCTGCTCGGTGTGGCCAGTTGGCTGCTGCGCGGAATAGCCGCTCCTGGAGAACTGCAGACAGTGCTGCGTGGGTTGCCCAACAACGTCACCACGGAGATGGACCTGCAACTGTGGCAGCTGGCCTCCGAAGTGCGCGCAGATCCAGCCGCCGCGCAGGTCTTGGCCACGGAGCCCGCGGACGAGCTGTCCCGCCGGTACGCCGCGGGCGCTCTTCCGCCGGTCCTGCAGGAAAAGCTCGGCGCGTTTCTGACGCGCTTTGGCCACCGGGCGGTCGCGGAAATCGACCTGGGCATGCCCCGCTGGGGCGAAGACCCGGCCCATCTCCTGGGCGTCATCGCCAACTACCTGCGTGTCACCGATCCGCAGCAGGCACCGGACGTGCAGTTCGCGCGCGCCGCCGCGCAGGCCGAGGAAAAGGCCGCGGACTTAGTGGCCAGGGCTGCCCTGCACGGCCGACTGCGGGCGGCGATCGTTCGGTTGGCGCTGCGGCGGGCCCGGCAGCTGTGCGGGCTGCGGGAACAACCGAAGTTCTACCTGGTCGTCATCCTGGCGGCCCTGCGGCGGCAGCTGGCCACCGTAGGTGCCGAGCTTGCCAGCTCCGCCCGGATTGCCGAAACCGGCGACATCTTTTTCCTCCAGCCGGACGAGGTGCGGGTGGGGCTGCGTGGGGTGGATCTGCACCAGCTGGTGGCCGACCGCCGCCGGGTCTACGAGCGGGAGCTGCGCCGCCGGCTCATTCCACGGCTGTTGCTATCCGACGGCACGGATGTGGAGGCCGCGGCGGCCCGCGCATCCGGAGCGCCGGCGGCCGGCGGAGAGCCGGGGCCGGTGCTCTCCGGCAGCCCGGCCTCGGCCGGCACCGTCACCGGCAAAGCCCGGGTGATCCTTGACCCGGTCGGCGCGCATTTGGAGCCGGGCGAAATCCTGGTGGCGCCGTCGACGGACCCCGGCTGGACGCCGCTGTTCCTGACCGCCGGGGCATTGGTCATGGAGATGGGCGGGATCATTTCGCACGGGGCGGTGGTGGCCCGCGAATACGGCATCCCGGCCGTGGTGGGCGTCCCGGACGCCACCATGCGGCTGGTTACCGGTCAGACCATCAGAGTGGACGGCGCCGCCGGAACCATAACTATCGCCGACGAGGGGAATGACTGAAGCTTTGAGCTTGGCCGCGGGCATCCCGGCTTTTCCGCACTGAGAAACTACTTGCCTTAAGGAAAGTAGTTTCGATAAGGTGGGCATAGCGAGCCACCACCGTACCCGCCACCAGGCCACAAGGAGCCTCCATGACCGGCATTCCGTCCGACGAACCGCGCCACAGCCTGTATGAGCAACTTCAGGCAGCCGAATCCGGCGGGAGCGGGGGAGAACGCATCTCACGCTTCGCGGACCTGGCCGGGGGTCGCTACGCCTGTGCCATGGCGGCTCTGATATCGCTGTACCTGCTGGTGGTTGTCTACATCTACCCACAGGAAATTCTGTGGCTGGATATCACCACCACAGTGGTCTTCGTCGCCGGCGTTGTCGGCACATGCATGGGATACGGTCGCCGGCGGCGCGCTTCCAGTCTCGGCTGGTCCAAGCGCTATTCGGCCGGATTTGCGCTCAGCGTCGGCTTCTTCGCCGTCGGCGTGGCCTTGCTGGATTCTGCGGAAGCGCGGCCTGCCTGGTTCTGGATTCCCTATGCCGCGCTGACGGGACTGCCCTTGCTGGCCACCGGCCTCACCCGGAACAGCCGATGAACACCGATAGTGCCTCGACACACCCCAGGCTGCTGCTCGACGAATACTTGAGCCTCCCCGTCCGGCTGAGCATTGCCGCCGCTTTGGCCAAGGTTGACGATGCCGAATTTGGCACCGTGCGCGACGCCATCGAGGTGACCGACCCCGTCCTCAGCAAACAGGTCTCAATCCTTGAGGCAGCCAGCTATGTGGACGTGAGGAAGGGATACGTTGGCAAACGGCCGCGCACTTGGCTGAGCCTCACCGAAACAGGACGCGCTGCCCTGCAGCGGCATCTGCAAGCCCTGCACGCTCTCATTGCAGACCTGTGAACTGATCCACCCGCGACTAACTTGCACCACTCTGACCTTGGCCAGCCGAGCGTTCGCCAGCTGGCCGATTCCACCACTGGCCGGCGCAAGGCTTCTGGCCGCATGCCGCCCGGGAAGTGCCGCTGCGCCGTGAAGCGACTGCCAGGTGCCGGAACCTCGGGCGCACGCTGGTCCGGACCCGGCGGGCGTAGCCTTGGTCCATAAAAGTCCGCGGGTACAGGAGGTAAAAGTGGCCAACCCAGCCAAGACGTTGAAGCCGACCGCTATTGGCCGGGTCGTTTCGGTGACTACTGCCAACGGCGATGAGTACGTGGGCGCCCTCGCTGCTTTCCGCGGGAGCAAGGACGGAGAGTCGTTCCTGGTCTACCTTCAGGGGGTTGCACAACCCATTGAAGTGACGGCCGAAGGAACGGTCTCCCTCCACCAGCGGGTCTAGCGGGCACACCGCCGACCGCTTGCCCCGCCGCCGTTGAGGCCGGCGGGGTTTTTGTGCCGGTATCCGGAAACCAACAGACCCCTTCCGGAGTGAGCCCACCAGACAGGATGAGTACGGGTAGACCTGTTGAAATAGTGTGCGTCACACACTATGGTGTGACGCATGGATTCCGATGCCGCCGCTACTCTTGCCACGCATGAACAGGAACTGCGGCGCGGCACCATCGTCCTGGCAAGCTTGACTGCCTGCCGGACACCGCGTTACGGGTACGCGCTTCTGAGCACCCTTGCCGACGCCGGGTTCCAGATCGAAGCGAATACCCTCTACCCGCTGCTGCGGCGCTTGGAGAAGCAAGGCCTCCTCAGAGCCGAGTGGAACACCGACGAGGTTAGGCCGCGCAAGTACTACACGCTGACCGACCTCGGCAGCCAAATGGCTGATTCACTACGCGGCGAATGGGACACCCTTACCCGAAGCCTGACCACGCTGTGGAAGGAAGATTCCGCATGAGCTCGCTGACCGAAAAGTACGTCGCACAGGTGGTGCGCCGCCTGCCCGAGAACAACCGGGCAGACATTGCCCGCGAAATCACCGCCACCTTGTCGGACATGGCCGACGCCCGGCTGGCCGCGGACGAATACCCGTCGCCTGCCGCAGCCGAAGCGGCCGAGCGGGCGGCCCTTGAGGAACTTGGCGATCCCTCACGCTTAGCGCTGCGCTACAGCGAATCACCGCGGTACCTGATCGGCCCGGAACTCTTTCCAGTCTTCACCCGGCTGACAGCCTGGCTGCTGCCGATTGTGGCGGTGTCGGCGCTGGCGGTGAACGCCCTGGTCTATGTCCTGGCCACTCCGGAGCCGGCAGTCGGTGGCATGATCGGCACGATGGTCGGCAACAGCATCCTTGCGGTTCTCCTCGCGGTTGCCGTCGTCACCGTCTTGCTGGCCTTGGCCGAGCGACTCTTGTCAGAGAAGGACAAGGCCCAGCTGGCAGCACCCGCCACCCGGTCCGGATGGAGCGTCGATGACCTGCTCCGCGAGCCGCCCGTCCGGGAGATCGCGCGTCCGGAGCCGATCGCATCCTTGGTGATCCTGGCGGTCATGGCGCTGGTGCCGTTCCTTCCGACATCCTTCTTCTACGTGGGCCACCTCAACGGTGGCGGAGGGTTCCTGAATCCGGCTCTCTGGGACGGTTGGATTCCGGCCTACCTTGGCTTTCTGGCAGCGTTCGCACTGATCGAAATCTGGCGGTTGGCCTCCGGGCGATGGTCGACGGCGATGCTCGCCACCATGATGGTGGCAGACGTGGCCTTCGCCGCCTTCTTGACCGCTGCCTTCCTCAGCCAGGATGTGCTCGACCCTGCTCTGTTCGCGGGTTCCGGAGGCGAGCCGGGCTGGTACCAGGGCGCCGCCGTCGTGCTCATCTGGGTGGTCACCGTGTGGGACCAGCTGGCCACCGTCAAGGCCTACCGCGAGGCCCAATCGCTTCGACCGGTGGGACCGCGCTAGCCCGGACCAACCCTCGCAGGCAGGGGTGCCGCCCTTAGTACCGGGCAGCGCCCCTGTCAATGTTTTTCGACCCCAGAGGCGCTTTCACATCAGTCACAGAAGTTAACTTCCGTCACATTTCTGTAGCGATCGCAAACCGTCCGTAAAAGGGGTTGCGGCGGGGCTATTAAGCCGTACGCTAAGACCACCTCTCTGGTTGCGGCGGCATACACCAAGCGGCTTCCCGGAGGTAATTCGTCGGCAGGTTGGGAACGGTGACGTTGGGGGACGTCCGCGACCTGCTTAGGGGGACGGAGGACCGCAGGTGGACGAAACAATTGGCGATCCGGGGAGCGACGACGCCAGTCGGGACGCAGCGGCCGCTGCTGGCGGGCGACTGCCGGCGCCGGCCGACCGGGATGCCGCTCCATCGCGCAGCAGACGGAAACCATGGTGGCGGCGCCGGAAAGACACGCTAGGTCTGGACGACCTGATGGCACCCGCCCCGGCGGAGCGCCGGCACGGCACCGCAGCCCGTGTTGCGGCCTGGACCGGCGCGGTCGCCGTGGTGGCACTCAGCGCCGGCTCCCTGGTCGCTCCGGGAGCCATCGCCTTCTCGGCAGCCACCGATTCCGTCCTGGATCTGTGGGAGGAACTGCCGGCCGACTTGCCGCTGGACACCGCCTTGCCGCAGCACACGGTCCTGTTGGACAAGGACGGCAAGGAGTTCGCCCGCTTCTACAGCGAGAACCGGATCGATGTTCCCCTGGACCACGTCTCGGCAACATTTCTGGACACGCTGCTGTCCACCGAGGATTCCCGGTTTTACGAACACCATGGCGTGGACCCGATGGGTGTCACCCGGGCCATGGTGACCAACTCCGTGGGCGGCGAGCGCCAGGGCGGCTCCACGATCACCCAGCAACTGGTGCAGAACATCCTGGTCAACAACGCACGGGACGAAACCGAGCAGTCCGTGGCGGTGGGTGAGACCTACAACGCCAAGATCCGCGAGGCCAAGTACGCCGTGCAGCTGGAGAACCGGCTGAGCAAGGACCAGATCCTGAACATGTACATCAACGCCGTCTACTTCGGCCACCGCGCGTACGGAGTACAGGCCGCGGCCCGGATCTACTTCAATACGACGGCGGACAAACTCAATCTGGCGCAGTCTGCGTTGCTCGTCGGGCTGCTCAAGGGGCCGGTTTACTACGATCCGATGACATATCCGGACCGGGCGCTTGCCCGCCGCAACACCGTGCTGAACGTGATGGAGGGCCGCGGGGCAATCACTCCGGACGAAGCCGCAGCGGCACGCCAGAGCGGTCTGGGCCTGGACCCGGGCTCCATGCCGTCCGGCTGCGCCGACTCCGACTACCCGTTCTACTGTGATCTGGTCCGGGACGAAATCCTCTCCGATCCGGCCTTCGGCAAGACCCAGGAAGAACGCGCCGACCGGCTCTCCCGCGGCGGGATGACCCTGACCACGGCGATGGACCGCAAGGCGATGGCCGCGGCACAAAAAGCGGTGAGCAAGGCGATGGGCAACAAGAACCGCGTGGCGCTGGGCACCGCCGTCGTGGAACCCGGCACCGGGCATATTGCCGCAGTGGTGCAGAACCGTGCGTGGGGCGAGGGCAAGGGCAAGACCGAAGTGGTCTTCGCCGACAGCCCCTTCCAGGTGGGGTCCGCGATGAAGCCGATTGTGCTGGCCACGGCTCTGTCGCAGGGAATCTCGCCACGGACGAAGCTGCTGGCCAACGGCCCCTACTACTCCCGTCTGGACAACCCGCCGGGCGGTTTCCACAACTACGGCAACAAGAACTACGGCAACATCGATGCCTACCAGGCCGTCCGCGCATCGGTGAATGTTTACTTCATTCGGCTGATCGAGCGGACCGGCGTGAAGGAAGTGGCCGAGCTCGCCGAGAAGCTGGGCATCACCACCATCCCCACCAAAAAACTGCACGGCAAGGAGGCCTCGCTGGCCCTCGGGGCCTACGAGATTTCACCGCTGCAAATGGCCAACGCCTACTCCACGTTCGTCAGTGGCGGGGTGCTCTGCCGGCCGGTCACCATCACCGAAGGCATCCGCAGCG
>NZ_JBLKRT010000020.1:0-77690 GCF_047607445.1 Arthrobacter sulfonylureivorans
CAGCGGCGGCACCAACGTGGTCTTGCCCGTGCCCGGCGGCGCCTGCACGACGGCGGTGCCGCCTGCGAAGGGCCCGACTGCGGCAGCGCCGGGGGTCGCCTCGTCAGGCGCCACCGTCAACGCCGCGGCCAAACCGTCCAGCGACTCGGCGAAAACCAGACCCGCGCCGATGACCGCCAGATCGAACGGACGATAGTGGCCACGCGGAGGTTGAGTGGTGCGGGAGGCTGGCTGGGTCACCCTTACATTGTGCCGTGGTTGGATGCCGCCCCTCGGCCTTTCTTCCCCTCTACAAGCCCGGTTTGTCCCTTGGCAGGGCCGGGGAACTGTGCCACGTTGGAGGTGGAAACGGAAACAATCTCTGGTGAAGGGACGTGGTCCGGATGCCCAAGACGACCAAGAGCGGCAAGCCGAAGCAAAGCGAACTGCCCAGCACGCTGCAGCGTTCAGGCAAGAAGGCGCAGGAGACGTTCGCGGAGGCCCATGACTCGGCCGCCGAAACGTACGGCGACGAGGAACGCGCGCACCGCGTTGCCTACAGCGCGCTCAAGCATTCCCACGAGAAAGTCGGCGACCACTGGGAGCCGAAGGAGAAGTACGGTCCCTCGGACCAGCAGGCCAAGGGCGGCAAGGACACCTCGCGCCAAACCAAGGGCGGGGTGGACGCGAACGCTTCCAAGGAACACCTGTACGACCTGGCGAAAAAGCTCGACGTGCCCGGCCGGTCGAAAATGGACAAGTCCCAGCTGGTCGAGGCGCTGCGCAAGGCCAACAACAGGGAGACTCGAAAGTCCCGGTAGGCGGCTGCGCCGTGCCTGAGAGGCACCGGGAACATAGCCGATTAGGCTAGGCCGCATGGATCTGGAGAGCGCGGCCCGGGAGCTGTATGCGCTGCTGCCGGGTGAGTTCACCGCGGCCCGCAACGCCAAGGCCAAGGAAGCCGCGCAGGCCGGGGACAAGGCTCTGGCTGCACGGTTGCGCAGTCTGTCGAAACCCACGGCCGCGGCTTGGCTGCTCAACATGATGGCAGTCCACCGCCGCGATGAGATCAATGGGGTCATCGAACTGGGGGCGGCAATGAGCCAGGCGCAGCAGGAACTGGACCCCCGCCAGATGCGGGCGCTGGGCGATCAGCGCCGCGGGCTTTTATCTGCCATGGCGTCGGGCGGCCGGCAACTGGCCGACGAACTGGGCCATTCCGTCAGCCCGGCCGTGGTCACCGAAGTGGAGCAGACGCTGCGTGCCGCGATGTCCGACCCTGCGGCGGGAGCTGCGCTGGCCAGCGGACTGCTCACCGCATCGTTCGCTTCCACCGGGCTGGACCCGGTGGACTTGGACGGTATCGTCGCCGTGCCGGAAGCCGTCGGATCGCCTGCGCCGGCGTCCGCTGCCCCGACCCGCCGCGGAACCAAGACTCCGGCGCGGGATGAACTGGCCGAACGCCGGGCTGCCAAGGCCGACCGGGCCGCGAAGCAGGAAGCCGAGGAGGCGGAGCGGCGCCGCCGCTTGGCGCGGGCCGAGGTAGAGAAAGCCGAGCGGCGAAAAGATGATGCCGAGGCCCAAGAACAGAAGGTCTTGGACAAGCTGGACCAGTTGCAGAACCGACGCGATGCGCTCTCCGACGAGCTAAGTGAACTAAAAAAGCGCATCGAGGAGCTGACGCGCGAGGTTGCAGCCACCGACCGCACGATCGAAGCGGCAGAGGAAGACCTGGTGTCTGCGGCCAGGACCGCTGACCGGACACGGAAAGCTGCTGCCGCCGCGAAGCGGGAGTTGGACCAGCAGGTCTAGCCGCGGGCCGCCCGCAAGTAGCGGGAGTGCGCAGGGCCCATCGTCCAGGACAGGGTGCGGGGTCCTCGTCCAGATGCAGCATGCGGGCCATGTAACCTAGGTCTCAAGTCCAGTCAGCTGCCGCGCGCCGGCCCGAACCTCGCCAGGGGGAACCATGTGGAGCATTGATGCGGCCAGGTCCGCACTGCTGATGATCGATATGCAGAACGACTTTGTGTTGGAAGGCGCACCGATGGAGGTGCCGATGGCACGCAAGCGGTTGCCCGAGATGGTGACCGCCGTCGCCGCCTGCCGACAGGCCGGCATCCCGGTGATCTACACCCGTCACGTGCTCCTCGACTCGTTTGATGTGTCGCCGCTGGAGACCACCTACAACCAGCGGCTGCAGACCGTCGGCATGCGCCGTGGAACCAACGGCGTGGAAGTCGTCGAGGAGCTGAAGCCCGAAGCCGACGACTACGTGCTGGACAAGCACCGGTACGACGCGTTTCACAACACCCCGCTCAAAAGCGTGCTGGCCACCATCCGCGGGCTCAACACCGTGGACACGGTGATCATTGCCGGCACGCTGACCGAGGTGTGCTGCGAGTCCACGGCCCGAAGCGCCTACATGAACGACTACAAAGTCGCGTTCCTTTCGGACGCCACCGGGGGCCGCTCCGAAGCTGCCCAAAACGCGACCCTGGATGCGATCGGGACCTTTTTCGGCCGCGTGCTGAGCACCGCGGACATGGAACGGGAAATCGGCACTACAGCCTAGCCAGCAGGCGCCACGACGGCCGGCTACAACGGATTGTCAGTCCGCTCCACTACCGTTGCGGCATGATCGATTTCAACAACGCCTCCTTCGTTAAGCTCGGCCCCTGCGATCCCGGAGAGGTGGCCCGGGACGTCACCCAGATTTTTATCCACGGGGAAAACATCCTGGCCACCTTCAAGGGCATCCGCGACTATGTTGTCTTCACCGACAAACGCCTGATCGCGGTGAATGCCCAGGGCATGACCGGCAAGAAACGCGATTACACCTCGCTGCCGTACTCCAAGATTCAATCGTTCTCAGTGGAAACCGCGGGCACTTTCGATCTGGACACGGAACTTGACCTGTGGTTCAGCGGTTTGGGCAAAGTCCGGCTCGAGTTCAAGGGCAGCGTGGACATCCGATCGCTGTCGCAGCTTATTGCCTCGCACGTGCTCTAGGTTCGAAACCGCCCGCACCGCTGCCTCGGATGCGATCGGGGCATTCTTCGGCCGCGTGCTGAGCACCGCGGAGATGGAACGGGAAATCGGCACCACGGCGTAGGGCCGGCGGCTGGCGGTCAGGCGGCTTGGCGTTCCCGCTGCCGCCGGTATTCGTGCCAGGTCAGCACCACCACCAGTGCGTCAAAGACGGTCAGGGCCACCAAGCCCGGCGTGGGCGCGACCGCGAACTGATAGATCTGGTAGCCGATAAACACCAACAGGACGGCGATCATCCACGGATAGGCCCAGAGCTTGTTCATCAGTACAGCCGTCACCAGCACCACCTTCACGGCCCCGTGCACCAGTAAGTAGACGGCGGCATATGCCACGGCGCTGCCGGTCAAGTTGCCCGATGCGTGGAGCAAATGCGTGGCCATGAAGTCCTGCGGGTCCTCAGCGAGTTCGGGCTGAGTCAGCCGCAGGACCAGACCGTGGATCTGCGCTGGATCGGCCACCAGCAGCAGCAATCCGCCGATGATCTCGACCGCACCGTCCAGTCCCTTGAGGATCACCCCGGCGATGAAGAGCCAGTCCCACCAGTCCTTCGCCTCACCCCTCCACAGGCTCACGCTCCGAATGTACAGCTTTCATGCGTAGTGCAGAATGTTTCCATGAGTGAGCTTTTGGAGCACCTGGCTGCCAACGTCCGCCGGCTGCGCGATATCCATGGGATGTCGCTGTCCCAGCTGGGCGAAAAGTCAGGCGTGGCCAAGGGAACCCTGTTCAAGGTGGAACGGGCCCAAACAAACGCGAACATCGAGACGCTGCAGGCGATCGCGCAGACGTTCGACATCCACGTCACCGAACTGCTGTCGCCGCCGCAGGCTCCCGCCGTTGAAATCATGCTGGATGGCGAGGGCGAGGAAATCACTGATGAAGCCGCCGTCGGCCATGTGCTGCGCCGCCAACTGGTCGGCGCCGGAACCGTGGAAATCCACGCCAAGACGTTCCACCACGGGAAAGTGCAGCTCTCCGTCTCCCACGGCCCGGGCACACGCGAGCATGTGTTCATCCGGACCGGTTCCATCCGTCTGGGACCCCTCGGGCAGGAAGTGCTGGTCCACGCCGGCACGTACGTCACCTATCTTGCGGACCAGTCGCACCGCTGGCAGGCCGAGGGCGGCGACTGCACGTTGTGGATCGTGCACACCTTCCCGCGGACCACGGCCCTGAAGGAAGTTCCGGCCCCAGAGAACGGCTAAACTCCGCTAGCGGGCGCAAGGCCGCGGCGAGAAACTCCCCCGCTTGTACAGCGGGCGCCACATGCACCCTGGAAGGGCCAGCTTTCCTGGTGCTGGCACTGGGGCTCCGCAGTGGTGCTGGACCAGTGGACTGTAGCAGCGCCAGCTTTGCTTAGCAGTGGGCGACAATGTGGCGCATCCTGTCCGCGGAACAACCCCGCCGGACACCGGCCGTCCCGACAACCCCGCCGGACGCCGGACCGCCCGACGGCGCCGCCCGGGGGCCTTCCCGCATCGTGACGCGAATGTGATCCAGACCATTTGACCTACGGTGATGCGCACCATATCTTGGTGTGGTCAGTGTTCATTCAGCAATGTTCTTTGTTCATTCGACGGTTACGCCGGGTCCGTGTTCCGGCGCTCATCCCCGTTCACTTTTTTGTGCGTCAAAGGAGACACGTATGTCCCAAACGATCGTCGGCGGCATGGACCGCCGCCAGCTGCTCAAGGTCCTGGGCCTGAGCGCCGCCGCGATCGGCGGCGCCTCCACGCTCACGGCCTGCGGCGGCCTCAAGGGTTCGGCGAGCGGCACCAGCGACGTTCTCAAGATCGGTTTCGTCAGCCCGCAGACCGGCCCGCTGGCCAGCTTCGCCAGCGCGGACAACTACGTGGTCAAGCAGGTCCAGCAGGCGCTGGCCAAGGGCTTCACCGCCGGCGGCTCCACGCGGCAGATCGAAATCGTGGTCAAGGACACCCAGTCCAACTCCACCCGCGCCACCGCCGTCACCAAGGAACTGATCACCCAGGACCAGGTGGACATCGTCGTCGGCTCCGGCACCC
The DNA here is from genome assembly GCF_047607445.1 of Arthrobacter sulfonylureivorans. Taxonomy (GTDB): domain Bacteria; phylum Actinomycetota; class Actinomycetes; order Actinomycetales; family Micrococcaceae; genus Crystallibacter; species Crystallibacter sulfonylureivorans_A. The sequence continues at coordinate 5,052 of NZ_JBLKRT010000020.1, forward strand.
CGGACACCACCAACCCGGTCGCCGACCAGTGTGAAGCGTCCGGCGTCCCGAACATCACCACGATCGCGCCGTGGGAGGCGTGGTTCCACGGCCGCAGCGGCGTCTCCGGCGAGGGCTTCAAATACACCACCCTGTTCTTCTTCGGCATGCAGGAATTCGCCGACTGCTTCACCCCGATGTGGAAGCGCATGGACGTGTCGAACCAGAACGTCGCGGCGCTGTGGCCGGACGACACCGACGCCAACGCCTTCCGCAAGGGCCTGACCCCGCTGGCCGAGGCCCAGGGCTTCAAGATGATCGACGGCGGCGCCTTCCAGAACGGCGCCAGCGACTACAGCTCGCAGATTGCCAAGTTCAAGGCTGAGAACGCGGAGCTGTTCACCTGCACCCCGATCCCGCCGGACTTCCAGACCTTCTGGAAGCAGGCCGCACAGCAGGACTACCGGCCGAAGCTGGCCACCGTCGCCAAGGTGATGCTGTTCCCGTCCGAGGCCGAGGCGCTGGGCAAGCTGTCCAACAACATCGCCACCGACATCTGGTGGAGCCCGTACCACCCGTACAAGTCCTCGCTGGACGGTACCACCGCGCAGCAGTTGGCCGATGGCTTCGCCGAGGAGACCGGCAACCAGTGGACCCAGGCCCTGGGTTCGGTCTACTCGCTGTTCGAGCTGGCGGTCGAAGGCTTCAAGCAGGCCAGCGACCCGAAGGACCGCGACGATGTGGCGGACAAGCTGCGCAATATGAACACCGTGGGCATGTCCGGCCCGCTGGACTTCACCAAGGGACCGGAGCCGGGCATCGCCATCCAGCACCCGGTGGGCGGCCAGTGGCGCAAGGGCACCAAGTTCGACTGGGACATCACCATCGTGGACAACACCCCCAACCCGGACGTCCCGGTGGGCGGCGACCTCGAGGCGACCAACGCGTGAGTCCTTTGCTCCAATTGTCCGGACTGGACAAGCGCTTCGGCCAGGTAGTAGTGGCCGAAGCGCTTGACCTCACCGTTGGGGAAGGCGAAGCCGTCGGCATCGTCGGCCCCAACGGTGCCGGCAAGTCATCGCTGTTCGCGATGGTTTCCGGGGATCTGAGGCCCGACGCCGGCCGGGTCACTTTCGACGGCGAGGATGTCACCGCACGTCCCGCGCACCAGCGCTGCCGGGCCGGCATCGGCCGCACCTACCAGGTGCCGCGGCCCTTCGAGGGAATGACCGTGTTCGAAAACGTCCTGGTCTCCGCCGCCCAGGGATCGGGCCTGCACGGCCGTGCCGCCCAGCAGCAGGCCGCCGACGTTCTGGCCGAATGCGGCCTGGCGGCCGCGGCCAACCAGCGTGCCGGCTCGTTGTCGCTGCTGCAGCGCAAACGCCTGGAGGTGGCCCGCGGCCTGGCCACCGGACCCAAGCTGCTGCTGCTGGACGAGGTCGCCGGCGGACTGACCGAGCCCGAAGTGCTCGAACTGGTCGAGCTGATCGGCCAGGTCAAGGCACGCGGCGTAGCCGTGGTGTGGATCGAACACGTGGTCCACGCCCTGGTGAAGTCGGTGGACCGGCTGCTGTGCCTGGCCGGCGGCCGCTTCATTGCCGACGGCGACCCGGCCACCGTGCTGGCCGACCCGCAGGTGCTGGAACTGTACTTCGGCGGCCCTGAAACAGAAGAGGGGGCAGCGTGACGCTGCTGGAAGTTGAAAACCTGGACGTCCACCACGGCCAGCTGCACGCCGTCCGCGGCTTCAGCCTGTCCGTGGAACCCGGTGCCACGGTGGCGGTGATCGGCGCCAACGGTGCCGGTAAATCCACCCTGATGCGGGCCATCGCCGGCTCGCACCTGCCCACCGCCGGCACCATTCGGCTGGGCGGCCAAGACATCACCCGGCTTCCGGCCCACCGCAGGGTGGCCCAGGGCATCTCGCTGGTGCCCGAGGGCCGCCGGCTGTTCAAATCGCTGTCCGTGCAAGAGAACCTGGAGACCGGCACCTACCGGGCCGGCAGCGGCCCGTGGAACGTGGCGGCCGTGATGGAGCTGTTCCCGTGGATGCGCGAACGCGCCCGGCAAAACTCCGCCTCGCTCTCCGGCGGCCAGCAGCAAGCGGTCGCCATCGGCCGGGCCCTGGTGGCCAACCCCAAGGTGCTGCTGATCGACGAACTCTCCCTCGGCCTGGCCCCGGCCGTGGTCAAGCAGATGTACGCGCTGCTGCCGCGGATCGTCGAGCGCGGCACCGCCGTGCTGCTGGTCGAACAGGACGTCTCACAGGCCCTGGCCGCCGCGGACCTGGTGCATTGCCTGCTCGAGGGCCGCACCGTACTCACCGGCAGCCCGCAAGATCTGACCCCCGCCCAAGTGGAACAGGCCTACTTCGGCCTGGCCCATGCCGGCGGCGGCCCGGAAGGAAACTGACTACCCCATGGATCTGCTCAATACCCTGGTGCAGGGGCTGATGCTCGGCGGCCTCTACGCCCTGTTCGCCGCCGGCCTGTCCATCATGTTCGGCGTGATGCGCATGGTGAACCTGGCCCACGGCGACCTGGCCGTGATCGCCGGCTACCTGGTCCTGGTGCTGCTCGGCGGCACCATGTTCCCGCTCTGGCTGGTCGTGCTGGTCACCCTGCCTCTCTTCGCCGTGATCGGCTACGGAATCCACCGCAGCCTGTTCAGCCGCAGCCTCAAGGCCGGCCCGCTCTCCGCCCTGCTGGTGACGTTCGGGCTGTCCATCGTCATCCAAAACGGGTTGCTGGAAGGCTTCTCCGCCGACACCCGCACCATTGACATGGGCGTGCTGAACACCGGCGCCTTCCACCTCAACAACCAGCTCTCCATCTCCTATCTGGGCCTGCTCACGCTGGTCCTGGCCGTCGTGGTGATCGTGGGCGTGCAGCTCTTCCTCTCCCGCACCCGGACAGGGAAGATGATGCGCGCGGTCTCCGATGACGCCGACACCGCCTCGCTGGTGGGCGCCAACTCCAAGCACCTGTACGCGATCGCCACCGCCATCGCGTTCGGCACCGTGGCGCTGGCCGGCATCATGTCCGGTGCACGGTCCTCCTTCGATCCGTCGATCGGACCCACCCAGCTGATCTTCGCGTTCGAGGCAGTCGTCATCGGCGGCCTCGGTTCGCTCTGGGGCACCCTGGCCGGCGGCGTCGTCCTCGGCCTGACCCAGGCCTTCGCCGCCCACCTGGACCCGTCCTTCACCATCCTGGCCGGGCACCTGGTCTTCCTGGCCGTGCTCGCCTTCCGCCCGCAGGGCCTGATCCCGCAAAGGACGGTGTGACCATGGCACGCACCACCCCGCCAACCACCGACCGTACGACGACGCCGGTCGCCGCCTCTGCCACCCCGCCGCTCCCAGGCGCCTTGGTCACCCGCGCCGGACGCGCCTCCAAAGCCAGCGCCGGTGTGCTGGCGCTGGCCGTCATCGTCCTCGCCGCGCTGCCTTACATCGCGTTCGCCGGCACCACCAGCTCCATGGTCACCTTCTTCGTACTGCTGATCATGGCCAGCATGTGGAACCTGCTCGCCGGCTTCGGCGGCATGGTCTCGGTGGGCCAGCAGGCCTTCGTCGGCGTGGGCGCCTACACCGTCCTGGCCTTCGCCAACATGGGCATCAACCCGTTCGTGGCATTGCCCCTGGCAGCGCTGACCTGCGCGGTGTTCGCCATCCCCACCTCCTGGCTGGCCTTCCGCCTGCGCGGCGACTACTTCGCCGTTGGCACCTGGGTCATCGCCGAGGTCTACCGGCTGATCATCATCCGCTTCGACGGCCTCGGCGGACCCAGCGGCATGTCCCTGCCCGGCCTGACCGGGATGGACCCGGTGCTGCGCGGCGCCCTGACCTACTGGGCCGCGCTGGCCCTGGCCGCGCTGACCATCCTGGGCTGCTACCTGCTGATGCGCGGCCGCACCGGCCTGGCGCTGACCGCGGTGCGCGACGACGAAACCGCCGCCCGCGCCAACGGCGTGGACGTCACGTGGTCCAAACGCCTGGTCTACCTGGTCTCCGCGGCCGGTTGCGGCGCCGCCGGCGGCATCCTGATCATCGACTCGCTCAGCGTCCAGCCCAACGCCATCTTCTCCGTCCAATGGTCCGCCTACATGATCTTCATCGTGATCATCGGCGGCATCGGCTACCTCGAAGGCCCGCTGCTGGGCGCCATAGTGTTCTACGCACTCCAGCAACTGCTCGCCGGCTACGGCTCCTGGTACATGATCATCCTCGGCGCCATCGGCGTAGCCGGAGCCATCTGGCTGCCCCGGGGCCTGTGGGGCACCATCACCAACAAAACCGGCATCCAGCTCTTCCCCGTCGGCTACCGGCTCAACCAGCCATGGACGTTGCCGGCGAACCTGCGGTAGACAGGGAAGGCGTCCGGCCGGCGCCCCGGGAGTCATGGAATCGGCCTTGGTGGCGCCGCGCCGGAGAGTTTGCACCGTCGTCGTCCGTTGGACTAATGATTGACGTATCAACAAACTTCCACAGGACTAGGAGCAGGACATGAAGATCAATGCGCTGGTAGTCGAGGAGAAAAACGCCCCGTTCGTCCGCGAGCAGCTGGAACTGGATGCGCCCGGACCGGGCGAAGTGCTGGTGAAGGTGGCCGCCGTCGGGCTCTGCCACACCGACCTGATCACCCAGGCCGGCGACATGCCGCTGCCGCTGCCGGGGGTGCTGGGCCATGAAGGCGCCGGCGTGGTGGAGGCCATCGGCGCCGGCGTCACCAACGTTGCCGTCGGTGACCACGTGATCATGGGCTGGCCCTACTGCGGCGAGTGCAAGAACTGTCTGCGCGGCGAGCACCGCTACTGCCTGCGGCTGGGCGAGGCGCTGGTCAGCGGTTCGCGGTTCAAGGGGCCGGACGCTGGGAAGTCCGGCTACACCCGGGCCGACGGCAGCAAAATTTCCGGCCACTTCTTCGGGCAGTCCTCGTTCGCGGACTACTCGCTGGCGCTGGCAACCTCGCTGGTGAAGGTGGACCAGGACATCCCGCTGGAACTGGTGGGACCGCTGGCCTGCGGCATCACCACCGGCGCGGGCGCGGTCTTCAACACCGCCAAGCCCGAACCGGGCCAGTCGCTGGTGGTCTACGGTGCCGGCGCCGTGGGACTGGCCGCCATCATGGCCGCAAAGAACACGCCGGCGGCCACCATCATCGCCATCGACCTGCACGATTCGCGGCTGGAACTGGCGCGCGAACTAGGGGCCACGCACACCATCAACTCCGGCAAGACCAACGCACTGGAAGAAATCCAGCGGATCTGCGGCGGTCCGGCCGACTACGTGCTGGAGTGCACCGGCAACATCAAGGTGCTGGAGGAAGCCGCGGATGCGGTGGGCATGCTGGGAACGCTGATCCTGATTGGCGGGGCGCCCGCCGAGGCGCGGTTCTCGGTGGACCACCTGCGCATGCTCTGGGGCAAGCGCATTATCGGCACGCTGGGCGGCTCCAGCACTTCGGCACAGCTGATCCCCGGCCTGATCGCACTGTACAAGGCCGGGCGGTTCCCGTTCGACAAGCTGGTGAAGTTCTACGACTTCGACCAGATCGACACCGCCGTTGGCGACTCCACCTCGGGCAGCACCATCAAGGCCGTGCTGAAGATCGCCGGCTAACACCCAGACCCCTGGCCGCTTCGCCGCGGTCGGAATGTCACGACCCAATGATTGAAAGGACGGGCTATGTCCCTGCTTGATGCTTCCCTGTGGGAGGGCAAGATCTACCTCAACGGCTGGCGCGAGGGCGGTGCCGGCACCGCTGCTTCCGTGGAACCGGCCACCGGCGAGACCCTGGGCAGCTACGGTGTGGCCTCGGTCGAGGACGTGCACGAGGCCGCCGCCGCTGCCGCCGCCGCGCAGAAGGAATGGGCCGCCCGCAAACCCGAAGAACGCGCCGCGGTCCTGCGCCGCGCCGGCGCCCTCTGGGAAGAACACGCCGAGGAAATCCAGACCTGGATCGTGCGCGAATCCGGCGGCATCGGCCCCAAAGCAGGACTGGAAACCCACATCGCCGCCAACGAATGCTACGAGGCCGCCGCGCTGCCCTCGCTGCCGGCCGGCGACGTACTCACCTCCAACGAAGACCGCTGGTCCTTCGCCCGCCGCCGCCCGGTCGGCGTGGTCTCCGTGATCGCCCCGTTCAACTTCCCGCTGATCCTCTCCATCCGCGCCGTCGCCCCGGCCCTGGCCCTGGGCAACGCGGTACTGCTCAAGCCCGACCCCCGCACCGCCGTCTGCGGCGGCGTGAGCCTGGTGCGGATCTTCGAAGAAGCCGGCCTGCCCGCCGGCCTGCTATCCCTGCTGCCCGGCGGCGCGGACATCGGCGCCGCCGTGGTCGAGGCCCCCGAGGTGCGGGTCATCTCCTTCACCGGCTCCACCGCCGCCGGCCGCAAGATCGGCGAATCCGCCGCCCGCAACCTCAAGCGCGCGCACCTGGAACTCGGCGGCAACAACGCCATGATCGTGCTGCCCGGCGCCGACCTGGCCAAGGCCGCGTCCGCCGCCGCGTTCGGCTCGTTCATGCACCAGGGCCAGATCTGCATGACCACCGGCCGGCACATCGTGCACGAAGACATCTACGAGGACTACGTCGCCGCTCTCGCCGAAAAGGCCCAGCACCTGCCCGTCGGCGACCCGAAGACCGGCACCGTCGCGCTCGGCCCGATCATCGACGAAAACCAGCTCAAGCGCATCGACTCGATCGTGCAGGACGCGGTCGCCGCCGGCGCCCGGCTGGCCGCCGGCGGCACCAACGACGGCCCGTTCTACTCCCCCACCGTGCTCGCCGACCTCGACCCGGACAACACCGCGTGGAAGGACGAGATCTTCGGCCCGGTCGCCCCGGTGATCAAGTTCTCCACCATCGACGAAGCCGTGGAACTGGCCAACGCCAACGAGTACGGACTCTCGCTGTCCATCCTCGGCGACGTCGGACTGGCCATGCAGGTCGCCGACCGGGTGGACTCCGGCAAGGTCCACATCAACGAACAAACCGTCTCCGACGAAGCCAACTCCCCGTTCGGCGGCACCAAGAACTCCGGCAACGGCTCCCGCATCGGCGGCCACCAAGCCAACATGGACTCCTTCACCGAACTCCAATGGCTCACCGTCCGCCCGGACATCGCCAACTACCCGTTCTAACCGGGCGGCTGGCGCTACAGCTGGCGCCAAACTGGCTACAGCTGTCGCCAAACTGACCGTCCAGGCTGCGCCGGTCAGGCGGCACGAGGCCGCCTGACGTGCGCCATCACGACGCCGGTGCCAAGGTGGGGTTTCGCACCCCCCTTGGCACCGGCGTCGTTGTCTGCGCGCAGCCGCGGGTCTACGTTAGGGGGAAGGCGTGCCTCCGGGAGTCGCGTGCCTGCGTTTCCCGTGCCGGCGGAGGAGAAGAGGGCAGTATGGCCATCCCGAATGACATATTCACTTCACTGGATCAAGGGCTGGACTGGCAACGCGACCTGTACAAAGAACTGCACCGTGCCCCCGAGCTCAGCATGGAAGAACACCGCACAGCGGGCCGGATCGAAAGCGAGCTGACCGGCTTCGGATACCAGGTCCAGCGCATCGGCGGCACCGGCGTCGTGGGTGTTTTGGAGAACGGTCCGGGCCGCACGGTGCTGGCCAGGGCGGATACCGATGCGCTGCCGGTAGCCGAAGCCACCGGGCTGGACTATGCCTCCGAAACAGCAGGGGTGATGCACGCCTGCGGCCATGACCTGCACGTGGTCTCCTTGCTGGGAGCGGCCAAGCTGATGGCCACGCACCGAGAGGGCTGGGCCGGCACCTACGTGGCGCTCTTCCAGCCCGGCGAAGAGGTGGCCGCCGGGGCACAGGCGATGGTGGAAGACGGCCTGACCGGAAAACTGCCCCAGCCCGACGTCGCCTTCGCCCAGCATGTGATGCCTTTCGAGGCGGGCACTGTCGGCACGACGGCGGGACCGATCCTCTCCGCCGGCGACTCGCTGAAAGTCACGGTCCACGGCCGCGGGGCGCACGGCTCGATGCCGCACAATGCGGTGGACCCGGTGGTGCTGGCGGCCTCGATTGTGCTGCGGCTGCAGACCATCGTGTCCCGCGAAACCAAGCCGGGCGAGTTCGCGGTGGTGACCATCGGCGCCTCCAACGCGGGCACCAAGTCCAACATCATTCCGGACCGCGCGGAGCTGCTGCTGAACCTGCGCACCTACGATGTGGCGCTACGGGAACGGATCATGGCATCTATCGAACGGATTGTCCGGGGCGAGTGTGCGGCCGCCGGATCGCCCCGCGACCCTGAGTTTGAGTACTACGACCAGTTCCCGCTGACCAGCAACGACGCGGAAACCACCCAAAAGATCACGGCCGCGTTCACCGAGCATTTTGGTGGCGACCGGGTCTTCCACGCCGAGCCGGTCACGGCCTCCGAGGACTTCAGCCGGATTCCGGACGCGTTCGGGGTTCCGTACAGCTACTGGACGGTCGGTTCCGTGCCGGCCGACATCTACCGGAAAGCCGTGGAGAGGGGCACTGTCTCCCGGGACATTCCGGCGAACCATTCACCGTTCTTCGCCCCCGCCATCGACCCGACGCTCTCGGTCGCCACCCAGGCGCAGGTCGTCGCCGCGCTGGCATACCTTGCACAGTAGGGGTTGTTTCCCATGACCTCATCAACATCCGCCCCGGTCCGCACCGATTGGAAACCGACCGACAAGTGGCTGCTGGGCATCGTCCTGGCCGTCATTAACTTCTGGCTCTTCGCCCAGACCCTGCTCAATGTCATCCCCGGCATCAAGGACCAGCTCGGCGTCGAACAAACGCTGGCCAACCTGGCCGTATCGATCACATCGCTGTTTTCCGGAATCTTCATCGTGGTCGCCGGCGGACTTGCCGACCGGATCGGCCGCGCCAAGATCATGTTCGCCGGCATCTACTTGAGCATCCTGGGGTCGCTGCTGATCGCGCTGACGCCGGAAAACCTCGGCGGGCTGACGGACTTCATGCTGCTCGGTGGCCGCGCGATCCAAGGACTTTCCGCGGCGTGCATCATGCCCTCCACCATGGCTTTGATCAAGAGCTATTACGAGGGCAAGGACCGGCAGCGTGCGCTGTCGTTCTGGTCCATCGGCTCCTGGGGCGGGTCCGGTTTCTGCGCGCTGTTCGGCGGGCTGATGGCCTCTTCCTTCCTAGGCTGGCGGTCCATCTTCTGGATCTCGATCGTGCTGTCCGTGCTGGCGCTGTTCCTGCTCCGGGGCACGCCGGAATCGCGTGCCCCCATCGATCCGAACGCCGGCGAACGCCACTTCGACTGGGCCGGCCTGGCCTGCTTCATCATCATGCTGGTGGCCATCAACGTCTACATTTCGCAGGGCCCGGCGATCGGCTGGTTCAGCTGGACCGGGCTGAGCCTGGTCGCCGCGTTCGTGGTGTTCGGCCTGCTCTTCCTGCAGATCGAGACCCACCGAAGCTTCGCGTTCGTGGACTTGAAGCTCTTCAGCAACGGCACTTTCACCGGCGCAACGTTGTCCAACTTCCTGCTGAACGGCGCGGCAGGCACCCTGATCGTCTCACTGGGACTGGTCCAGGTCGCCGCCGGGTTGAATTCGCTGCAGTCGGGCCTGATGACGCTCGGCTATCTGGTCGCCATCCTGGCCACCATCCGCGTGGGTGAGAAGCTGCTGCAGCGGTTCGGTCCGAAGAAGCCCATGCTGTGGGGCAGCATGATCACCGGGATCGGGATCCTGCTGTGCTCCACCACCTTCCTGCGCATCGGCGAGTACATTGTGCTCACGGTCATCGGATTCACGCTCTTCGGTGTTGGCCTGGGTTTCTACGCCACGCCGTCCACCGATGCTGCGCTGTCCAACGTCCCGGATGCCCAAGTCGGCGCCGCTTCCGGCATCTACAAGATGGCGTCGTCGCTGGGCAACGCGATCGGCGTCGCCATTTCCGCTGCCCTGTATGTGGCTGCCCAGGCGGTGGACCCGCAAATCATCCAGTCCTGGGGTATCTTCCTCGGCCGCCAAGACAACGTGGCGCTGCGCTTCGGCGGCGCCGTCGGGCTGCTGTTTAACGTGTTCATGGTGGTCATCGCCATTGCCTCGATCATTGTCACCGTTCCGTCCGAGCGCAGCAAAAAGGAGCAAGAAGCCCGGCCGGACGAGGTCGCACCACCCGCTTTCGGCAACTAGGTCCGTCCGGGTCCACCAGCCCGGTGCGAACGTTGACCCCGCTGCCGGGCGGGAGTATTAATGACGGTTCGGGCATCATGCATTCACCCCTTCGACGGAGGCATTGCCATGTCAGTCCATGCAGCCAGCGGTTCCGACATCCCGGGTTACGAGTACGGCACGGTGCCCCAGTCACCGGTCACGCTGGCCGAACTCGAAGAGCTCAAAGCAAGCGCGATGTTTGGTGAGGAGGATGCCGCCATGCTGCGCCGGGCCGGGGCGGTCCTCGACGATCAGGTCGAGGAGATACTGGACGTTTGGTATGGCTTTATCGCGAGCCAGCCCCATCTGGTGGAGCATTTCTCCCGTCCGGACGGCCCGCCGATCGCAGAGTATCTGGGAGCAGTCCGCTTGCGGTTCGGCCAGTGGATCCGGGACACCTGCACCAAGCCCTATGACCAGGAGTGGCTGGACTACCAGAACGAGATAGCCCTGCGGCACACTCCCGAGCACAAGAACGACACAGACCATGTGGGCTCCACCCGGGTGGTCCCGCTGCGGTACCTGATCGCACTGATCGGACCGGTGGTCACCACCATGCGGCCTTTCCTGTCCCGCGGAAGTGATTCCGCGCAGGACGTGGATGCCATGATGCAGGCCTGGCTGAAGGCCGTGATCCTGCAGATTGCACTGTGGTCCCGGCCCTACGCGCTCCCGGGCGAGTGGTAACCGAGGGGTGACCGGCGGGCGGTTGCCGGTTGGCGGTGCCGGTTGGCGGTGCCGGGCCCGCAGCCAGGGCTCAGCGCCGGTGCCGCTCGGGTTCGACGGCGGGCGCCGGAACCCAACGGCGTGCTGCGGCGACCAGCATCAAGACCAGCAGGATGATCAGGAAGCCGTCTGCCGCGATGTACACGTAGTGGAGCGCGGACCCGCCGTCGTCGGTGCCTGCCAGCACCATGTCAGTCCGGCGGTTGAGCAGCGGCCGGATCACCATCACTTTGGCCAACAGCACGACGACGGCGCCTCTCACCAGAGCCCAGAATCTGCGGTCCACGCGCTGCCCCACCAAGGACAGCACCAGCAGCCCGGCAAGCACCAGCTCCACAACGTTCATCGCGGTGAACACCAGCCGGCCAATCCCCAGCCCCAGCGGAATGGTGATGCCGGGAGCCTGGAACTTCAGCGGTGCCTCGATCAGCGAAATACCGATGATCAGGCCCAGCCAGAGGGCCGGCAGCACCAGCCGTGCCGCAATACGCAGGCGATCCATGATGGGCCTCCTTATCCGGACCCATCCTACGTCCGGGTAAGGCAGCCCCGCCGTCGTCGCCGTCAGGTCAGGAGCACTCGGCGCCTAGCGGGTTGCGATCCGCACCGATGCGCTGCGTGCCGTCTTGTTGACGTAGTACTTCTTCTTCGCGGTGACGCGGACGCTGATCTTCTGGCCTCGGTCGGCCTTCACCACCCTGTAGCTGGACTTCTTCGCTCCGCTGATCGGTTTGCCGTTGCGGTACCACTGGTGGCCGTAGGAGGTCGGCTTCGCCGAGTACGATCCCGTGCTGGTCCGCAGGATGGCCCCCGCCTTTTTGGTGCCCGAGATTTTCGGCGCCGTCTTCACGCTGAACACCGCTTTACCCACGGAGACGGCCTTGGCGGTGACTGCTCGGGAGGAGTAGCCGGGCTTCGTGACGGTAGCCCGGACGGTGATTTTGGCGCCGATGTCCTTTGCAGACAAGGTGAACGACGACTTGGTGGCACCCTTTACCGACTTTCCGTTGCGGTACCACTGGTAGGCAATCTTGACGCCCGGCGTCCAGCCTTGCGAGACCTTCAATGTACTGCCGTACCGGGCGGTGCCGCTGATCTTGAAGGCCTTGGTGGCGCTGATGGTTCCTGCGGCGACCTTGACCGGGGCGCTGTGCCGGTCCGTGGTGGTGTAGCCACCCTTGCTGGCGCGCACCCGGACCTTGAGGTCGGCCCCTTTGTCCGCCGCCGCCAAGGTGTAGGTCACCGCGGTTGCCCCGCTGACCGCCTGGCCGTTGCGGTACCACTGGTAGGCGAGGGCTGCTGCAGCCGGCGCCCATGCTCCCGCCGACACCGTGAGCTTGTGCCCCACCTTCGCCGTCCCGGAGATCGTCGGGGCAGGTGCGGATGTGAAGAGTGCCGGACTCACCGTGACCAGCGCTGACGTGTCGGTTCGGGTGGCGTAGCCGGACTTGCGGATGACAGCCCGCACCGCAATCTTCGCTCCCACATCGGAGAGGCCAAGCTTCAAGGACGGCGTCGTTGCCCCTTGGATAACTGTGGAGTTCCGAAGCCACTGGTAGCTGACTACGGCTCCTGCGGTCCACGATCCGGTCGCCGTGAGGGTACTGCCGTAGCGAGCTGATCCGCCGATCCCGAGCGCCTTGCTGGCGATGATCTGCTGCAACGGCGCTGGCGTGGTGGTCGGGTTCGCTGATGGACTGGCTGACGGCGAGGAGAAGCCGCCCGGCGCAGCCGGCGCCGCGGTGCCCGCGATCAACGCCCCGGTCAACGCAAAGGCGGATGCCGCGGCCGTGTAAGCCAGGATCCGCGAGGTGCGTGTGCGCTGCGGACGCACCTCATCAAGGCGGTTAGACAACATTTCGGTTCCCCCAAACATCCCCATGTGCTCTTACCGATGGCTCACAGTAACCGCAAAATCTGCCCCGTACCTTGGGAATTCCTGAGGCCGGCGCCTCGCGGGAACTGCGGCGGCAGCAGCAGGAGGGCTGTCGGGGGTATCCGCGGCCGGCCTCGGCGCGTTCCAGTTAGGCGATGCCGTCGATGTCTACCGGGAGGTGGGAAGGCCCCCGCAGGAACGGGCTGGGCCGGTATGCCGGCGGGTCGTCCACCAGCTTCGGGTTCTTGATTCTGCTGGCGAATGCGGTGAGGGCGATCTGGGCTTCCAGCCGGGCCAGGGGTGCTCCGAAGCAGAGGTGGATGCCGCCGCCGAAGCCCAGGTGGCCGTTGTTGGGCCGGTCCGGGATGAAGAGGTCGGGGTCAGTGACGTGGGCCGGGTCCCGGTTTGCTGCGGCCAGGAGCAGCGTGAAGGAGGCCCCGGCCGGGATAGTGGTGCCGGCGATGTCGATATCGTCGAGGGCTGTGCGGAAGGGGACGAAATGCACCGGCGGTTCATAACGCAGCAGTTCCTCAACCATCGGGATGGCCAGCTCGGGGTCGTTGCGCAGCCGCTCCAGCTGGGCCGGGTGGCGGAGCAGGGTCAGGGCGCCGTTGACGATGAGGTTCACGGTGGTTTCGTGTCCGGCGATGAGCAGCAACAGGCCGGTGCCCACCAGCTGATCCGCGGGCATGCTGCCTTCCGGCCCTTCATCGGTGGCCATGGCCGAGAGCATGTCGTCGCCCGGTGACTTCCGGTGGGACTCCACCAGTTCTTCCATGAAGGCGCGCAGCTCCGCGCCGGCTTCCGCTCGCTTTTTCTGCTGGGTTTCAGGGTCCAGACCCGGATCAGTGGATTGCAGGGCAACGTCCACCCAGACCCGAAAGCGCTGCTCGTCGCTCTCAGGCACGCCGAGCAGCTCGCAGATCACCGTGACCGGCAGCGGATAGGCCAGCTCATCGACGACGTCGATCCTGCTGCGATCCGCCATCTTGTCGATCAGGTCGGTGACGATTTCCTTCATCCGTGGCTCCATCCCGGCGATCCGGCCGGGCGTCGTCGGCGGCCCGAAGTGGCGCATGGTCATCCGGCGGAACTTATCGTGGTCGGGCGGATCCATGCTCAGGAACGTTGGCGTCATGTCGGCGCCGTCGCCCTGGTCCCCGGAGACACCGGCGGCGGCTGCGGCAGGATTGCGGCTGATCTCGGAGCTGACCCGCGGATCGTGCAACAGCGAGACGACCTCGGCGTAGGTGCTGACCAGGTAAGTTCCGTCCGGCAGCCGCGTCACCGGTGTTTTGCGGAGGTCAGCATAAAACGGGTAGGGGTTGGCCCGGTTGGAGTAGTCGAGGACCTGCTCCCAGGAGCTGGCGTGGGTCATGGCGAATGCTCCTTAGATCGTTGCGCGGTTTCCGCCGGCCTCCGGGACGGTGTGTCGCCGGCGGCAGGATGGGTCAGTCGGGCGCGGCGTTCGTTGGGGTCGTGGCCGGTCACGACGACGGTTGCGTCCTGGGTGGGGCTGACCGCCGGTTTGAAGCCGGCCGGCACGGCGTGCCCATCGGCCGACTCGTCCACGTGGTGGAAGGCGGGCGGGAAGGGCGCGGCCTGTTCGATCAACGGTTCGTAGAATTCGAGCCACTTGTTCTGGTTGAAGGCAACAGCCGCGACAATGCGGCCCTTGTAGCCGTAGACGGCCAGGAAGCGCCGCTGGGCCACCGATCCTTGGACGATGGCGACTTCATCGGCGGCCGAGGGAACCCCGACGCTCTTGATTTCGGTGCCGAACTGGACCGACCAGAATTGCGGCACCGCCAGATGCGGCCAGCGTTCGGTTTCGCGGCTGACCATATTGTGCGCAGCAACCTCTGCCTGCGAGATGGCGTTGCCCCAGTGCTCCACGGCAAGGAATTGGTAGCCGTACATCGGCTGCGGGGCGCGCGCTATGTCCCCGGCCACGAAGACGTCATCGGTGACCAGGCCGTTCGCGTCGAAAGCGCGGCAGCCGGCGTCGCAGGCGACTCCCCACACACCGCAGGCCAACCCGGAGTCTGCGAGCCATTCGACATTGCGCACGGAGCCCAGTGCGGCGACCGCCACGTCGGCCTCAGCCGTCGTCCCGTCGGACAGGACGGCCCGGCGCAGCCGCCCTGCGGCATCCCCTTCGAGGGAAGTGACCCGGACGCCGCAGCGCAGATCCACGCCCTTCTCGAGCTGCAGGTCGCCGGCTATGGCGCCGATCGTACCTCCGAGGGCCGCGACCAGGGGCGCCGGCCCGGCCTCGGCAACGGTGACCGGGAGACCGAGTTCACGGCACACGGACGCGACCTCGCAGCCGATGAACCCGGCGCCGATGACCAGCACCCGGCGGGGTCGCCCGGCCAGGAACTGCCGGAGCTTCAAAGCGTCCTCCCGGGTGCGCAACGTCAAGACCCCTTCCAGCGCTGCCTCGGCAGGGTTCGGCCAGGGGCGGGAGCGCAGTCCGGTGGCGATCAGCACCTTGTCGAAGCCGATCCGGCTCCCGTCGGCGAGCCGGACGTGCTTGGCCCGCAGGTCCAGCCCGGTCGCCGCGACTCCCAGCCGCCAGCTGGCAGCGATGTCCCGGCGTTGGGGCAACGAAGTATCTGCGGAGCTCATCGTCCCGGCCAGGAGTTGTTTGGACAGCGGCGGCCGGTCGTAGGGCTCGTGGGGCTCCTCGCCGACCAGGGTCAGCGGACCGGTGAAGCCCTCCTCACGCAGCCGCTCCGCCGCGTGCAGCCCAGTCAGCGATGCACCGACAATGACGATCCGGCCTGTTTTCTTGAACGAGCTGCCGTGGCCGTCTCCGGCAACGCCAGCCGTCCCCGGCCGTCCTTCCGGATGCTGCGATTCGTTCGGCCCGTCCGTGTGCTCCAGGCTGATGGCCTGGACCGGACACGCGGCAGCGGCCCGACGGATTTTGATGCGCTGCGCTTCGTCCGGGTCCGGGTCGTAGGTGAGCGCCTCGTCCCCCTGGATGCGGAAGACCTCCGGGGCAAGGAAGGCGCATTGGGCGTAGCCTTGGCATTTTGTGAGATCGACGGCGATCCGCATGCCGCACTTCTTCCTCTTGTCGGCTTCCGGCCGTGATCCGCCATGCGGCCGGTGCCTCTCAGGACTGAACCGTGACGGCCCCCGTCCCGGCAGGCCGTGAGGCCCCGAGGCGGGCCCGGGCAGGGGCCCCAAGGTGACTCATGTTCAAGTGAATCGAGTCTAGGCCGGGTGGACGGCGCGGCGGAAGGCCCTCCGCGCTGCGTCAGCGGTGTGCGTCTTGCCGCTCCGTGTCGGCCGCCGGATTCAGCGCGGCCTTGCGCCTGCGGCCGGCTCCTGGGGGGTCCTCAATGCAGCGCGGACCGTTGATCATGACCGCTCCAACCAGCATCACCACAATGCAGGCGCCCAGCATGGCAAAGGATGCAGTCCACGAGCCGGTAGATTCGTGGACCACTCCGAACAGGAGCGGAGCAACGCTGGCGCCGGCGTAACCGAGACCCTGGCTGAAGCCGGACAGCACAGCCGAGCCGTGGACGGTGCGCGAGCGCAGGTTGACCATCAGCAGCGCGACGGCGAAGGTGCCCTGGCCCAGCCCGGACAGCGTTACCCACCACCAGGTGCCGCTCTCCGGCGACAGCAGCAGCCCCGCATGCCCGCCAATCCAGCACAGGGTGAACACCAGGATCGCGGCGAGCGGATGCTTCAGCCGGGGCACGATCAGCGGCACCAGCAGGCTGACCGGCAGCCCCAGGATGGCGAAGTAGGCCAGGGCAGAGCCCGCCGCCGCCGCGTCGATGCCGTGCGCGGTGAGATATGGCGGCAACCAGGTGAAGTACACGTAGGTCTGTGCGGAATTACCGGCCAGGAAGATAGCCAGCCCCCAAGCCACCGGCGAGCGCCAAGGGTTCAGCTTTCCGGCTGCAGGCGAGGCAGCAGCAGGAGCCGGGGTGCCGCCGTCGTACGTCTTGCCCTTGCGGCGGTCCCGTGCCGCCTGCACTGCCCACGGGACCAGCACCACGGCGCTGACCGACGCCCAGAGCGCCAGCGAGACCCGCCAGCCGGCGGCCTCGGCCAACGGGACGGAAAACTGCGGGCTCATCGCGGTGCCCACCGCCAGCAGCGTCACATAGCCGGCGGTGACCGCCCCGATGCGGTCCGGGAAGTATTTCCGCACCAGCGGCGGCAGCACCACGTTGCCCATGCCGTACCCGGCCATCACCACCGCGCTCAGGCCCAGGAAGGGCCAGACCCCGTCGACGGCGGCGCGGCCCACCTGGCCAGCGACGGCCAGCAGCACGGCCGCGACCAGCACCTTTTCCAGCCCGAGCCAGCGGATCAGCGCCGGTGTGCACAGGCCGGCCGCCGCGAAGACCAGCGGCGGCAGCATGGCCAGCGCGCCGATGGTAGTCGCATCGAAGCCCAGTTCCGGGCCCAGTTCACCCAGCAGCGGGCCCACGGCGGAGACCGCGGCGCGCAAGCTCAGCGCCATGGTCAGGATGCCCAGCAGTGCACCGATCCGTCCGGTCCAGGGCTTGCGAAGGAAGGAGTTCACTTGCCTACCCTAGCCGGGGGCAGCCCCTACACCTGCGCAGGATACGGGCCGCGGCGCAGCAGCCGGGCCAGATGAACGGCGTTCCGGGCCGCCGTGGCGGTGGTCGTCGCCGTGACGTCGGGAGTCTCCTGCAGGTCCTGGAAATCGGTCCCATGCATTGCTTCGCCCACCCAGTACGTCGACCCTTGGGCCGGGATGCTGAAGCCGACGTCGGCCAGTCCCTGGTAGAGCTCGGCCGTGACATGGTGGGCGCCGTCCTCGTTTCCGACCACCGCCACCAGCGCGACCTTGTCGAACATGCTGGGCCGGCCGGCCTCGTCGGTTTCGGACAGCTCGGCGTCCAGTCGTTCGAGCACCCGCTGGGCAAGGCTGGCCGGATGGCCCAGCCAGATCGGCGTGGCGAGCACCAGGATGTCCGCCTGCAGCACCTTGGCACGGATGGACGGCCAGGCATCGCCCTCGCCCATGTCCGTCTGCACGCCGGGCTTGACGTCATGGTCCACAACCCGGAGCAGCTCACAGTCGACGTCCTGCCGGGACAGTTGCGTGATCACCTGCCGGGCCAGCAGTTCGCTGCTGGACGGTTTAGGTGACGGCGTCAAAGTGCAGACCAGGGCCAGGGCGTTGAGCTTTGTCTCCTCCATGGCGCCATTCTGCAGGTTATGCCGCCGGCACGGAAGGGTGCGCGCCCGGCTCACCGTCCGGTGATGCCCGTCCAGCCGAGTCACCCGAGGCCCCGCAGTGGCCGGCCGAGGCACCCGGGGAGGCACCGCCGTCGTTGTTCCCCCACGCCGTAACCAACTTACAAGGGGTGACACGCGCCACCGTAAGATGGTGCTGGCGCCCTTCCCGTGCGGCGCCGGGACCGCACCGCCGCCCAGCTGAAGGGCCAGTCGCGGTCCTGAGGAACAAGGAAGTGGTGCCACAAGCATGCTTGACCAGTCAACGATCGAGTCCATCGCCGACGAGTTGGTGGAGGCGGGGCGGACCCGGACGCCGGTGCAGCGGCTGACCGCCCGGTACCCGGAGATGACCATTGAGGACTCCTACAAGGTGCAGAACCTGTGGCGGGAGCGCAGCGAGGCTGCCGGGCGGACTCTGGCCGGCCGCAAGATCGGGCTGACCTCCAAGGCCATGCAGTACGCCACCGGCATCAGCGAACCGGACTACGGGATCATCTTCGATGACATGATCCTGGAGAACGGCTGCACGGTGAAGTGGGACCAGTACACCCACCCGCGCATCGAGGTTGAGCTGGCCTTTGTGCTCAACCGCGACGTCAAGGGCCCCAACGCCACCATCTTCGACGTGCTGAATGCCACCGAGTACGTGGTTCCCGCGCTGGAGATCCTGGACTCCCGGATCGAGATGGAAGGCCGCACCATCGTGGACACCATCTCGGACAATGCCGCGATGGGCGCCATGGTGATCGGCGGCAACCCGGTCCGCCCGCAGGACGTGGACCTGCGCTGGATCTCTGCCATCCTGTACAAGAACCAGACGGTGGAGGAGACCGGCGTGGCCGCCGGCGTGCTCAACCACCCGGCCGCCGGCGTCTACTGGCTGGCCAACAAGATCGCCCCGCACGGCGACCACCTCAAGGCCGGCGAAACCATCCTGGCCGGCTCCTTCACCCGCCCCATGTGGGTCCACGAAGGCGACACCGTGTTCGCGGACTACGGACAGCTGGGAACCATCACATGCCGTTTCGAGTAGAACCCGATCCGTCCTTCAAGGACGCACTGGCCGCCGCCGACCGCCCGCTGGCCGGCATCTGGGTCAGCTCCGGCTCGCCGCTGATCGCCGAGCTGTGCGCCGGCGCCGGCTTCGACTGGATCTTCATCGACGCCGAGCACTCCCCCAACGGGCTGGAGTCCGTGCTGGCCCAACTGCAGGCAGTGCGCGGCTACCCGGGCATCCCGGTGGTCCGTCCGCCGGTCAATGACACGGTGCTGATCAAGCAGTACCTGGACCTGGGCGCGCAGACGCTGATCATCCCGATGGTGCACACCGCCGAGCAGGCCCGGGCGGCGGTGGCAGCCACCCGCTACCCGCCGGCCGGCGTGCGCGGCGTCGGGTCCGCGCTGGCCCGGTCGGCCCGCTGGAACCGGATTCCGGACTACCTCACCCGCGCGGAGGAAACGCTGACCCTGATCGTGCAGATCGAGTCCGCGGAGGCCGTGGAGAACGCCGCCGAGATCGCCGCGGTGGACGGCGTGGACGGCGTCTTCATCGGCCCGTCCGATCTCGCCGCGTCGATGGGCGTGATCGGGCAGCAGGAGCATCCCGAGGTGGTTGCCGGCGTGGAGAAGGCGCTGAAGGCGGCCAAGGCGGCCGGCAAGTTTGTGGGGGTCAATGCCTTCGCCGAAGCCTCGGCCCGCCGCTACATGGAGTGGGGCGCCGACTTTGTGGGCGTCGGCGCCGACGTGGCGCTGCTGGCCCGCGGCTCCGAAGCCCTGGCCGCCAAGTACCTCCCGTCGGACGGGGACAGCGCCGCAGGAACGCCGGCCAGTTACTGATCGAAGCAGACAACGACGGCGGTGCTTGGGTGGGTTTCGCAGCCCACCCAAGCACCGCTGTCGTCCTGCCACGGCGTTAAGATCCCGGCGTTAAGATCGGAGCAGCGAATCTGCGCGTGGTCGAGGAGGGTGAGAAATGGCAGCTGCACACGGCCGCGCACTTGGTCAGCGGGCCATGAACCCCGCCCTGGCACGCGTCTCGGCCGAGCCCGGCGGCGTCGGGCTGATCGACCACCCGCTCCGTGCGCCCGGCGCAGACGAAGTGGAGCTCAGGGTCAGCCTCTGCGGATTGTGCGGATCGGACGTCATTGTCTACCGTGCCGACCCGGCGGCGGCGTCGGTTCCGCTCGGCATGGTGCTGGGCCACGAGTCGGTCGGCTCGGTGGTCCGTGCCGGGCTGCTGGTACCGGAATGGCTCGCCCCCGGGACCCGTGTGGTGCCGATTTCCACCGTCGGCTGCGGGCACTGTGCGGCGTGCCGGGCGGACCAGCCGCACCTCTGCGCCAGACGGTCCGGCCTGGGGCTGACCCAGCATGGACAAGCAGCCTCCCGGGCGCTGGTACCGTGGCGCAACCTGGTGCCCGTGCCGGACTCGGTCCCTGACACCACCGCGGTTCTCGCCGAGCCTGCCTCCATCGCCTGGCGGGCGGTGGCAACCGTGGCCCGGATCCAGCCCGGGGAGCGGGTAGCGGTGTCGACCACCCGCAGCATCGGCCTGCTCGCGGGCTTGATGGCACAGCGCGCCGGCGCCGCGGTGACGATGATCGGCCGTGAGGGCCCCGGGCACCAGGCCCGAGTCGAACTGGCCGCCAGTCTGGGACTGGACAGCACCACCGGACCGCGGCCGGACAGCTATGACGTGTGGATTGAAGCGACCGGCGCGGGTACGCATTTGGCTCGGGCCGTCGAGGAACTGCGCCCCCTGGGCCGTCTGGTCATGGTGGCGATGTACGCCACCGGAACCGCACCGGCGCCCGTGGTCCGGACCAGTAAGAACCTTGACGTGCTGCACAGCTTCATCTCGACCCGTCCGGACTTTGAACACGCCTTGGCTTTTCTCGCCAGCCTGCCGGATCTAGGCGAGCGCCTGATTACCACCTATCCCATGGACCGGGCCGTGGAAGCACTCCGGCTGACTGCTGACGGCAGCACCGACGCCGTCGGGCGGCCGCTCATCAAAGCCGTGCTGCAGCCCAACCTGTGATCTGAAAAGGCCTCGACATGTGACCAATTGGTCACCTATCATGGGCTTATGGATGCCGTGTTCAAAGCGTTGGCGGATCCCACCCGGCGAGAACTGCTGGATGAACTGTTCCGCGAGGACGGGCAGACCCTCACCGCGCTGGAAGCGCATTTCAACATCACGCGCTTTGGAGTCATGAAGCACCTGAGGCAATTGGAAGAGGCCAACTTGGTGGTCACCCGCCGCCGCGGCCGGGAAAAACTCCATTTCCTCAATCCGGTGCCCATCCGGCTCATCCACGACCGCTGGGTGAGCAAGTATGCACAGCCGTGGGCCGCTGGGCTCAGCGACCTCAAATCCCGATTGGAAAATCCCATGGAAAAGATTTTCGAGATCTACATCCGCACCACCCCGGAAAAGCTCTGGGAGGCCATCACGGACAGCGAGATCAGAAGCAAGTACAACTTCGGCAACGGGATCGAGACCGACTGGACACCGGGCTCCCACTACACCATGACCAATCCCCGTGCGGATGCCCCGCTCGGCGAGGGCGAAAACCTGGAAGTGGACCCACCGCGCAAATTGGTGCAGACCATGCGTGCGCTCTGGGGCGAGGACGTGATCGCCGAAGGCACCTCGCGGGTGACCTGGGAGATCGAGCAGGTGGAGGACTCCTGCCGGCTCACCGTCACGCACGACCAGCTGCGCGAAGGCGCCAATGACCAGCTGTACGGCGGCTGGCCAATGATCCTCTCCGGGCTCAAGACCTGGCTGGAAACCGGCGAGCTGCTCACCACCCCGGGTTCGTTGATGTACACCTGAGCCGGCGAACGCACGACGGCGGTGCCCGCCTTGCGAGGGGCCGGGCACCCAAGCGGCCGCTAGCAGGAGGTCGGGCGGCCTGCCTTTTCGGCAAGCTTGGCCGCCTTCGCGGCCTGCTTCCGTGCCCGCTCACGCGCCTTACCCAGGGCTTCCCGCTCCTTACGCTGTGACTCGCGCAGCTGCTGTTCAGCTTGGCGCAGCGCGGTTTCGGCATCGCGGCGCTTTCGGGACGCCTCGCGGGCTCCGGGATCCTTCAACACGGCGGCGTCGATCTCCGGAGTCGTTGCCGCGGAGGCGCCTTCTGCACCTTCGGCAGGCGTGCCCTGTGTGCCGTTCGCGCCGTCTGCTTCCGGCTTTTGTGAGGCATCGATCCGGCCGGCTATTCCATCCAGCACCAACTCCAAGCCGACGCCGAACGGGTCGTTGGTGCTTTCCGGGCCCAACAGGCCCAACTGCAGCACATGGGCTACCGTCGGGAACTCTTCCGGCGACACCAAAGACATCAAGACCTGTTCCTGGCTCCGCTCCACTTCGGCCAGCGCCTGGTCGTCCGGGGCAGCCTGCATGTACATGCGTTCGATCAGCGCCTGCCAGTAGCCGTAGCCACTCAACAGCAGCGTGACCGACAACCGGTCGGCGTAACTCAACGGCGTGGATTCGAAGGTGGCTAGGCCGGCGTCCATCCAGGCCACACTGTTGGGCGTTGACGGGACCCCCTGCATGGGGATATCGAGCACCCAGGGCCGTGCCCGGTATACGGCAAGCAGCGAATGGAACCAACTCTTGGCGGCCTCCCGCCAGCCGGCCTCCGGATCGCGCCGCGGCGGCACCCCCAGCGCCTGCTCGTACATGAGCAGCACCATGTCGTCTTTGGCCGAGACATACCGGTATAGCGACATCGTAGTGAAACCGAGCTTCGCGGCTACGGCAGTCATGGAGACGGCCGCCAGCCCCTCGGCATCGGCAATCTCCATGGCCGCGTCCACGATGCCCTCGATGCTGAGCTCCCGCTTGGGCCCACGCTGAGGCGTGGCAGCCACCCCCCACGCCAGGGCAATGCCGCGGGGGAGTTCGGGCGTTTCGTCGGCTGTCCTCATGACCTCCATCTTCCCGCCGCGGCACCGCCCGCAGGAAATCGCTTGACACCGTTTCGTACAACTGTGTATGACTTAAACCCAGTTTATAGCATAAACAGATTCAATCATCGGGATGCCCGATCAGATCATTTGGAGATCCAGCCATGGAAGCCACCATTCGGGCACGCGGAATCCGTAAAGCCTTCGGCAAGACGACGGTGCTGAACGGAGTGGACCTGGACGTGGTCCGCGGAACCATCACCGCCGTCCTCGGCCCCAACGGAGCCGGCAAGACCACGCTGCTGAACATCCTGTCAACGCTGATCCCGCCCGACGCCGGAACAGCATCGGTCAACGGCCATGACGTGGCGGCCAGCCCGGCGTTTGTCCGCGAGTCGATCAGCGTGACCGGACAGGCCGCTGCAGTGGACGAGATCCTGACGGCAGCCGAGAACCTCCAGATGCTGGGCCGGCTGAACGGGCTGGACCGGGCCGGGGCCCGCCGGCGCAGCCGCGCTCTGCTGGAGGACTTTGGACTGCAGGAAGCAGCCAACCGACGGGTGAGCACGTTCTCCGGCGGCATGCGTCGACGGCTGGACCTGGCCTTGGGATTGGTGGCGGCCCCGCCGGTCATCTTCCTGGACGAACCGACCACCGGACTGGACACCCGGAGCCGCAGGGCACTGTGGGACACCATCCACGGACTGCGTGCCAGCGGCGCCACAATCCTGCTGACCAC
Organism: Arthrobacter sulfonylureivorans; assembly: GCF_047607445.1. Lineage (GTDB taxonomy): Bacteria > Actinomycetota > Actinomycetes > Actinomycetales > Micrococcaceae > Crystallibacter > Crystallibacter sulfonylureivorans_A. The sequence goes on from NZ_JBLKRT010000020.1 coordinate 28,724, forward strand.
TCAATACCTCGAGGAGGCGGACGAACTCGCCGACACCGTCGTTGTCATCGACGGCGGCCGAGTGGTGGCGAATGGATCGCCCGGCGAGCTCAAGGCGCAGGTGGGCGAGACCGTCGTCGAACTCAAGACGGCCGACGGCGGACTGCTGGCTTCAATCCCTACCGACGGAACGTTGCAGGGGCTGCGCGCGGCGATGGAGCAGATCGGGTCTTCGGCCGCACCCGGGACACCGGTATCGCTCCGCTCCCCCAGCCTGGACGACGTCTTCCTGCACCTGACGGATGCCGCGACACCCGGCACCGCTGCACAGAAAGCACTCCTATGACCTCCACCGACACAACTGCCTACACGCCCGGATCACTAGCGGCGCACCGGCGCCGCCCTGCCTGGCCGGTGACCAACGCCGTCCTGATCGGCCGCAGCCTCCGCCATTCGCTCCGAAACGTCGACGCCCTGCTGATGGCCATCCTGCTGCCCGTCATCCTGATGCTGATGTTCACCTACGTGTTCGGTGGCGCCATCTCCCCGAACGGCGGATACGTGGACTATGTGGTCCCCGGGATCATCCTGACCTGCGCCGGATTCGGAGCCTCCTCAGCCGCCGTCGACACGGCCACCGACCTCGCGAACGGGATCATCGACCGCTTCCGAACCCTGCCCATCCGGAGTTCGGCGGTGCTGACCGGCCACACGGTCGCCTCGCTGGTCCGGAACCTGGTGGCCACCGCCGTCGTGATCATGGTTGCTCTGCTGGTGGGCTTCCGTCCGTCGGCCGGCCCACTGGAATGGCTGGGTGCAGCAGGGATAGTTGCCTTGTACATTCTGGCCATCACCACCCTGTTCACGGCGATCGGCGTGGTAGCCAGTTCGCCGCAGGCAGCCTCCGGCTATGGTTTTGTGCTGCTGTTCTTGCCATACCTGTCCAGCGCCTTCGTGCCGGTGGATACGATGCCGGCGTGGCTGCAGCCGCTGGCCGAGTACCAGCCCATCACCGCAGTCAACGAAACCATCCGGGCGCTGCTGATGGACACGGAAATGGAACCGTACGGCGCTGCCGCGGTGGTGTGGTGCTTGGGGATTGCCACCGTGGGCGCGGCCTGGGGAGCATGGGCCTTCCGGCGCCGGGCCGGCCGCCGGTAACGCCGGCCACTCTTGGCCTCAGCCACCTGATCGAGGAATCAGCAGGCGCCCTTTTCACGGCTGAAAAGGGCGCCTGCTGAATAGTCGGTTCGGGTCCGGTGGCGTTCCGCGGCCGCTGACGCTCCGGGGGGCCCTAGGGCCGGGCTCCAGCGGAGTGCCGGGTGGAGCGGGACGAGCCTAGGAGAGCTTGGACGCCACCAGCGAGGTCAGGTCCACCAGGCGGTTGGAGTAGCCCCACTCGTTGTCGTACCAGCCAATAACCTTGACCTGGTTCCCCATCACCTTGGTCAGGCCGGAGTCGAAGATCGCCGACGCCGGATCGGTGACGATGTCCGAGGAGACAATCGGATCCTCGGTGTAGGTGAGGATGCCGGCCAACTGCGGGTCGGCAGCCGCTGCCTTGAACGCCTCGTTAACTTCCTCCGCGGTGACCTCGCGCCCCACGGTGACGGTCAGGTCCGTGGCGGAGCCGGTGGGCACCGGCACGCGGATGGCAAACCCGTCCAGCTTGCCCTTCAGCTCCGGCAGCACCTGCCCGATCGCCTTTGCGGCGCCGGTGGAGGTGGGGACCATGTTGATGGCGGCGGCGCGGGCACGGCGCAGGTCCCGGTGCGGGCCGTCCTGCAGGTTTTGGTCCGCGGTGTAGGCGTGGATGGTAGTCATCAAGCCCTGCTCGATGCCGAAGTTCTCGTGCAGCACCTTTGCCAGCGGCGCCAGGCAGTTGGTGGTGCAGGAGGCATTGGAGACGATGTGGTGCGTCCCGTCGTCGTACTCTCCGTCGTTGACGCCCATCACCACGCTCAGCACGTCGCCCTTGGCCGGGGCGGAAATCAGGACCTTGCGGGCGCCGGCCACCAGGTGCTTTTCCGCATCCGCGGCGTCAGTGAAGCGGCCGGTTGATTCGATCACGATATCCACGCCGAGTTCGCCCCACGGCAGGTTGCCGGGGTCGCGTTCGGCGAGGACCTTGATAACCCTGCCGTCCACCACCAGGTCGCCGTCGGCAACCGCGACCTCCGCGGCCAGCCGTCCGACGACGGAATCGTACTTGAGCAGGTGCGCCAGGGTCTCCGGCGAGCCGAGGTCGTTGATGGCCACGATCTCCAGATCGGAGCCCAGCTTTCCCTGCGCGAGGGCGGCCCGGAAGTAGTTGCGGCCGATCCGCCCGAAACCGTTGATACCGACCCGCACTGCCATGGGAACTCCTTTTATTTAGCGTCTAAATTTATGTTCCATTACTATTATCCTGATGCTGCCCTACAAGGTCAAGGGGAACGATGTGAGCACCTCCGCCACCACTCCGCAAGTGCTGCGGCTGGCCAATCTGAAAGCCGTGCTGTCTGTCATGCGGGCGAACGGCGCGGTGACCGGCACGGACTTGATCGAGGCCACCGGCCTGACCCGTGCCACGGCCATCGCGGTCTGCGACGATCTGACCGCCCGCGGCTGGGTCCGCGAACTGCCGGGGGAACGTCTGGTGGGCACCACGAAGGGCAGGCCGGCCCGGCGGTTCGAATTCAACCCGGCGGCCGGCTGCGTGCTGGGGATGGACGTGGGCATGGCCACCGCCACTGCCTTGGTGGCGGATTTGAGGGGCCGGACGCTGGCCCGGGTTTCCGAGCGGTTCGACAAGCCGCCGGCCACTGCCGCCTCGCGCCGCGCCACCATCAAGCGGGTGGTCGCCAGCGCCCTGACTGAGGCCGGGCTGGCCCCCTCGGCCGTCCTGGCCGCCGCCATCGGCGTCTCCACGGTAGTGGACCGCCACGGCAACGTGGCTGCCGGACACGAACTGTCCGAACACTTCGACATCGGGCTGCAGACCGAGGTCTTCGCCGACTACGGCTGGCCGGTGCTGCTGGAGAACGACGCCAACCTGGCGGCGCTGGCCGAGCGCTGGAGCGGCGTGGGAACCGGCGTCGACGACCTTGCCGTCATGCTGGCCGGCGAGCGCCTGGGCACCGGCCTGATTGAATCGGGCCGCCTGCTGCATGGCTGCAACGGGGGCGCCGGCGAAGTGGGGACGCTTGAACTGGTGGACGGGGTGGGCAGCCAGGACGGCATCGCCCGGCTTGCGCGCTACTGGGGCAACGAAGCCCTCGCCGCGGAGCGGCCAACGCTGATCCGTGAATTGGTGGGACCGGGAACCAGCCGGGTGTCGGCGCGCTTCGTGTTCGAGGCGGCGGCACGCGGTGACAAGGTGGCCCAAGAGATCCTGGAACGGATCGGCCTGCGGATGGCCCGGGTCATCGCCGTGCTCGGCACCTTCTTCAACCCCGAACTGGTGGTCATTGGCGGCGCGGTGGCGGCTTCGGCATCGGCCCTGCTGCCCACCATCACCCGTGAACTCCCCCGGCTCACCGCAACCCCTCCGCGCGTGGCCGTCTCCGAGTTCGGCGATGCGATCGTGGCTGCCGGCGCCGTCCGGCTGGCGCTGGACTACGTGGAGGAACACGCCATGGAACTAGTCCCGGCCGACGCAGTCAAGTCAGGACATTGATCGGTGCGCCCTCGAGGTAGGCCAGGATGTCCTCGAGCATCTGGGTGTACCCCAACCGGTGGGCCACCTCGGTAACGAAACCGATGTGCGGGCTGAGGATCAGGTTGGACACGCCGAGCAGCGGGCTGTTCGCCGGCAGCGGCTCCACGTCGTAGACATCCAAGGCCGCCCCGGCAATCCTGCCCTCGGCCAGCGCCGCGATCAGTGCCGCCTCATCTACCAACGGCCCGCGCGAGGTGTTGACCAGCCGGCCCGCCGGACCGAGCAGGTCCAGCTCCGCGGCGCCGACGATTCCCACGGTCGATTCCGCGAGCTTCAGGTGGATACTGACAATGTCAGAGCGGCGGAACAGGTCCTCCTTGGATACCAGTTCCGCCCCGTGTTCCGCGGCGCGTTCTGTGGTCAGGTGCGGACTCCAGGCCAGCACTTCCATGCCGAAGGCCGCGGCGTAGCCGGCCATTAACTGGCCCAAGCGGCCGAGGCCCAGCAGCCCAATGGTGGCCCCGGCGAGATCGATCCCCATCCGGGCCTGCCAGATGCCGGCGCGCACATCCCGGTCGTTCTGCGGGATCTCCCGCGTCACCGCCATCACCAGCGCCCAGGCCAGTTCAGCGGGCGCCGCGGTGCCTTTCTGCGTTCCGCAGACCGTCACCCCGCGCTTGCCTGCCGCATTCAAGTCGATCGACGCGTTTCGCATTCCGGTGGTGGTGACCAGCCTGAGGTCCGGCAGCCGGTCCATTAGCTCGGCGGTGATCGGAGTCCGTTCACGCATGGTGACCACCACCTGCGCGCCGACCAGGCGCTCGGCGAGCGCACCGACGTCGTCGAGATGGTCAGTAAAACGTTCGACGGCGATGCCCGCCGGCAACTGGTCCCACGGAGCGCTGCTGAGCGCCACGTCCTGATAGTCGTCGAGGATCGCGATCTTCACGAGGCCAGCCTAGCGGCAAGCCCGGCCGCCCCCGATGCAGCACAGAGCCGGGGCCACACGACCTGGTTAAACGCCGCAGGCAGGGGCCGGAGAGCTTCCGGACCCTGCCTGCGTGGCACGGGGAATTAGTTGGACGGCAGAACGAAGGCCGAGTCCACCGTGATGGTGACCTTGTCGCCCACCAGCACGCCGCCGGCTTCCAGGGCAGCGTTCCAGGTGATACCGAATTCCTTGCGGGAAATCTGGGTGGTGGCGGAGAAGCCGGCGCGGGTCGCACCGAACGGGTCAACCGCCATGCCGCCGAATTCGACGTCGAAGACCACGGGCTTGGTGGTGTCCTTGATGGTCAGCTCGCCGGCCAGCTTGAACTCTTCCGGGTTGCCCTCAACGCTGGTGGCCTTAAAGGTCATGTTCGGGTACTGCTCCACGTTGAAGAAGTCCTCGCCCTTGACGTGGGCGTCGCGGTTGTCGTCGTTGGAGTCGAACGAGGCGGTCTTCACGACGGCTTCGACCGAGGACGAGGCCAGGCTTTCGCCCACCACGAGGGTGGCGTCGGCGTCGGTGAACTGGCCGCGCACCTTGCTGATGCCGGCGTGGCGGACAGAGAAGCCGACCTCGGTGTGGGACTTATCGAGGGTCCAAGTTCCTGGGGTGAGCTGAGCGGCCATGTGGTGCCTCCTGGTTGAAATCTGGTTCTGAAGCTCAGGCGAACTTCATGCTTATGCATCTACAATAACACCTGATGGTTGAAGTGTCAACCAATTTTTTCTGAATGTCCGGGAAATTCCCCGTCCGGCGCCGCTCACTCACGCGCGTGTGGTGCGAAATCGGCAATTTCGGCAGGACTGTCACTGCAAGCCCAGCGTCTTTCGCATCCAGTCCAAGGTGCATTCAGGGGAGCCTTATTGCGCAACATGGAAATATAGACAGCATGCTGAGCATCAATCTACGCTGATCGGACAGGGCCTCGGCAGGACTTCCCCAACACGTCCCATCAGGCAGGAGATTGACGATGAACACCGGCCAGAACCCCGAATCACCTGAGCCAGGCTCCCGAGCGGAGGGAAGCAATCGGCCCGGTGAAAACCCGTTGTCCTACGGACCGACCCGGCATGGCCAACAACCGGGCAAGCGCAGTTCGAAACGGTGGACGTCCTGGATTTGGTTGGCCCTGACCCTGGCAGCAGGACTCATTGTTGCCATTATGCTCTTGGTCTACGCCGGAATAGTCGCCTTTGGCTGATCGTCGCGCCGACTGACGGAGCCGGCAGAGGACCCCCCTTGAGCCCTTCCACGTGCAGTGGTTGTCATGCGGTCATGCCGGGTAGATGATCGAACCAGGGTCCGTCTCCGCGTGCGGAGACGCGGGCCGGAATCGATCGAAGGGCAAGGGCCGGCATGGCAGCACCGCCAGTGTCGAAGGCCGCAGTAGTGACGGCGTGGATGCCGGCCATGCTGGCGGGCATCGTCTCAGCCGCCGTGCTCTTTGCCGTGGCAGAACTGGCCGCCGCGTTCTTCGGTCCCGCCGCCTCGCCGTTTGGCTCCGTGGGCGCCGCCGTGGTTGAACTGTCGCCAACATGGCTGACCGAATTTGCCATTTCGACCTTCGGAACAGCGGACAAACTGGTCCTGTTCATCGCCATGGGTATCGCCGCAGCGGTGCTGGCCGCGGGCATCGGCGTGCTGGCCCTCCGGAACTGGACCGCCGGCGCTCTCGTGGTGGCCGCACTAGGCACGGGCATGGCCGTGTGTGTCCTCACTCGGGCCGGGGCCGTGCCTGCGGATGCCATCCCCACCGCGCTGGGGACAGCAGTTGGCCTGTTCTGCCTGCGCTGGCTGATCCGACTCCTGCCCGGCCCGGCCCCGGCCAACGCGGTGGCCGATTCAGGCACCGCCATCCAGAGGACAGATCCTGATCGCCGCCGGTTTCTGGCAACCGCGGGACTGATGGCGGGCGCCGCCGTCGTCATGGGGATCGCGGCCGGTGCGGTCTCGGCTGCCCGCAACGGTGCACGGCAAGTGCGAGAGACCCTTGGCCTGCCGGCGCCGGCGCGGCCGGCCAAGCCGTTGCCGGAAGGGGTGCAGGCGCCGGTGGACGGGGCCATTCCGTTCGTCACGCCGAACGCTGAGTTCTACCGCATCGATACCGCGCTGTTTGTTCCGTCGGTGGATCCAACGCAATGGACACTGCGCGTCCACGGACTGGTCGAGGAAGACTTCAGCATCAACTTCCAGGACTTGCTCGAGGCAGACCTCGTGGAGAGCTACACCACCCTGACGTGTGTTTCGAATGAGGTGGGCGGGGGCTTGGCGGGGAATGCGCGCTGGCTGGGTTACCCGCTGCGGGAACTGCTGGCGCGGGCGCGCCCGCTGCCGGAGGCAGACATGGTGTTGTCCACCAGCGTCGATGGGTTCACGGCCTCCACCCCGCTGACGGTGCTGACCGATGCGCGGAACGCGCTGCTGGCGATCGGAATGAACGGCGAACCGCTGCCGCTGGAGCATGGGTTCCCGGTGCGGATGGTGGTCCCGGGCCTGTACGGATACGTGTCCGCAACCAAGTGGGTGGTGGACCTGGAAATCACCCGATTTGCGGACAAGACGGCGTACTGGACCAGCCGCGGCTGGTCGGACCACGGCCCGATCAAGACAGCGTCGCGGATCGATGTGCCGCGCGACGGGTCCCGGATCGCGGCAGGCCAGACAGCCTTTGCGGGAACGGCTTGGGCGCAGCACCGGGGCATCTCCAAAGTGCAGGTGCAATTAGACGACGGCGATTGGGCCGACGTCGAACTGGCCGCGGAGGCTTCCGTGGATACGTGGCGCCAGTGGTACTGGGTGCCGGACGGCGTTTCCGCTGGACAGCACAGGCTCCGGGTGCGGGCCTGGGATGGTGACCGCACGCTACAAACGGAAACTCCGGCGCCCCCGGCCCCGAACGGCGCCAGCGGCTGGCACAGTATTGAATTCACTGCGGGTTAAGGGCCGGGTCATCTTGGTCACAGGGCAGGCGCGCCGGGCGCGTAAATCCGCACCGAGGCAGCCGGAGGGTCCCAGCTTCGGTTGCTATGCTCAATAGCCGCCTCCCGCCGCGGCAGGCGGCCAACCCGCCACAGGCGGGCATCGCCGTCGTTCACGGCGCATCGATTCGCCTAACGTTCACCTTCCCTTCCCCGTCCAGGAGTCCGCACCCCGATGACCAGCCCCGCAGTATCCGATCAGCACAAGGACCTCATGGACCGCCGGCACGATTCCGGCGTCGCCGACATCAACCACCTGATCGATGAACTGCGCGAGCAGAAGCCGGGCACCGAGGTTCCCTACGTGGACCCGATCCACAATGCTGACGAGTGCCGGATTGTGTCGCTGTACTCCAACATCGGGCAGGCGTCCGACACCGGCTTTATCTGGCCGGGCGATACGGAGGCTGCCACCCGGATGCTTGGCTTGCAGTGGCAACTGGGCCTGCGGCCGGAATATGTCATGCCGTGGAACGTGCATCCCTGGTTCACGCCGGGCGAGGCCAACGGCAAGCTCACGCCGAACGAGATCAGCGCCGGGCTCAAGCCGCTGCTGCGGATGTTGGCGCTGGTGCCGCGGGCATCGGTGCTCGTGGCACACGGAACCGAAGCGCAACGGCTGGCCGCACTGCTGCTGAAGACCGAGAACCCGCTGCTTTGGCGGCGCGGCTTCAAGACATTCAAGGTGCGGGCGCTCAGCGGCCGGGCCTTCGCCGGCTCGCCCGCGCGCCAGCAGGAATGGCTGGACGTCATGCATGAGGCTTATGCAGACGCGATGGCGCGCACCGGATTGGGCCGGCCCGGAAAGTAGCACGCGGCGCCCCGGCAGCATCACCAACGACGCCGGTCCCCACCGATGCTTCGCTCCGCCCGGCTTACGGCAGGCACGCGTTTTCCTGCCGTAGCGGTTTCGCCACCCCGCCGCTAGCCTGAGCGTGGACGGGAGGAGCGCCGATGCCCTTGTGGATGACCGCGATCCGGCCATGAAGACACCTGCGCCCTCCGGCAAGGCGGAGGAGAAGCAGAGCGTCCTGACCGTCATCATTGCCTTTTGCGCCAATGCGCTGGTGGCAGTGGCGAAGTCTGTCGCCGCGGTCTTGACCGGGTCTGCGTCGATGACTGCGGAGGCAGCGCACTCGTGGGCGGACACCGGGAACCAGATCTTCTTGTTGATTGCCGAGCGCCGGTCGAACAAGCCGCGGGATACACGCCACCCGCTTGGTTACGGGCGGGAAGCCTACGTCTGGTCCATGTTCGCCGCCTTCGGCTTATTTACTGCCGGGGCGGTTGTCTCGGTGTGGCACGGCATCCAGGTTCTGATCACCCCCGAACCGGCCAGCGACTTCATCGTGGCCTACGTGGTGCTGGCGCTGGCGTTCGTGCTGGAAGGGGTTTCCTTTGCCCAGGCGCTGCGGCAGGCCAGGAAGGGCGCCCAGCACTACCGGCGCCACACGCTGGAGTACGTTGTTGTCAGTTCCAATCCCACGTTGCGGGCGGTGTTCGCCGAAGACTTTGCCGCCCTCATCGGCATAGGCATTGCCGCCTCGGGCGTCGGACTGCACCAAATCACCGGATCCCCGGTCCCTGACGCCATCGGTTCCATCCTGGTGGGCCTGCTGCTGGGCACCATCGCGGTGGTGCTGATCGACCGGAACCGCAAGTTCCTGGTGGGTGAACCCGCGACCGGCGAGGTGCGCACCGCCGTCGTCAAACTACTGCTGCAGCATCCGGACGTGGACCGGGTGACCTACCTGCACATGGAATTCGTCGGCCCGTCACGGCTGTACGTGGTGGCCGCGGTGGACATGGCCGGCGACCTTCCCGAACATGATGTGGCGGTGGCGCTCCGTCGGGTGGAACGTGCCCTGGAGGAGCACGACCTGATCGAAGAAGCTGTCCTGACGTTGGCAACGGTTGGCGAACAGCCGCTGCTGGGCGAGTGAACCACGTGGCCCGTCCACCGCTCGTGCCCGGCCCCTGACCGATCTATACTGTGGGAGCGCCCCGCGACAGGGCCTCAGACCGGGGTCCGCCGGCCGGGGCAACTGGAGAATCCGGTGCGTTGGTCGCTTGAACATACGGTCCCGGCCGTGGTGCCGAGGCCGGGTCCCCCGCCGCCGCTCCGCCACCCGCTGAGCCGCTGGCTGGTCAAGGACAAGGTTCCGCCGGTCGGCCGGGAGAGCGCCCCCGGGTCCGCAACGTATCCCTGGTGGAAGGTCGTGTGCCTGACCGGCGTGGACTACTTTTCCACGCTGTCCTACCTTCCCGGCATCGCCTTGATCGCCGTCGGACCGTTGTCGCCGCTGGCCACGCTGCTCATTGTGGGGCTCACCTTGCTGGGCATGCTTCCGCTCTACCGGCGGGTGGCTGCCGAGAGCCCGTACGGACAAGGTTCGGTGGCGATGCTCGACCGACTGCTGCCCTTCTGGAAGGGAAAGGTGGTCATCCTCGTCCTGCTCGGCTTCGTCGCGACCTCGTGGATCATCACCATCACGCTGTCCGCCGCCGATGCAACCGTCCACGTGCTCGAAAATCCCTATGTCCCGGATGCCCTGCAAGGCGGTGCGGTTCCGGTCACCATCATGCTGCTGCTGGTGCTCGGCGGCATCTTCCTCGCGGGCTTCAGCGAGGCGGTGGCCCTTGCCGTCCCGCTGGTCTCCGTGTTCCTGGTCATGAACGCCATCGTTATCACCGCGGGACTGGCAGCAATCGTCCAGGAACCTGCCCTGCTCTCCGAGTGGACTGACGCCGTGGCGGCGGCGGGCTCGGGGCCAGGCAGCCTGGCCCTGTCCCTCCTGTTGGCCTTCCCCCTGCTGGTTCTGGGGCTGTCCGGGTTCGAAACGGGCGTGAGCATGATGCCGCTGGTCGAGTCAACCGGCGATACCCGGGCCCAGCGCCTGGCCTCGCGCATTCACAACAGCAGGAAACTGCTCACCTGTGCGGCAGTGGTGATGAGCGGCTTCCTGCTGGGCAGCAGCTTCGTCACGGCGGTCCTCGTCCCGCCGGCCGCCTACGCTCCCGGCGGTCCCGCCGACGGCAGGGCCCTCTCCTATCTGGCGCACGGAATGTTCGGCGAGGGAATCGGGACCTTGTACGACGCAGCCACCATCCTGATCCTGTGGTTCGCCGGGGCCTCGGCCATGGCGGGTCTGATCAACATCGTTCCGCGCTATCTGCCCCGCTTCGGCATGGCGCCCGAATGGACCCGGGCCATCCGTCCGGTGGTCCTGGTCTACACCGGCGTCAGCGTCCTGATCACCCTGGGTTTCCACGCCGACGTCAATGCCCAAGCCGGGGCCTACGCCACCGGGATCCTGGCCATGATGGTCTCTGCCGCCGTGGCGGTAACCTTCACCGCTGCCCGCCGGCAGAAGCTCCGCGACGCCGCCGGCTACGCAGCACTGAGTTTGGTGCTGCTGTATGCGCTGCTGGCCAACATTGTGGAAAAGCCGGACGGCATCGCCATCTGCGGGCTCTTCGTGCTCGGCATGGTCACGGTCTCGCTGGTCTCCCGGGTTGCCCGGACCACCGAACTGCGCACCGAAAGGATCGAGTTTGACCCGGCGGCCCGGCGGTTCATCAGCGATTCGCTGGACTATGACGGAGCGCTGGACATCATTGCCAAACGCCGGCCCGGCAGCCAGGCCGACTACAGCGCCAAGGAGGCTTCGCAACGGTACATGAACGCTGTCCCGGGAACGGCGGACGTCTTGTTCCTCGAAATCGACATTGTGGACCCGTCTGCCTTCACCAAGGTGCTGCGCGTGCGCGGCGTCGACGTCGATGGGTACCGGGTGCTGCGGGCGGACAGTCCGGCTGTCCCCAACGCGATCGCGTCCATCCTCTTGGCCGTCCGGGACGCGACCGGGGTCCGTCCGCACGCCTATTTCGAATGGTCCGAGGGCAATCCGCTGGGCCACCTCTTCCGCTACCTGCTGTTGGGCCAGGGGGACACCGCTCCCGTAGTCCGCGAAATCATCCGTCAAAACGAGCCCGATCCGGCCCGCCGCCCCGGAATCCATGTCGGCTGATCGACGCCTCCGGCAGCAACAGCGCCATTGCGGTGCGAACAAGTAGCGGCATAGATTACTGGCATGTCTCATGAACCAGGGATGGGGGCGCCTGGAGCTCAGGGAACCGGGGGTATGTCCGGCGAACCGGAACGTCCCGCGCCGCCGCGTCCGCCACTGTCCGACCGCACACCGGCACCGATCAGAGAGATCCCGACGCCGCCGCCGGCCGTCAAAAGAGTCCGCTTCCTGTGGCTCCTGAGCTTCGCTTCCGGGGTGATTGCGGGAATCTTCGCGTTCTTCGCCCGGGACCAGATTCTCGAGCACGTGCGCGGGCTCATCACCGGTCTGGAACGGGGCGAAGACCAGGAGACCGTGGAGGCCCTCGCGGTGGTGGTCTTTTGGGGCGCCCTGGGCATGCTGGCACTCGTCATACTGATCGAAGCGGTGCTGCTGGCTGTGCTCATGCGCCGGCATGGGAAAGTTCGCTTCGTGCTGCTGGGCGTGTTGTTGGTCCATGGCGTGGTGACGCTCGTGGCAGATGCGTTTCTGGCGGCCGGCGATCAGGAAGTGGGCATCCGGGTGCTGCTGGTGATACAGCTGGCCCTAGCCGGCGCGGCGGTAGTCGCCAGCGTCTTGCACGGAGCCAGCCAATGGTTCCGTGCCGAGAACCAGACGCGCGGCCGCGCGGCCGCCTGAAGCAGGCTGCATCCCGGCCAGCAGCTCCTCGCAGCTGCGGACCACGATCTGGCAGACTTCGGCGACGGCCCGGCCGTGCAGCGGATCAGCCGCGACCGCGTGCCAACGGCGCAGGCATTCCAGGGCGTGTTCCCGCAGTTCGTCGTCGGCCGTGTCCCGTGGCAGTCCCAACCGCTCTGACGCAGAAACACCCTCGCCGCCGATGATACGTTCGGCTTCGGCCGCCAACTGCGGCTCCAGCGGCAGTCCGGTGGTACGGGCTACCGCCAACAGCCGAAGTTCGCGGAACGCGTGGGCACTGGCGAGCAGCCGTTCCAGGGTAGCCGCTACCGCATCGGTGCCGGGGCGGGGACGATCGGTCAACAGTTTTTCAATGCCGACCACGGCGGTGCGGGCTTTCAACTGTCCGGCGCGGGCCTGGAACTGCCCGGTCATCACGGCCAGCAGTTCGTCCAGCCCGCTGCGGCGGGCCAGTTCGTGGGCCAGCACGGTGGGATCCGAGATGCCTCCGCGGAGCAGCGCCGCCGCCAGCCGGAGCCCGAAGACGCCGAAGCGGTCCAGCAAGTCCGCGCGCGCTTTGGGTGTTGCCGTCAGCGGCCCTCCGGGGCGGACAAAACGGTCGGCGGACAGCAGGAGTCGCTCCCGCTCACGCCGGTCCAAGGAGGCAAGTTCGGTGAGGATTGAGAACTCCGCCTGCCTCAGGCTGCGGGCTGTCTGCGCCAGCAACCCGGCGATCGGCACCACCCCGAGCGCCAGCGACCGCAAGGCACCATCGCGGCGGTAGCGCGCAGCTACCTCCCGGGCGGAGAGCAGCGCATCGATCCGGCCCGCGCCGACCTCGTCCGCGCGGGACAAGACCGCCAGCGCGTTGACCGTGCCGCTCTGACCGGCCGCGGTGTCCCGAAACGACTCCAGAAAGCCAAGGTCGGATGCGTGCAGGTGCCGCAGCAAGTAGATGATCGCGTCCGCTTCCGAGGGCGCGTCGGTGGGCGCCAGGAACTCGGTGGAGCGGGCCGATACGTCCTGGGAGAGCGAGGCGATGCCCGGCGTGTCGATCAGCGTGATGTCCCGCAACGTCTTGGACGGCCAGTCCACCACGAGCCTGGCGACGTCCTCGGCCTCGAATCCGCCAAGCTCGAAGACCAGCCGGCCCTCCGTCCGCTTGACCGGCACGTTCCGCGGCGGTCCGAAGCGCGGGTACAGCGTGATCCGCGGAGTGTCGCTGTAGCGGTACCAGGTGACCACGCGGGTGCACTCCCCCGTGTCGGTCGGTGCGATCTCCTCGCCAATGATGGCGTTCAGCAGCGTCGACTTGCCGGCTTTCACCATGCCGGCGATGGCGACCCGCAAGGGCTCGTCCAGCCGGCGTGCATAGCCTTCCAAGAGCCGGCAAGCGGCGGGGTCGTCGCGGTACGCCTCCATCGCTTCCCGGACCAGCGCCCGTGCCGCGTCCACGTCCGCTCCCGCTGCCGCTGCCGCTGCCGCGCCGTTCATGCCTGTGCCGCCAATTGCGGCGCAACGTCAAGGGCCAAAGCCTGTTTGCGGAGCGATTCCACCAGCGCCAGCGATGCTTTGATCTCCCGGATCCTCAGGTCGCGCTCTTGGTTGAAATTGCTCGCCGCCTTCTGCGCTGCCGTCACCGAATCGGCCAGCGAGCGGTGGTGCTCTTCGGCCAGGGCCGTGAAATGGTCCCGGGTGGCCCGCTGGACCATCCGCAGCCGGTCCTTGAGCTGCTTGCCCACCTGGAACACCACCTCGTCAACCTGTTTGCGCACCAGCGCCTTGGCTTCCTGCTGGCGGCGCTTCAGCCGGGCCTCCTTGTCTTCCCGGTACGCCTTGCCGCCCAGCAGCAGGCCGGCGCCCACCGAGATCGGGTTGATCAGCGCCATCCCCATGATTCCTGTCAGCAGGCCGAACATCAGCACGCCGCCGTACGAGCCGCGCATGCCAATCAGGATCTTTTGGACCGGCCCCATCCGGCCGGGGTCCAGGTTGGGGATTCCCTCCACCGGATCCAGCACGTTATCCGTGGAGTCGACCTGCAGCAGCGGCAGGGTCACCTCGTCCTGGTTGAAGTGTTCGGCGACCCGTTCCGCCAGCCACAGCGACCGTTCGTTGGTCCAGACGAAGGTGTCGGAGACGGCCGATGCCACGCGCTGTTCCAGCCAGTGCACGAATTGGTCCCACTGCGGGCCAGGATCGCCGGCGTCGATGGACTGCTCGGCGTCCCGCATAATACTGCGCAGTCGGTCGCGCAGGTCATGCTCCATGTCTGAGATGAGATCGCTCATTCCGTCGTTGAGCGTGACCTGCCAGCGGGAAGAACGACGGCGGAGCTCATCGGCGCGTTCTTTGGCAGCTTCCAATTCGGCCAACATTTCGGGCGTGCCGTCCGGATTTTCCAGCGCGCTCAGCTCGGACTTCAGCGACAGCCGCAGATGGTCGGTGGCCGAGATCAGGTCCTGCGCCACAGAGCGCCGCTGCAGCCGCTCGGTTTGGGCCAGGATGTTGTTCCGCAGGTAGGCCACCAGCTCCGGAAAGCCTGATTCGGCGTTCAATTCACTGTCCCGTAGTGCGGCGGCCTGGAGCCTTAGTTCCGAGGAGACCGACATCAGCGGCATATCCGCCCCGATCCGCTGCAAATGGCCCCGATCCAGTTCAGCCACCCGCCGCCACTGCGGATACAGGTCCGTTTTGGACAGGACTCCGGCAACATTCGGGCAGATCCGCTGGGCCTGCCGCAGGAACCGGAGTTCCGGTTCGGTGAACTCCTGCGATGCGTCGGAGACCAGCAGCATGGCATCCGCCGTAGGCAGCGCGGTGAGGGTGGTCAGGGAGTGCGCCGAGTCCAGCCCGCCGACTCCGGGAGAGTCGACCAAGGCAAGCCCGCCGTCCAGGACCTTGCGCGGGAGCATGACTTCCGCGGCTGCCAGCCGACGCTCATTGCCCGGGTTTCCCCGTTCCGAAACGTGTTGGGCCAGTTCCTCAAGAGGGATCGGACGACGTTCCAGTTCCGTTTCCTCGTCGGCGGAAGCGGCGCCTTCCTTGGGGACCAGGATGACGGCCGAGGCCGGATCCCCGTGCTTGACCACGGTGGGCACTGAGGTGGCAACGTCGTCGTCGATGGGACAAACCGGCGCATGCACCAGCGCATTGATCAGCTGGCTCTTGCCCTGTTTGAACTCACCGACGACAATCACCCTGGTGGTCGGGTCTTTCAGCCGCTTGCGGGTTTGTTCCAGACGGCGCTGCAAGTCAGCGCGTTCGCCCTTCCTGGCCAGTTCCAGACCCTGTTCCACCAGCTTGACGAGTTCGGCCACCGTATCCCCTCCTGTTTCCGGCTCCAGCCGGACCGTAACGCTGTGACGCCGTCCAGCAGGAGGTCCCCCCGGCCCCCTGCTGGACAGCTGATCTGTCGTGATTCAGTTGTCAGGTCGTTTAGTCGACGGTGACATCCGCATCTACTACGTCGTTGTCGGTCAGCAGATCGTTGTTGTCGTTGTCCGCGATGATGACCGAATCGTTGACCGACTCGTCAATCCCGGTGAACTCTGCATCAATGTCTCCGACGGTGGTGTCGTTGTCCTCGTTACCGACGGCAACCACGTTGTCCTGGACGATGAGATCGTTGTCCTCGTTGCCGATGGCGTTGCCGTCGTTGCCGACCACGTTGCCGTCGCCATCAATGCCGTCGTTGTCCTGGGTGGAGGCATCGACGGCGATGTCGCCCGTGGTGACATCGATTCCGTCGTTGTCCTGCGAAGCGTCCACGGTGACGTCACCAACGGTGACGTCGTTGTCTTCGTTGCCGACGTTGTTCTGGCTGTTATCGGTGTTGCCCACCGCATTGTTGTCGCCATCAATGCCGTCATTGTCGTTGAACGAATCCTCCACGTCGACGTCCAGGTCGAGATCCGTGTTGTAGGAGTCCTCGACGGAGTGGTCGTCGTTGTAGGAGTCCTCGACGGAGTTATCCGTATTACCGATCGCAATGCCTCCGCCGAGGTCGCCGGTCGTCAGGTTGATCGAGTGGTTGTTCTCGTCGCCGGTGGAATTGTCCACATCGTCGCCGGCCGCGGTCGAGTCATCACCCGACGCCACGACAGCGTCGTTGTCGAACCACTGAGTGACGTCGCCGTTGGCCCAGATGTTCTGGTTCACGGACTGATCGGTGATGGTGTCCCGGTCGTCCACAATCGAGGTGTAGGAGTAGTTGTTGACGATATGGGTCAACTGCTGCACCGCGTGGTCGTGGTCGTTCCCGCGGTCGTCATCGTCGTCGTCCCGGCCGCGTCCGCGGTCGTCATCGTCGTCATCCCGGCCCCGTCCGCGGTCATCATCGTCGTCGTCCCGGCCGCGTCCGCGGTCGTCAGCGTCGTCGTCCCAGCCGCGGCCATGGCCATGGTCGTCGTCGTCATCGTCCCGTCCTCGCCCGCCGCCCCAGCCGCTGTTGTCGCTGGACCAGTCGCCGGAGTTACCACCGTGGTTTCCGCCGGTGTTGTACTCGCGGTCGAAGGATGAGCCTGATCCAACCGGTGCGTAGTCCAGGATGACCGGCATGATCGCGTCCACGTCATCCGAGCAGACGTTGGACAGGCCGGCGCCGGCCAAGGCCGCGTCAGGGTCTGCGTTGAACTCGTCGGCAGCACGCGGGTCCCGGAGCAGGTTCATGATGAATTCAAGAAGAGAGCTAGCAAGCGTAGGCATTATGTTGATTCCCCAATCTAGGTCCTACTGGATGTGGCCAAAACTATGGATGGTGGCCCGCCGAGCAATGTTGCTTGGCTTGTTTCAAAGCTACGGTCGGGGTGCTGCTGCCGGCATCGGGGCTTCCTCCCCCGCTGCCCGCCCTCTGGAGGGGGATTGCCGCTACCGGGGACTAGGTAGGGTGGGTCGAGGTCCCGGTATGACGCGGAACTACGGCCCTTGGGAGCCGTCTTCGCCCAGTGCAAGACGTAGCTGGGTCAGCAGCTCGGAGCGGTTTGCAGCCCCTAACCGCCGGCGGATCCGCGCAATGTGGTGCTCGGCGGTGCGCGGCGAAATGAAGATCGCGGCACCGATCTCCCGGTAGGTCTTGCCCTCCAGAACCAGCCGGGCCACTTCGCGTTCCCGCTCGCTCAAGGCCGCGCTCTCCGGGGCCGGCGGTTTTCCGGTGGCAGGGATCTTCGGTTTTTCGTCCTCGGTGGCGGTCGGGGCTGTGTGATGAGCCTCGGTTGTGCCGCGCGTCCCAGGGTGCAGGTCTCGGGCACAGGCCAAGAGCCGGCTCATGTCCTTGCGCTCTTCCGCATGCGCTGCCGCGTGTCCGGCCAACCGTGCACCGTCCCAGGTCAGTCCGACGGCCGCGAGCGCGCGGGCGGATTCTTCGACTGCCCGTGGGTCAATCTTGCCCGCCAAGACGGATACCCAGCACCGGCCGGCCGCCGCCAGGACGGCCGCCAAATGATACTTTCCTGACGCCCGCACCAGCGCAGAAGCGTGCGGGGCCAGCTCGCTGGGCTTCTCCGCCAGGATGGCGGCCTGGACGGCGTACCAGTGCAGTGGAGTGGACCATAACGCGGGCTCGCCCAGTCTCTCCAGCAGCGCCCACGCGTCAGCCATATGCGGCCGCAACCGTTCGGAATCGCGCAGGCGGGCGGCGGCCACCGCCAGCTCGCCCAGCGGCAACAGGTTGTAGAGGTCGACGGCGACGTGCAGCAGCCGCCCGCGCGCCCGCTCCCAGGCACGCACCAAACCAGCCATGTCATCAGTTCGGCGCGCCAAACCCACGTGCAAAGCGTCCAGCAACAATTCGTCGCGCGGCGTAGGGCTGATCCCGACGGCGGTAGCCTCCGCTATCGCCGCTCCGGCGTTGTCCGGATGGTCCTGGAGCATGGCGACCCACGCTCGCAGGAGCAACAACCGGAGCCGGTCGGCCGGTCCGCCCTGGCCTCCGCGCAGCGCATCGTCGAGCACGGATTCGGCCACCGAAAGCTCCCCGCCGTGCAGTGCCACCAATGCGGCAAGCGCCGCCGGGCTGTCCGGCAGCGGGACCGCAGCACCGGAGGCAGTCAGCATGTCGGAGGCCCGTACCAGGGCTGGAAGTGCGCGTTCGGTGTGTTCACCAACAGACTCCGCGATGCCCTGTCCCATGAGCGAGACGGCGACGTTCGTCAGCGTTGGTGATCCTTCCGGCCGGTCCGCGGCGAGCAGGCTCCGGGCGGTGCCGCGATCGCCGGTGCCGATCATCACGACGGCGGCGAGAGCGTTGGACGCATCTGCGGCAGGGGCGTCGACCCAGCGGTAAACCTGGGCACTCCGCGCCAGCATGCCCCGCTGCGCCCACAATGACGCCGCCACATCTGCGCCGCGGCCCTTGTCAGGTGCCTCGGGTTGCGTCAAGACAGGGTCCACCAGCCGGCCGGCGCCATCAAGGTCGCCGGTGGCCAAAGCTGCCTGGGCGCGCCGCGCCGCCGTCGTAACTTCCGGGGCGCCGGCAGCGCTTGCTTCTTCGTAGAGCGCTGCCGCCAGTTGTGGCTCGGTTGCCAGGGCACTGTCGCCGGCCGATTGGAGTGTGCTGGCCACCCGCGGATCCTGGAGTCCGCTTTGAGCCAGACCACGGGCTATGTCAGTAGGGTCCGGAGTCATGCCGGTGGAGATGAGGTCGGCCAGGGCATGTTGGACCGTCCGCACCTGGTGCAGCGGGGTGGTCTGGAGCAGGACGCTGCGCATCAGTGCGGGAAGGGTGCCTTCCGGCAGGATCAGGCCCGCTGCGGCTGCCTGCGACATCAGCGGGTCGATTCCGCCCGGCGTGTCCTCCACCTCGGCCGGCAGCGGCCCTGCTGGGTCGAAGCCAACCGCCAGCGCGAGCAACAACTCGCGAAGGCCGGGCTCCAACCTGTCGAGTTCATAGCCGATTTGGTCGACGAGTCCACCGAACTCCAAGGGATCGTTCGGCACCGGGTGGTGCCACTCATTGAGGGCTTCCAACACGTGCTGGACCAGCCATGGCATCCCGCCGGTGAGGTCGAAAACTTGGTCAATGATGGGACCGGGAAGCGGCTCCCCGTGGGTGGCGGCGAGGTGGGCGGCGACGTCGTCCCTGGTCCAGGGCCCCAACAGGACCGGCCGGCGGTATGCCTCAAGCGTTGACGTCAGCCGCTTCAAAGCGGGCAACTGCGGCCACATGCGGTAGGCGACGACCACATTGACAGACTGCTGCTCGACCAGCCGATGGATGTGCTCCAAGTCGCGGTCATTCAACTGGTGTGCATCGTCGATCAGGACGGTGGTTCCCTCGTCCACCGCGCCGCGCTGCAGGACGTCTCTTCCCGAACTCACGCGGATTCCTGCCTCGCTGTAGACCACCGCCAAGTTCTCCAGCAGGGTGCTCTTGCCTGAGCCGCCAGGTCCGGACACGCTGGCCAGTAACCGTGACCGGGGATCTGTCGAGGCTTCAGCCAGCAATTGCGCGGCTTTCCGGTTCACCAGCCGTCGCCCGGCGGCCACTTGGCTCTGTCTCGCAGCCGTCATGCCGGCACCGAAGGAGTGGGCTCGGGCGCCGGGATGGCTGGTTGCTCCGGGCTGGTCGAAGCCGGTGATGTCGGGGCGTCGGCCGGCGGGGACTCGACGGCGGCCGGCTCGGACGGTGTCGGGTCGGCGGCGGGAGGTGTCTCCACCGGCTGGGGTTCGGGTTCGGTTGTCGGTTCCGGAGTAACAACCGGCTCCGGCACGGAGGTGGACGGTGCGGGCGCCGGACTCGGTTGTGCAGGCTGGGTCGGTGCTGGAGTTCCAGGATTTTCCGGAGCGGGTGTGCCGGTGCCGTTGTTGGCGCCGGGAGCGGTTGGCGTGCCGGGGGCCCCGGTCGGCGTGCCGCCAGCACCAGACGACGGTGTGCCGTCCGAAGCGGTCCCCGGCGTGCCGTCCGGCGTCGTAGGTGATGTTCGCGCGGTCTGATCCTGCGGGGTGTTCCCCGCGTTGCCGGACGTGGGCGTGCCGTCGGCGTCGTCCTGGCCTGCCTTGTCGGCCGCCTTTGCGTCCGGGGTGTCCCAGGAAACAACGGGACTCATGCCGGGCTGGACCGGCTCTGCGGCCATTACGGAGTTTGCCGGCCCGGCGCCATCGCTTTGCTGGGCAACACCGCCGGGCATGTAGCTGTTCCGTTCCGCGGCATTGCCTTGGGCGATGCCCGGTAACGAGCCGAACAGACCGAAATCTTGGGGACTCTGGGCTGCTGTGGCGGTCAGCGCCGTCAAGGTTGCCACAGCCACCGTCACGGCGGCCGCGCGCACGGAGAAAGCATGCTTGCGAGTGGTCTCTTCGCCGGTGATCGGCTGCCCGACCGGGGCGGGAATACCTTCGTGCGAGAGCTTCCGTCCGCCCGCCTTGCTGGCTGCCAGCGTTTCCGCACTGTGCGAGTGGGCCAGCGCTTGCTCCAGGGCCAGAGCCTGCTCGTGGGCCAGCGCCTGCTGGTTCCGGGCCACAAAGTAGGCGGCACCCAAGCTAATCGAAGCCTTGGGATCCGTGTCTATCGCGATGGGCCGTCCCAACGTGGCCGACAGCATCTGGGCGACCAACGGAATCCGGGACGAGCCGCCGGTCAGCAGAACCGCGGTCAGGTCGTCGGCGGTAACGTTCGCTGCCTCCAGCGCCCGGTTCAGGGAGCCGACAGTATCGCGCACCAGGTGCTCTATCAGGCCTTCGAACTCCGTCCGCACCAGGCGGATACCTGTCTGCACTTCCGGCAGCAAGACCGGGATGGTCGCCTCGGAGTCAGCCGATAGAGCCTCCTTGGCTTCGACGCATTCGCGCCTGATTCGGCCCAGCGCCAGCCGAGCCTGCGGTGTACTCAGGTCTACGCCGCTGAGTCCGCCGTCCAGGCTGGCCGCGACGTGGTCGAAGACGAGGTCGTCAACATCCGCTCCGCCCACCCGGTCCAGCCCTTCGGGCCTGCCCAGCAGGGTGAACGAGGAGGTGTCGTCCTTGCGCAGAATGGCGGCATCAAAGGTCCCGCCGCCGAAGTCGTAGACCGCTATCAGGCTCCCGGCCGGCACCCGTGTTTGCGAGCCATAATGCAAGGCAGCAGCTTCAGGCTCACTCAGCAGTGTCACGTTGGCCAGTCCGACGGCGGCCAGGGCACCCCGGATTAGTCCGATCTTGTAGTCGCCCCAGCTGGCAGGATGGGACACCACTACGCTTTCCGGGGCCTGGCCTTCGCGTTCCTGAGTCCGGTCCACGACCCACCGGACGACGGTGGCAAAAACGCTCTCGGGCGTGACGAACAGGTCCCCCACCATGATCGGCACAGCGTCACCGATCCGCCGCTTGAATTCGCGAACCACTCGCTCAGGCGAACTGGTGCCCCGTCTCTCGGCAGCCTCGCCGACCAGGACGGTACCGTCCTCGCCTAGGTAGATGACCGACGGCACGGCCGCCGCACGCGAGCCCAAGCCGAGAGGCTGCGGCTGCTGAGCGTCAAGATCCCCTTCCCCATAGTGGACAGTCGCTGCTGCCGTAAAACTTGTGCCGACATCGACACTCAGTACATAGGCCATGAATCCCCCATTGGACGCCCAGCGAGGAACGTCCCCACCGCTTTCATACTGTCCAGAGCCACGCTCTGCTTCCCCCGCCGGCCGGATGCCCGCCCGTGTCCATAAGGCTCTGAAGTGACACCTTCAGCTGTCAGCCGCAGTGCCCAAGAAGTAGGTGCGGCATGCTTCCCGACGCCGTTCCAACATGGTTCAGCGTAGGAGTGCTTCAGGGGTAAAACAAGGGACGTTTCACGCTTTAAACCCCCGTTTCGGGCACCGGAAAATTGGTTAATGGTTCACTCTTATAGTGGTTAAAGGTTGCTTTGAAGTGTTCAAAACCCCAAGTGATTGCAAGGCACCCTTAGTACATATGCCGATACCCGCATCTGCGCGACTGCATTTCCCATAGGGCGGTCAGGTCAACCGATTACACCTGCTGCATACAAGCAAAAACGGGCGGCCCCGAGTCCCACAGTGCAGAATAAAAATATGTCTGTCACAACCCGGGCTTCCCACACCTTTGCGGTCTTCCTGCGGGGCATCAATGTCGGCGGGATTCGCATTGCGATGAAGGATCTGTGCCGCGTCCTCTCCGAAGCCGGCTTTGCCGAGGTCCAAACAGTACTGGCGTCGGGCAACGTGGTACTGAATGCCGAGACCGCTGATCCGGCAGCCGTCAAGGAAAGCGTCCAGACCACCTTGCGCGCAGCTTTCGGCTACGACGCATGGGTCATCGTCAAGAACCGGGAGCAAGTAGCGGCCATCATCGACGGCTACCCTTTCACCCCGGCCGACGACGGGGTTGCCCGCCATGCCTATGCAGTGATCACTACCGGCCAGGACGTGGTGAAGCAGATGCTCGAGGACAACCCCGGGCTTTCACCCGAAGAGCGCGCCGCGGCCGGCGGCGACGTCCTGTACTGGGAAGTCCCCAAAGGAAGCACCTTGGAGTCGAAACTGTCCAAGCACCTGGCCAAGCCGAGGTACAAGCCGCTGACCACCACCAGGAACCTCAACACGATGCACAAGGTGTTGGCGAAGTTCCCGCCGCAAGGCTAACTCGCACCCCGCGCCTGCTACCCCGGGCGGAGGCGCCACCGAGCGGAATTCATCCTCTCGGTGGATAGCCCGCCGCAGGGTCACGCTCCTAGACTCGTAGCAGGCAGTCCAAAGCCGCCGCAAACCGGCTACGGGCTTTACAGGGAGGGGGGCCTTTGCTGTTCGACTCAGTCACGTGGATTTCGGCGCTTGTCTGCGCCGGCCCGTTTGCCCTTCTCTTAGCAGCCGGCGCGCTGGTCAGCATTTGGCGGAGCAACCGGCAGCGCACCGCTCAAGCGGGCTGGTCCCTGCTGGTACTGGCGCTGCCACTTCTCGGCGCACTGGTCTGGTTCCTCACCGCATCGCTCTGGTCGGCCACAGGTCTGCCCCGGTCCGACAGTGCTCCGGCACATCAGGCAACAGAGCCTTCGGCCCCCTGAGGTTGATCCAGGATAAGTTCCAGCAGCCGGATCACTGCAGGGTTGGCGGTGGCTTCGCCCCACGCGACGTGCAGATCAGCCCGGTTAAGATCTGCGAGGCCGGACGGCCCCCTCAACTCTTCGAAGCGCACGCCCGGCGGTGCGAAGTCCATGGAGGACCGTGGCACCAGGGTGACGCCAAGGCCCGCTGCCACAAAGGCAAGGAGCGCCGGCGCTTGGCTGGCGAACTGGGTGATGTTCGCTTGCACTCCGGCGCTTTCATAGAGACGCATGACGAGATCGTGGAAATAGCGCGCTTCGGCAGTTGAATACATCATCAGCGGCAGCCCATCCAGTTGCTTGAGGAACACGCCGTTTCCAGTAGCCAGTTCATGTCCCTCCGGCAGCGCCACTACCAGTCGGTCCTCCATGAACGGCCGGGTGACCACGCCTGGCCGGGCGACGATTGGCCGCAGCAAGCCTATATCGATTGAGCCGCGGGAGAGTGCATCCATCTGGTCGACCGACACCGCTTCACGCAGCACGAGGGACACGCCGGCAATCTGCTCCCCGGCCTTGCGCAGGATGCTCGGCAAGGCAGCCTGCCCGGCGATCGCCGTATAGCCAATGACGATCGAACCGGCGTCGCCGGTGGAAACACGCCGAACGTCCAGGGACGTTTTGGTGCACAGGTCCAGGATCCGGCGCGCGCTGGGCAGCAGGACCTTGCCCGCTGCCGTCAGTTCCACTTTCCGGCTACTGCGCTCGAATAATTGCGCGTCGAGTTCGCGTTCCAGCAACTGGATCTGACGGCTCAACGGGGGCTGCGTCATGTTCAGCCGGGCGGCGGCAGCGCCGAAGTGCAGTTCTTCCGCCACGGCCACGAACGATTCGAGTTGGATCAGCGAAAACATCAATACACTCCTTGCATGATTCGGTGCATATCTTAGCTTGGACAGGCATGGATCGACACCTCTAGCGTGAAGGGAGTCACACTCTCGTCCCCGCCAGAAAGGACTGCGATGTCCACCGCTTTCGAAACTCGGGCCAGCGGAACCAACAGCCCCTCAGCGTCCGGCCAAGCCTCGGTCACCGGCGTCACCATCACACCCGTTGCTTTTGCCGATCCTCCGCTGTTGAACACCGTGGGTGTCCACGAACCGTATGCGCTAAGGGCAATCATCCAGCTTCACACCGATGCTGGCGTCACGGGCCTGGGCGAGACCTACGGGGACGCCGGCCACCTGGCGCGCCTGCAGCTGGCTGCCGAAGCGATCACCGGCGCAGACCCGTTCAACATCAACGACCTGCGGGCCCGTGTTACCCGAGCCCTGGCCGCTGACAGCATCGAGGGCGGCCACGGCATGAGCGGCATGGTCACCGGCTCTTCCACGGCGGACCGGGTACTCTCGCCGTTCGATGTGGCGGCGCTGGACATCCAGGGCAAGTTGCTCGGGCTGCCGGTCAGTGCGCTGCTGGGCGGTGCGGTCCGCGACGCTGTCCCGTTCAGCGGCTACCTTTTCTACAAGTGGGCCGGCCACCCGGGACTGGACAATGACGACTGGGGCCCGGCGCTGGATCCCGACGGCATTGTGGCGCAGGCACGGCGCATGGTCGACGCCTACGGCTTCACCGCACTCAAACTCAAGGGCGGCGTCTTTGAGCCCGACGCCGAGGCTGCCGCGGTCGAAGCCCTGCGCGCAGAATTCCCCGATCTGCCGCTGCGGATCGACCCCAATGGCGCGTGGACGGTGGAAACCTCAATTCGGATCGGCCGCCGACTGGAGGGAATTCTCGAGTATCTGGAGGACCCCACGCCCGGGATCGCGGGAATGGCCGAAGTACGCCGCAACGTGAGGCTGCCACTGGCCACCAACATGTGCGTGGTCAGCTTCAACGACCTCCCTCCGGCCATGGCGGCTGGAGCAGTGGACGTGGTGCTCTCCGATCACCATTTCTGGGGCGGGTTGCGCAGGTCGCAGACCCTGGCCGGCATCGCCGAGACGTTCGGCCTTGGCCTGTCCATGCACTCAAATTCACATCTGGGCATCAGCCTGGCCGCCATGGTCCACTTGGCCTCGGCCACGCCTAACCTCGACTACGCCTGCGACACCCATTGGCCCTGGAAGCGTCAGGATGAAGACATCGTGCTCCCGGGCGCACTGGCCTTCCGCGACGGGGCCGTTGACGTTCCGACCGCGCCCGGCCTGGGTGTGGAGCTGGATCCGGAGGCCTTGGAACGCCTGCACCGGCAGTACCTCGCCGTGGGCATCACCGAACGCGACGACACGGGCTACATGCGCCGCATCCAGCCCGGCTACGAACTCAAGAGTCCCCGGTGGTAACCCACCAAGCCCCCACACCAAGTGCCCCGGCGTCCGCGGAACCGGCCGTGCTGGAGGTGGCGGTCACCGATCCGATCATTTCCCGCTTCGCCGAACGCCTGCTGGCCGGCGCGCCCCGGCACCGATGGCGCTTCCTCGCCGACGCACCGCCTGAGGTGAGGTCACGTGCCGTGGCAAGCGCCGACGTCGTAGTGTGCGCGCGGATGGACGCGAAGGAGGCTGCCAGCTGCAACGCGCGTATGGTGCAGGTAACCGGCGCGGGGCTGGACCGGGTAGCGGTGGCCGCGCTGCGGCCCGCCGTGGCGGTTGCCAACACCTTTCATCATGAGCGGCCCATCGCAGAACATGTGTTGATGTCGATCCTGGCCCTGACCCGCCGGCTTCCCGCCGTCAGCGGCGAACTGCGTGCCGGGGTGTGGCGGACCATAGCCACCGACGACTCGGTCCCGCTGCACCGGACGCTGGACAGCATGACCCTGGGGGTAGTGGGCTTTGGCGGCATTGGCCGCGAAACTGCCCGGCTGGCAGCTGCACTCGGTATGGACGTAGTGGCTGTGCGGAACCGGCCCGGCATCCCCCTGCCGGAGGGGGCTCAGGCGCGTTGGGTCGGTGGCGTCGGCGACCTTCCCCGATTGCTCGCAGAGTCCGACGCCGTGGTGGTCACCGTCCCGCTCAACGACGCCACCGCTGGGCTGATCGGCCCCGCTGAGCTCGCCGCAATGAAGCAGGATGCCGTGCTGGTTAATGTGGCGCGCGGGCCGGTGGTGGATCAGGCAGCCCTCTATCGGGCGTTGCTGGACAAGCAGATCGGCGGCGCAGCAATCGACGTCTGGTGGGGTGCGCCGGAAGCCGGACGAACGCCGCCAGCCGATTTTCCCTTCAGCGAGCTGCCGAATGTGGTGCTGACGCCGCATTACTCCGGCCATGCACGCTCCACGTTCGAGCTGCGGGCCGACGACATCGCGGGAAACGTTAACCGGGTTGCCGCGGGACAGCCGCCCCGGAACCAAGTGCGCTGACCCGGATGCCGACTGGTCTCCGGCCGCTGCCTAGCCGGCGGAGACCAGTCGGATGATCAGCAGAACGGCCCCGCCAGCCGAGGCGATCAGCGCGACTAAGCGCAGCCGCCGCGCATCCAGGAAACGGTTCAGCCAGCGCGACAGCACAAAGCCAACCAGCACCACCGGGGCCAGCCAGAAGAATGCCGACACCGTTCCGCTGGTGACGGCTCCGGCTACCGCCAGCAGGCTGACCGAAACCACCGAACCGATCAGGAAAAACGCGCTCATGGTGCCGCGCAACCGCGCGGGCGGCTGACCTTGCCATACGATGGCCATCGGAGCGCCCCCGATCGCCGTCGCGGTCCCCATCACCCCGGAGAGGCCGCCGGCAGCCATCAGGTTGGTCCGATTCGGTGCCGGACGCCACCCCAGGAACGCCGAGCCGACCCCGACAAGGACACAGCCGGCCACTAGCCAGGAAAGCGCCGCCGTCGACATCGCCACGGCCAGCCACGCGCCCAGGACACTGCCCGGGATCCGGCCTGCCAGCGCCCAACCGGCACCCTTGAGGTCCAGATGCGCGCGTTCGCGGACGGTCACCAGCAAGGTGACCAGGCAAGCCAGCATCACCACCAGTGCCGGGAGCAGTTCCGGCGCCACCAAGGCGATCACCGGGGCGGCCACCAGCCCGGCACCGAATCCGATGGACCCTTGCAGGGCGGTGGCGGCACAGACCGCCACCGCCAGAATCAGATAGTCGGCGGGGTTCACTCCCCAACCGTAGGCGACTTGAGGCCGGCGTCCGCGGCTATGGCCAGCGGGAAGTGGCATTCGGCGGCGTGGGCCTCCGCGGCTGCACCGCGCAGTTGCGGAACGCCAAGCTGCACCAAATGGGTTTGTTCTGCTCTCTGCGCGGGCGGTGCCTGCCGGGCACAGATGTCCTGTGCCTTCCAGCAGCGGGTCCGGAAGCGGCAGCCCGACGGCGGGTCCAGCGGCGAGGGCAGTTCGCCGCGCAGCACGATCCGTTCGGCGGGGCGCTCAGCCGGGTCCAGCTTCGGCGAAGCCGACATCAACGCTGCAGTGTAGGGGTGCAGCGGGCGTTCGAAGACGTCCTCGGTGGCGCCGGTCTCAATGATCCGGCCCAAGTACATCACGGCCACGCGGTCTGTGACGTGCCGGACCACTGAGAGATCGTGTGAGATAAAGATGTAGCTGACGCCCAGTTTCTCCTGCAGTTCGTTGAGCAGGTTGAGCACCTGGGCCTGCACCGAGAGGTCCAGGGCGGAGACCGGCTCGTCCAAGATGATCAGTTCCGGGTTCAGCGCCAGTGCCCGGGCGATGCCAATTCGCTGGCGCTGCCCGCCGGAGAATTCCTGCGGCGACTTCTTGGCGTCCGAGGCACGCAGGCCCACGAGTTCCAGCAGTTCGTGCAGCCGGGCTTCCCGTTCGCGCCCGGTGCGGAAAAGTCCTCGGTGCGTGGCCCAGGGCTCGGCGATGATTTCGCCAGCGGACATCCTTGCGTTCAGCGAAGCGAACGGATCCTGGAAAACCATTTGCACGCGGCGGCGCCAGGCCAGCAGTTCTTTCCCGCGCAGGCTGAAGGGGTCCTTGCCTTCGAAGGTCACGGTGCCGGAGTCCGGCTTTTCCAGCAACATCAGGGTGCGAGCCAAAGTGGATTTTCCGCACCCAGACTCGCCCACCAGGCCCAGGGTTTCCCCGCGGCCGACCGTGAGGTTGATGCCGTCAAGGGCGCGTAGCTGGTTGCTGCCGGAGCCGCTCCGGGCCACCTGAAAGGTCTTGGTGACGTCGCGGACCTCGAGGGCGGCGGTCCCGGCCTCCTGCACAAGGTCGAGCTGTGCGGTCATGGCTGGGTCTCCTGGAGGGATGTCTCGGAATCGAGAAGGTTGGAAAAGTGGCAGGCTGCGAAGCGACCGGGGGCCGTTTCGCGCAGGGCCGGCCGCTCAGCGCGGCAGAGATCCTGCACCAGCGGACAGCGGTCTTGGTAAACGCAGCCGGAGGGGATGTTTTTCAGTTCGGGCGGGCTGCCCGGAATCGAGGCCAACGTCGCCCCGCGTTCGGCTTGGGCCGGGACGGACTCCAGCAGACCCTTGGTGTAGGGGTGGCGGGGGTCAGCGAACACGTCGGCCACAGGTCCGGATTCAGCCACCGTGCCGGCATACATCACGCAGACCGTGTCGGCTTCTTCCGCGACAACGGCGAGGTCGTGCGTGATCAGCACCACGGCCATGTCTTCCTCTTCGCGCAGCCGGCGCAGCAGGTCCATGATCTGGGCCTGCACGGTCACGTCCAGAGCAGTGGTCGGTTCGTCAGCGATCAGCAGGCGTGGGCCCAGGGCCACGGCCATCGCGATCAGAATGCGCTGCCGCATGCCGCCGGAGAACTGGTGCGGGAAAGCATCCACCCGGGACTCCGGATGCGGAATGCCCACCCGGTCCATCAGCGCGATGGCTTCCTTGCGGGCATCCGCTGCGGAGAGCCCCCGGTGGATCCGGAACGCCTCGCCGATCTGCACACCCACCGGGTAGACCGGGTTCAGCGCGGTCAGGGCGTCTTGGAAGACTATGCCCAGCTCGGCACCGGCAATCTTGCGACGCTGCTTGGCGCCCATGCCGGCCAGCTCCTTGCCTTCAAGCTCCATCGAACCGCCGGCCACGTGGGCCACCGGGTCCAGCAGCCCGGCAATGGCCTTGGCCGTCATCGACTTGCCACAGCCGGATTCGCCCAACAGGGCCAGGGTTTGCCCCGCCCGTGCCTCGAATCCCGCCTGACTGACGGCCCGCACCGTCCCCAGCGGAGTACGGATGTCGACGTTCAGCCCGTTGACCCGCAGGACCACGGGATGGGTGCCGCCGGAGCGTGTGGTGTCATTGGTTGCCGTCACGGTCACTTGGACTCCTTGGCAGAAATGCGGGTAATGAACTTTTTCCGGCCCGGCAGCGTCAGGCGCCACCGCTGGCTCGGATCGGTGGCGATGCGCAGCCAGGCGGCCAGCATGTTCGCTGCGATTGCGGTAATCACGATGGCAACGCCGGGAAAAATGGAGAGCCACCAGGCGGTCTGCAAGTACTGCCGCCCCTGGGCCACCAGCAGGCCCCAGCTGATGTCCGGCGGCTGGATGCCGATGCCCAGGAAGGACAGCGAGGACTCGGCCAGCATGACGTAGCAGAACTCCAGCGTGGCCAGGGTCAGCAGGGTGGGCGCGACCACCGGAATCACATGCCGCCGGATGATGGCGTTCGGCGTGGAACCGAAGGTGCGGGCGGCATCCACGAACGTGCGGCTCTGCAGTTCGGCCGACTCGGCCCGCGCGGTTCTGAGGTAGATCGGGATGCGGGTCAGGGCCAGGATCAGCACAATGTTGGCGATCGAGGGGCTGAAAACATACAGCACGACGACGGCCAGCAGCAGCGACGGGAAGCTCATGATCACATCGGCCACCCGCATGGAAACGTTCTCCCGCCAGCCGCGATGATAACCGGCCCACACACCCCAGAGTGAACCGATCAGCAGGGCCGCCGCCACCGCCGGTATGGCGACCAGCATGGTGGTCCTCGTTGCCACCACCAGACGGGCCAAGACGGAGCGGCCCAGTGAATCGGAGCCCAGGAAATACTCCCAGCCGTTGGCCGGGTCGAACGGGGGCTTGTTGGCGAACATCAGGTTCTGTTTCGTGGCCAGTTCGCCCATCAGCAGGGGGCCGAACACCGCCGTCGCGAGCACGATCAGCAGGATGGCAGCTCCGGTGGTGGCGAACTTGTCGCGGAGGAGCATGCGCAGCATGCTGGGGTTGTTGGACTTGCCGGCTGCCTTGCCGTTGGCCAGCCGCCGGTCTTCGGCGCCGGGCACGGCTTCTGTGCGCGTAGTTTCGCTCAAGGTGTCCTCCTAGACCTGGACCGGAGCGGCAGGTTTGGTATCAGCAGGTTCGGCTTCCACAGGGGCAGCCGGCCGGGCCGGGGCCTTCTTCCGCCGCCGCGAGGCTGCGCTGGCCGGGCGGACCCGCGGATCCAGCAGGGCATATGCCAGATCAATCAGGATGTTCAGTACGAAGATTGCGATGGCGGTCAGCAGGACGGCAGCCTGCAGGACGGCGAAGTCCCGCTGCAAGATCGAATCAATCATCAGCTTGCCGATGCCGGGCCAGCCGAAGATCGTCTCCACCACTACGGCACCATTGATGAGGCCGACCGTCAGGTCACCGGCCACGGTGAGGGCCGGTGCGGCCGCGTTGCGGAGCGCATGCCGGGTCACCACGCGTGTCTGCGAGGCGCCTTTGCTGCGGGCCAGCTTGATATACGGCTCAGACAAGGCCGAAACCATCGCGCCGCGCACCACTTGGACCAGCGCACCGAACGGCCGCATCACCAGCGTCGCGATCGGCAGCACCCAAGCCTCCGCACCGGCGACGCCGGAGGTCGGGACCCAGCCCAGCGTGATGGCGAAGATCCAAATGCCCACAATGGCGAGCCAGAAGTCGGGGATGGAAGCGGCCGCCATGGAGACGAAGCTGGCAATCCGGTCGGCGATGCCGTTGGGCTTGAGCGCAGCCCAGCTGCCCACCAGCACCGCCAGGATGATGGCGATCACCATGGTGGTGGCCGCCAGCTGAAGGGTGGCCGGGAAAGCCCGCAGCGCCATGGCTGCCGCGGATTCTCCCGTCCTGAGGGAAGTGCCGAAGTCCAACTGCAGGACTCCGCCGAAGTAGTCCGCCATCTGCACCAGCAACGGCTGGTCCAGACCGTTCCGGCTGGCAAAATCCGTGCGCATCTGCTCGGTGGCATTCAGCGGCAGGTACAGGCTGGCCGGATTGCCGGTCAGCCTCGCCAAGGCGAAGACTCCGATGACCACGACCACC
This sequence comes from Arthrobacter sulfonylureivorans, assembly GCF_047607445.1. Classification (GTDB taxonomy): domain Bacteria; phylum Actinomycetota; class Actinomycetes; order Actinomycetales; family Micrococcaceae; genus Crystallibacter; species Crystallibacter sulfonylureivorans_A. The sequence continues at coordinate 60,206 of NZ_JBLKRT010000020.1, forward strand.
AGCGGCAAGGCACTGGAAATGATCCGTTTCCGTAGATAGGTCAGCACGGCTTCCCTCTCCTTCTCAAACTGCGGTAGCCGCGAGGACTACTGGGCGGGGGTGATCTCGGCCAGGCGCAGCTCGTCGCCGCTGGACGAGTTCGGCTCGTAGTTCACGCCGGCGGCCTTCCCGATCATGCCGGTCTGGTGCGCGATGTGGGCGAACTGCACAACGTCCTCGTTCTGGGCCGTGAAGACCTTTTCAAACGCGGCCTGCCGGTCAGGGCCTGTTGCCGCATCTGCCTCCTTGATCAGCTTGTCCAGCTCGGGGGTGCCAAATGCGCTCTGCGCACCGTTGGTCAACATGTACTGGTCCACCGTGAAGGCGGCATCGCCGGCCTGGTTGCCGTGCTGGGTCATGTGCAGGATCGCGCCTTCGTCCTCGACGAAGGGTCGCACCTGGTACTGCAGGTGCTGGCTGGTTTCCATCATCTTCAGCTTGACGTTCAGGCCGGCCTGGGTGAGCTGTTCCTGGATGACCTGGCCGAGTTCCTCGATCTTGGGGAACTGGGCGGAACGGACAATCAGGCTGATCTGGGCACTGGTATCGACTCCGTCGGCCTTGGCCTCGGCAACCAGGGACTTGGCCTTCTCCGGATCGTAAGGCCAGCCCTCGAGGGCCGCGTTGTGGCCAACAACTCCTTCCGGCACCAACTGTGCGGCCACCACGTCGCGTCCGCCGTACAGGCTGGACACGATGCCTTCCTTGTCGATGGCGTAGTTGACGGCCTCGCGGACGCGGATGTCGGTGAACGGAGCCTTGTCGTTGTGCATGCGCAGCGCGACGGTCTCGTTGTTCGGGTACGGCACGCCCAGATCGCCGATGTTGTCCTCGGGGCTCAAGCCCATCGCGATGTCGGCCTCGCCGGAGGTGACCATGGCGGCGCGAACACTGCCTTCGGATCGCCACTGGTACTCGGCGGTCGCGTAGGCCGGCTTCTCGCCCCAGTAACCGTCATACGCGGAGACGGTGATTTTCTGGCCGGCCTGCCACTCGTCCAACTGGTAGGGGCCGGTGCCGATCGGTTCGCGGACCTTCTCAGTGTCCGAGGTCTCGCTCGGGACTACTTCCAGGAAGGACAGGCGCAGCGGGAGGATCGGGTCCGCGGCGGCGGCAGTCACCTTCAGTGTGGTGTCATCAACCACCTCGACGCCGAGGTCGTCGTCGCCGAAGACGTAGCCCTCCACGTTGCAGCCCAGCTTGGAGTTGACCGCGCGCTCGATGGTATGGGCGGCGTCCTCTGCGGTGAAGTCGCTGCCGTCGTGGAAGGTCACGCCCTCGCGGAGCTTGAACGTCCAAACGGTGTCGTCTTCCGAGCTCCACTCGGTGGCGAGCTTGGGCTCCAGTTCACCGGTGGTCGGGTTGCGCTCAACAAGTGGTTCGGTGATGGTGGACCGGTCGACCACGCCGGTGCTCGTCAGATTTGATTCGCAGGGCTCCAGCGTAGGCGGTTCCTGCTGGAGCACCACGCGGAGGGTTTCCGAAGCAGCACCGGTGGCACCACCGGCTGCGTTCTCCGAGTTGGCCACCGAGCAGCCGCTGAGCACCATGGTGCCGCCGACCGCTGCAGTTGCCACGGCCAGACTCAGGCGGCGGCGCTTGGTCGTACCAGTCGTTCCAGACGACCTGGTAATGGATTCAAACGTCATTGTTTCCTCCGAAGGAGCGAATGATAGGAGCCGGACTTGTCTACATATGAAGCCGGCGGTTGGATGTGCAAGCACTAGCTTTGTGAGCGCGATCACCACACGTCAAGAGTGGGATTTTCGCCTCGCGTCCGAAACTGCCGCGGAACGCCTTCCGGAAGCGCCGTATTCCGCGGCGTTCCGCGGCGGAATTGAATCCATGCCCCAGGGGTATTGATCAATGCAATCTGTGTGTTGGACGTGAATCGCCGGGTTTCTTACTGTTCTTGGCATGAGTACCCACACTTCGGCGCAGGCCGAGAACCACACCGCCATCCGCGGCGAGCAGATCCTGCAGGTCGGACCGGTGAATCCCACCGTGGCGGCTGCGCTGGCCGACGAGTTCGGAGCCGTGCGGCTCCCGGATGGCCCCGAACGCCCGGATTTCCTGGAGCGGCACGCCGCCGGCATCCGGGTAGCGGTCTGCTCCGGCAGGTTCGGTGTGGACACCGACCTGATGCGCCAGCTGCCAAACCTGGAGGCGATCGTGAACTTTGGCGTGGGCTACGATGCGACCGACGTCGCGCAGGCCAACGACCGCAACATCCCGATCAGCAACACCCCCGACGTACTCACCGACTGCGTGGCAGACACTGCTCTGGCCCTCTACCTGGATGTACTGCGCAAGACCACCGCAGCCGACAGGTTTGTCCGTCGCGGCGAGTGGGAATCAAGCCCGTCCTTTCCGCTGACCACGCGTGCCTCCGGCAAAAAGGTCGGCATCCTCGGCCTCGGCCGGATCGGCAGGGCCATCGCCACACGGCTGGAAGCCTTCGGCTGCGAAATCCACTACCACAACCGCCGCACCGTCGAAGGTTCCGGCTACAGATACCAAGCCTCACCGGCCGAACTGGCCGAAGCCGTGGACGTCTTGATCATTGCCGCGGCCGGAGGCCCCGAGACCGCCAAGCTGGTGGACGCCGATGTGATGGCCAAGCTTGGCCCGGAGGGTTACTTGGTCAATATTGCCCGCGGCACCGTGGTGGACGAAGAAGCCTTGGTCTCAGCGTTGCAGGAGGGCCGCTTGGCCGGTGCCGGACTGGATGTCTTCGCGTCTGAGCCCCATGTCCCGGCGGAGCTCATGAACCTGGAGAACGTTGTCCTGCTCCCGCACCTCGGCAGCGGAACCCGGGAGACCCGCGCCGACATGGCGGCCCTGACGCTGGAGAACCTGCGCAGCTACCTACGGGATGCTTCGCTGGTCACCCCGGTGAGTTGATCCCGGCGGCGCCCGGACTGCCGTTCAAGCTCTGGGCGCTGCCGCCGACGTCATGCCGCCCCTAGGATGATTCATGCCAGCATGAAAGGGGTGTTATGACCGAGCCCTCCGGGCAACCGCTCACCGGAGTACGGGAAGTGAAATCCGCCGCCCGCACCATCGACATCCTCGAAGTTCTCGCGGCCCGCGGCAATGCACCCGTCACCATCCGGGAGCTGTGCTCTGTCCTGAACGCCCCGCGGAGCAGCATCTACGCGCTGCTCCGGACCCTGGTCGAGGCCGGTTGGGTGCGAACTGATCCGTCCCGGACCACCTACAGCATTGGCATTCGCGCCCTGCTGGCCGGGACCACCTACCTGGATGCGGATCCGCTGCTGAAGGTCATCCGGCCCCAACTCGGCCTGCTCGGTAAACAGGTGGGCGGCACCGTCAACTTCGGCCGGCTCGACGGCGGCCACATTGTCTACTTGGCCACGTGGGAGGCGCCTGGCCGGGAGCGGACAGTCACAAGGGTGGGCCGCAGATTGCCGGCTCACGCAACCGCCCTTGGGCAGGCTGCACTGGCCACACTGGACCCTGCCGCCTTACGCGCCCAGCTGCCAGCCGACCTGGCCGCCCTGACCGGCAGGACGATCATCTCGCACGCGCTCCTCTCCCGGGAGCTGGCTGCAGTGCGGCGCAGGGGCTACGCAGTAGAACGCGAACAGAACACCTTGGGAATTGCCTGCGTGGCGGTTGCCGTGGATTGCGGCACAGGCGGCGTCGACGCACTCTCGGTTTCATTGCCGCTCGCGAAACTCACGTCCGGCCAAGAGCGGCTGGTGGCCTCGGCACTGAGGGAAGCCGCGGCCACCACCGAGGAGATCGTCGGGGGGCTGGCCGGCCTGTTGGGCTGAAGCGGCTCCTCAACCTCCTGCTACTTGTAGGGCAAGTTACTTACTTGTAGGATGAGTTCATCTGCACATCCCGCGTAAGGATCGCCATGCCCTACACACCCGATGCCATCCGGCACGTCAAGCTCTCTACCGCCACGCTGCCGCTGGCCACCCCGATTTCCGACGCCAAGGTCTTCACCGGGCGCCAGAAGCCGATGACCGAGGTGGTCTTCCTGTTTGCCGAGATCACCACCGAACAGGGCCATCAGGGCTTGGGCTTCAGCTACTCCAAGCGCGCCGGCGGACCCGCCCAGTACGCTCACGCCAAGGAAGTCGCCGAGACGATGATCGGCGAGGACCCCAACGACATCGCCAAGCTCTACAACAAGCTGCTCTGGGCCGGCGCCTCGGTGGGCCGCTCCGGCGTCGCCACCCAGGCCCTGGCAGCCCTGGACATTGCGCTGTACGACCTCAAGGCCAAGCGGGCCGACCTGCCGCTGGCCAAGTTCCTGGGCGCGCACCGGGATTCGGTCCGGACCTACAACACCTCCGGCGGCTTCTTGAACGCCTCCATCGAGGAGGTCAAGGAGCGCGCCAGCCGCTCGATCGAGGAAGGCATCGGCGGCATCAAGATCAAGGTCGGCCTGCCCGACACTGCGGAGGACCTGCGCCGTGTTGCAGCTGTTCGAGAGCACATTGGCGACGACGTGCCGCTGATGGTGGATGCCAACCAGCAGTGGGACCGCGCCACCGCCCTGCGCATGGGACGCCGCCTGGAGCAGTTCGACCTGGTCTGGATCGAAGAGCCGCTGGACGCCTATGACGCCGAGGGCCACGCCGCCCTTGCAGCCGCTTTGGACACGCCGATTGCGACCGGCGAAATGCTGGCCTCGGTCGCCGAGCACGAACGGCTGATCGCCGCCCGGGCCTGCGACATCATCCAGCCCGATGCGCCGCGCGTCGGCGGCATCACCCAGTTCCTCCGGCTGGCCACACTGGCGGACCAGGCCGGACTGGACCTGGCCCCGCACTTCGCGATGGAGATCCACCTGCACCTGGCCGCCACCTACCCGCGTGAGCCGTGGGTGGAGCATTTCGACTGGCTCGACCCGCTCTTCAACGAGCGCCTTGAGACCCGCGACGGCCGGATGATCGTTCCGGACCGCCCCGGCCTCGGCTTCACCTTCAGCGACCAGGCCCGCGCCTGGACCACGGACAGCGTGGAGTTTGGCCGCGCCTAACCCGGCCCCGCGCATGGTCCACGTAACGACGGCGGTGCCCCGCACCGCCGTCGTTCCCCCATTTCTCAGAACGAAGGGTACGGGAGCGATGAAACCGAATCTGACGACAGCCCTGGTCGACGAGTTGCGCCGGCGGATTGTCGACGGCGAGATCGCCCCGGGCGACAAGCTGCCCAGTGAGAGCACGCTGATCGCCGAGCACGGGGTGAGCCGTACGGTGGTGCGCGAGGCCATCACGCGGCTGCAGGCCGAGGGGCTGGTGCACACCCGGCGCGGCAGCGGCAGCTTTGCGCTGACCCCGCCGGTGGAGCCGGACGCATCGCGGACCACCCGTCCGGTGCGGACCCTGCAGGATCGGCGCGCACTGGTGGAATTCCGCACCGGTGTGGAGAGCGAAGCCGCAGCCTTGGCCGCCGTCCGGCGGACCAATCATCAGGTGGCAGCCCTGCGCTCCGCAAACGCCGATTTCTCCCGTTCCGGCTCCAACCCGGCCGCGGCACTGGCCCACGACTTCGAGTTCCACCGGACCGTCGCCGAGGCCAGCGGCAATCCCTACCTGCAGGACGCGATTGCGGCGCTCGGTCCGGCCATGATTGCCATGCCCCGCTACCGGCTGGAGACCAGCGCGGACGAAGGCGAGACCACTCGCCTTGCCGAGGTAGCCGCCGAGCATGCAGCGGTGCTGTCCGCCGTCGAGTCCGGCGATGCGATGGCAGCCGCGGCCGCAATGCGCGCCCACCTGGTCAACTCTCGGCACCGGCTGGAGCGCGAATCGGGACACTGACGCGGCCCGAAATCCACGTGCCCATCTGCTGGGCTGGCCCCGTCCTCCGCACCTAGAAAGGCAGCCATGACAGGATCCGCCGGTTCCCCGGCCGAAGAGTTCGACGTCGTCCTGATTGGGGCGGGCATCATGAGCACCACGTTCGGCGCCCTGCTCAGCGAACTGGAACCGACGTGGAGCATCGCCCTGCTCGAAGGACTGGATGAAGCCGGGCGGGAAAGTTCCAATGCATGGAACAACGCCGGCACCGGCCACGCCGGCCTGTGCGAGTTCAACTACACGCCGCGCCGTCCGGATGGCAGCGTGGATCCTGGCAGCGCCATCAGCATCAATGAACAGTTCCAGGCCTCGCTGCAGTACTGGGCCCATCTAGTGGAAACCGGGCACCTCACGGAACCTGCGAGCTTCATCCGCACAGTGCCACACTTCGGCTTCGCGCGCGGCGCTGACGGCGTGGACTATCTCCGCGCGCGGCACCGCGCGTTGTCCGGCCACCCGCTGTTTGACGGCACCGTTTACAGCGACGTCCCAGAGCAGCTGGCCCAGTGGCTTCCGCTGATGTTCGCCGACCGCCAGGCCGGACCAGCTGTTGCGGTCACCCGAAATGCCGGCGGAACGGACGTGAACTACGGGGCCATCGCCGCCCGGCTGGCCACTGCGCTCTCCGAGAGCGGGTGCATGGTGGGGTTCCGCCACCGGGTGGCCAACCTTTGGCAGGCGGGTCAGCACTGGATGCTCGACGTCGAGACCCCCTCCGGACGCCGGCGCCTGCGGGCCAAGCACGTGTTCGTCGGTGCCGGCGGCGGGACGCTGCCGCTGCTCCAGAGGGCCGGAATCCCGGAGATCCGGGGCTACGCCGGCTTCCCCATCAGCGGCCGGTTCCTGCGCACCGACAATCCGGCGCTGGTGGCCCGGCATCGTGCCAAGGTCTACGGGCACGCGGCGCCCGGGACACCGCCGGTGTCCGTGCCGCACCTGGATCTGCGGATCGTCGGCGGCCGGGAGTATCTGCTGTTCGGCCCGTTCGCGGCTTTTTCGCCACGCTTCCTCAAGACTGGCGCTGTGAGCGACCTGCCGCGTTCTGTCACGCCGGGGAACCTGGGTACGTTGCTATCGGCAGCCGGGACCAATGCGTCCCTGGTCAGCTACTTGGTCCGGCAGATCCTGCAGTCCGTCGACGGGCGACTGGCGGCATTGCGGGAGTTTGTTCCGCAAGCCGACGGGGCCGATTGGGAGTTGTTGACTGCGGGCCAACGCGTGCAGACAGTCAAGCGGGTGGGCGGCCACGGGTCGATCACAGGCTTTGGCACGGAAGTTGTTGTCAGCGCGGGCGGCACACTGGCCGGCCTGCTGGGCGCCTCGCCCGGCGCCTCGGCCTCGGTTTCGATCCTGCTGGAAGTCCTCCGCGCCTGCTTCCCGACGCGTTTCGAGGGCTGGCAGCGGACATTGCGCGGCTTGATGCCCGCACTGGACGGGCAACGAGCACCCTCGGGCTTCCGATCCAGCGACAGCGAACGGGCGCGCCGCATTTTGGGGTTGGACGTCACCGCTGGACGCTGAGCCCGGCGGGGAGCTGAATCCGGACGGGCGCACCGCGGTGAACGCCGAAGCGGCAGCTGGCTGGTGCCTGCTGCCGCTTCGCGTATTTTCGTGTTGGAATGTCAGCCCGATGGGCTAGTCAGCGGCCTTCACTGCCAGCACCGGCCGGTCGGCCTGCAGCAGGATGCGCTGGGCGTGCGACCCCATGATGAACTTGCCTACCTGGCTGCGCTGGCGCAGGCCGATGACGATCAGGGAGACCTCGCGTTCGCGGGCCAGCTCAAGGATCTCCTCGGCCAAGTCGTCGCGGTGCGTCGGGCGCAACACTTCGGCAGTCACACCGGCGGCTTCGGCCGCCGACTTCAGCCGCAGGATGTCGTTCTCGGAGGCGACGGTCTTGTCGACCAAGGCCCCTTCCCGGGTGGAGTTGACGATCAGCAACTCTTCGCCGCGGAGCTTGGCTTCCGCGATCCCGGCGGACACGGCCGCCTCGCCGACCGGGGTGGGTACATAACCGACCAGGATGCTCATACGTTCTCCTTAGATGTGGTGGGGGAAGAGGTCAGGGAGTTTTTCCGGCGATCCATGGCTGACTTGACCATTGGCCAGACGGCGACCAGCACGAAGACCACCAGCAACGTGGCGGAGATCGGCCGCCCCATGAATCCGGCGACGTCGCCTTCGAGCACCAGCAGCGAACGCCGCAGGCTCGACTCCAGCAGGGCACCCAACACGAAGGCCAGTACCAGCGGCCCCGGCTCGAAGCCGAACTTCTTCATCAGGTAGCCGACGGCGCCAAAGAGGACCACCAGCAGCACGTCGAACATCGAGTTGCGGATGGTGTAGGCGCCCAGCAGGGTGATCAGGGCGGTAATCGGCGCCAGGATGGCGGCACGCACCCGCAGGATGCGGACGAACAGACCGACCAGCGGAATGGACATGATCAGCAGCAGGATGTTGCCGATGTACATGGAGTTCACCACGCCCCAGAACAGGTCCGGGTTGTCGACCATCAGCTGCGGTCCCGGGGTCACGCCCTGGATGAGCAATGCGCCGAAGATGATGGCCATGGTGGCGTTGGCGGGGATGCCCAAGGTCAGCAGCGGAATGAAGGAGCTGGTGGCCGCGGCGTTGTTGGCGGTCTCCGGGCCGGCAACGCCTTCGACGGCTCCCTTGCCGAAACGCTCCGGGTTCTTGGCGCGCTTCTTCTCCACCGCGTAGGCAGCGAGCGAGGAGATAGTGGCACCGCCGCCAGGCAGGATGCCCAGGAAGAAGCCCAGCACCGAGCCGCGCCCAATGGCACCGGAGGACTGCTTCAGGTCCTTCTTGGACGGCCACACGTTGGCCACGGTTGCCGGTGCCTGGGCCGCGCGGTGGCGTTCTTCCAGGTTATAGAGAATCTCCCCGACGCCGAACAGGCCCATGGCCACCGGGACGAAGTCGATGCCGTCGGCCAGGCTCAGGTTGCCGAAGGTGAAGCGTTCGGCGCCCGTGAAGACGTCGCGTCCCACGGTGGCCAGCAGCAGGCCGAATGCGGCCGCAATCAGGGCCTTGATCTTTGCGCCGTTGCTGATGGTGGCCACCAGCAGAATGCCGACCAGCGCCAGCGCTGCGTACTCCGGAGGCCCGAAGTCGAGGGCAAAGCTGGCCACCAGTGGGGCCAGGAAGGTAAGTCCGATGATGGCCACGGTGCCACCGATGAACGAGCCGATGGCTGCAATGCCCAGAGCTGTTCCGGCTTTGCCCTTGCGGGCAAGCTGGTAGCCGTCGAAGACGGTGACCACGGAACTGGCCTCGCCCGGCAGCCGGAGCAGCACCGAGGTGATGGTGCCGCCATATTGCGCACCATAGAAAATGCCGGCCAGCATGATGATGGCCGTGACGGGCTCGATTCCGTACGTCAGCGGCAGCAGGATGGCGATGGTCGCCGCGGGGCCGAGGCCCGGCAGGACGCCGATGAGCATGCCGATGACAACGCCCAGCAGGCAGTACAGCAGGTTGGAGGGCATCAGGACGACGCCGAAGCCGTCGATGACCGGTTGCAGGAAATCCATGCGAAGACCTTTGGATCAGTGGTGCAAGGGTGGGTCGAGGGCCCGCCGGTGGCCGGCAGCGCCGACACCGTGGGAACGCACAGCCCGCTAGAACAGGTGGGGAATGGAGGTTCCCAAGGCCAGGATGAAGATGCCGTAGAAGGCTGCGACAACCAGCAAGGAGTACAGGATGGCTCCGCGCCAGGTTTCCCCGCCGAGGAACTTCATCCAGATCAAGCAGAGGAGCAAGGCGGGGATCTCGAAGCCGATGACCGGCATCAGCCAGACCATCGCCAAAAGGGTCGCGAAACCGATGGCCGCCAGCCAGGACAGTTTGGAGAATTTCTCGCCGTCGTGGCCCCCGCGCCGCCCAACTATCAGTTGGGCGAGCGCGAGGACGGCGATGATCAGGCTGACCACGAACGGCCACATTCCAGGCCGGGGCTGGGAGGGAGTTCCCAGCCCCAGCCCGATCGACATGACGAGCCCCGCCACGCCCAGCGCGAGCACCACGAGTGATGATGCGAGGTTGGCAATAGGTCCTGCCGGCGGCGGGGCCTCGGCCTGCCATTGGGCGGCCAGTTGCTCCGGCGTCAGGTCGTCGTCGAAGACGTCGACTGACTCACTGCCTTCTGCTGGCGTCTCGCGGTGGGGCGTCATGGTTAACTCGATTCGCTGTGAAGGCGGGTCGGCCTTACGTGGGTATTGCTACTCGCCGGCCAGCGAGATGTCGTACTTCTCGGTGAGCTCCTTGTACTTGGCAGCCAAGTCGTTCCACTGCTGGACGACTTCCTCGCCGGAGATCTCCTTGGGGGTCAGCATGTTCTTCTCGTTGAAGGCCTTGTAGCTGTCTGTTGCCTGGGCGGCCTCGACGGACGCAACCAGCTTCTCCTTCACGTCCTCCGGCAGCCCCTTCGGCGCAGCCAGGGCGCGGTACTGGGACACCGGGACCTCGTAGCCTTCTTCGATGGCGGTGGGGACGTCGGGCAGGAAGGTGTTGCGCTCGTCGGAGAAGACGACGATCGGCTTGACGGTGCCGGCATCGATCTGCGGCTTGGCTTCGCCGAGCTGGATGGTGGCCAGCTGGACCTGGTTGCCCATGACCGCGGTCAGTGCAGGCGAACCCGAATCGAACGGAACCGCAGTGCCCTCGATCTCCGCCTGGGCAAACAGAATGGCCTGTGACAGCTGCGAGCCGGTGCCCACGCCGGTGGTGCCGAAGGTCAGCTTCTTGGAACTGTTCTTGATGTCGTCCAGGCTCTCGAAGCCGGAGTCGGCGCTGGCCACCAACACGTAGTCGTCCTGGGACAGACCCTTGATGACCTCCAGATCGTCCAGCGTGACGGCTTCTTCTTCAGACACTGCCAGCGGAGTGATAGTGATCAGCGAGGCATTCAGCAGGACGAGATTCTGTCCGTCAGGCTCCATGGCCGCGACTTCCTGGGTTGCGAGGGCGCCGTTGGCACCGGGCTTGTTCACCACCGGAACAGCGACGCCGAGCTCGTCCGCCATACCTTCGGCCGCGGTGCGCGCGATCAGGTCAGTCGACCCGCCCGGAGCCTGGCCGACGGTCAGGGTGATCGGACCGGCGGGGAATTCTCCGCCTTCGGAGGCTGCGCCGCCCACGTTGCCGCCGCAAGCGGTCAACGCAAGCGCAGCAGAGGCAGCGGTCAGACCGAGGACGGTCCGGCGGATGGAGAGTGCTTTCACTTCGGGCTCCTTGCTCGATGAACAGCGATGTTCGAACGGTTCTCAGCCGTGACACGGCTCATATGAAGCAGGTCACTCGTGGCTCGGTCATCGAGCTTAGAAAAAGACTATGATGCATGTCCAAGCCCATTCGTGCATTGAATGATACTGGAAAGGCATCATGTTCACTCTGGACCAGGCGCGCAGTTTCATCGCGGTCGCCGAAGAACTGCATTTCGGAAGAGCCGCTGAGCGGCTGAGCATGACTCAGCCGCCGCTCAGCCGGCAGATCCAGAAACTGGAGCGCAGTATTGGCGTGGAACTTCTGGAGCGGGACAACCGCAAGGTAGCGCTGACCGCAGCCGGGCACGCCTTTCTCGCGGAGGCACGGAAGCTAGTAGTGTCGGCCGACCGGGCGCCCCGAACGGCGCGCCGCATTGCTGCCGGCCGGGCAGGTGAAATACGCATTGGCTTCACGGCCGCCACCGCTTTCAGCCTGCTGGGCTCTTTGCTCGACGAAATTACGCAAGAGCTGCCCGATGTCGACGTCGTGCTCGAAGAACTGGTGACTGGAGAACAAATCCGGGCCATCATGGACGGCGACCTCGATTTGGGCCTGGCCCGTCCGCCCTTTGATACGGACTTATTCGAATCGCATCTCCTGCTCTCGGAGAACCTCATGCTGGCTGTTCCCAGCGGACATCCTCTGGACCGGCTCGCCCGACCGCTTGCCATGGCAGACCTGAAGGACGTGCCGCTGATCATGCATTCACCGATCAAGGCGCGCTATTTCTACGATCTGGTGGTGCGCCAGCTACCGATCGAGCACGGCAACGTGGTTCACACCGTCAGCCAGATCCTCACCATGGTGGCGCTGGTCGCGGCCGGCCGCGGGGTCGCCTTCGTGCCCGAGTCGGCCCAGCTGTTGGGCGTCGACGGCGTCAGCTACTTGCATCTGCCCGGGCTGGCCCCAGACTCGGTGGAACTGCACGCCATCTGGGGCCGTAACTCGCACAACCCTGCGCTACGCAGGATGCTGGACACCGTCTGGACCAAAGCCGCATAGCTGCGCCGGGATCCGAGACCGCGGTAGAGGCCCCACTGGGTAATACTCTTCGTGCATCAATCCATACAAAAGTGGGCTTGGACAGGCATCGTCTGGGATTCCTAGGGTGGAACCAACGCAGTCAACCCCGCCGCTACCGGCACCATCGCAAAGGAAGATGCACGTGGCTCAGTACACGCCCCAAGAACTCGCGGACAAGCTCAAGGACGGGTTGCTGTCCTTCCCGGTCACTGCCTTTGACGCGGAACTGAACATTGACGAAGCTGCCTACCGTAAGCACTTGGAGTGGCAGTCCAGCTTCGATGTTGCCGGGCTGTTTGCCGCCGGCGGCACTGGCGAGGGCTTCAGCCTGACCCCGGCCGAGGCCGCCCGGGTGGTGCGCATGGCCGTAGAGGAAGCCGGCAGCCGGGTTCCCGTGCTTGCCTCCGCCGGCGGCTCCACCGCCCAGGCGATCCAGAACGCCAAGGACGCCGAGGCTGCTGGCGCCGAAGGGCTGCTGCTGCTGCCTCCGTACCTGACCGAATGCGACCAGGCGGGCCTGCTGGCCCACGTGTCCGCCGTCTGCGCCGCCACCAACGTTGGCGTCATCGTTTACAACCGCGCCAACGCCATCTACTCCGCGGACACCGTGGCTGCGCTGGCCGACCGGCACAAGAACTTCATCGGGTTCAAGGACGCCCTGGGCGACATTGAGCACCTCACCAAGGTGTACGCCAAAAACGGCGACCGACTGTTCTACCTGGGCGGCCTGCCGACCGCGGAGACCTTCGCTCTGCCTTTGCTGCAGCTGGGCATGAGCACCTACTCCTCCGCCATGTACAACTTCGTGCCGGAGTTCGCACTGGACTTCTACCGCGACGTCCGCAACCAGGACCGCGATGCCGTGACCGAGAAGCTCAACCGCTTCGTGCTTCCGTACCTGGAGATCCGTGACCGGGTCAAGGGCTATGGCGTCTCCATCGTCAAGGGCGGCCTGAAGGCCGTCGGCCGCGACGGTGGCCTGGTCCGTCCGCCGCTGCAGGACTTGACCGAGCAGGACATCGCCGACCTGTCGTCCCTGATCGATGCAGCCGGCATCCGCCCGGCGGACGCTGCCCTGCAGAACGCCTAGCGTTCGCCGCCTTGGCCCGAAGCGGCTGCCCCGGGACGGGCGGCCGCTTTCCGGCCCTCAGCCACCGTCGACCATCCGCAGTAGAGAAGCAGTAAAGAAGGAGCACCCGATGCCCACCACGCAGACAACACTGACAGGCCATTCGATCATCGCCGGCGAATCCGTCACCGGCACCGGCGGTACCGTCAACGGCTTCGACCCTGCCACCAACGAAACCCTCGAACCGGCCTACAGCCTGATTGACGCTGCCCAGCTCGCCACCGCCACGGCCGCCGCCGAGGAAGCCTTCGATTCCTTCAGCTCGCTGGATCCGGAAACACACGCCGCTTTTCTCGAGAAGATCGCCGACAACATCGAGGCCGTAGGTGAAGAGCTGGTTGAGCGTGCAATGGCCGAAACCGGGCTCCCCGCTGCCCGGCTGAATGGTGAACGCGGCCGCACCACCGGCCAGCTGCGCCTCTTTGCCGCCGTGGTCCGCCAGGGCGACCACCGCGGCGTCCGCATCGATCCGGCCCAGCCGGACCGCCAGCCGATGCCGCGAGCCGACATCCGTCAGCGCAAGGTTCCGCTGGGCCCGGTCGCCGTGTTCGGCGCCAGCAACTTCCCGCTGGCCTTCTCCACCGCCGGCGGCGACACCGCCTCGGCTTTGGCGGCCGGCTGCCCGGTGGTCTTCAAGGCCCACAATGCCCACCCGGGCACCAGCGAAATCGTCGGCCATGCCATTGCCGACGCGGTCCGCGACTCCGGTCTGCACCCGGGTGTGTTCTCGCTGATCTACGGACCCGGCGCCAGCATCGGCCAGGCGCTGGTCTCCGACCCGGCGATCAAGGCCGTCGGCTTCACCGGCTCCCGCTCCGGCGGCACCGCTCTGGTGGCCACCGCCGCCGCCCGGCCGGAACCGATCCCGGTCTACGCCGAGATGAGCTCGATCAATCCGGTGTTCTTCTTCGACGGCGCGCTCAAGGGCGATCTGGACGCGCTGGCCGCAGCCTACGTCGGCTCGGTCACCGGCTCCAGCGGCCAGCTCTGCACCGCGCCGGGCCTGGTCTTCGTCCCCGCCGGCGAAACGGGCGATGCCTTCGCCGCTGCCGTGAACCGCGCCATGGCCCCGTCCGCCGGACAAACCATGCTGACCCGCGGCATCGCTGAGTCCTGGACCGCCGGCGTCGATTCGCTAGGCAAGCAGGATGGTGTGGAGTTGGTGGCCCGCGGCCAGGCCGGAGCCACGCAGAACGCCCCGGCCCCGGCCGTGTTCGGCACCGACGTCCCCACGTTCCTCTCCAACAACGTGCTGCACGAGGAAATCTTCGGCGCGGCGTCGCTGATGGTCCGCTACACCTCCACGGACGATCTGCTCGCGGCCGCCAAGCGGCTGGAAGGCCAGCTGACCGCCACTCTGCACATGACCGATGAGGACCAGGCCACGGTCGCCCCGCTGCTGCCGGTCTTGGAGCGCAAGGCAGGCCGCATCCTGGCCAACGGCTGGCCGACCGGCGTCGAAGTGGGACACGCCATGGTCCACGGGGGCCCGTTCCCGGCAACCTCGGACACCCGCACGACGTCGGTGGGCACCTTGGCGATCGAACGGTTCCTCCGCCCGGTGGCCTACCAGAACATCCCGGACGCCCTGCTGCCGGCCCCGCTGCAGCAGTCCAACCCGTGGCAGCTGAACCGGCGCATCGACGGCACCATCGAACGCGCAGGAGAGTAAAGCATGAGCAACCAACCCACGATTGCCGCCGTCGAGGTCGTCCCGGTCGCCGGGCACGACTCGATGCTGCTGAACCTCTCCGGCGCACACGGTCCGTTCTTCACCCGGAACGTGGTCATCGTGACCGATTCCGATGGCCGCACCGGCCTGGGCGAAGTCCCCGGCGGCGAGAAGATCCGCGCCACCGTCGAGGACGCCGGCGCCATGATCACCGGCCGCCCGGTGGCCCGTTTCCGCAGCCTGCTGCGTGAAATCGCCGCCGCCTTCGCCGACCGCGACTCCGGCGGCCGCGGCCTGCAGACCTTCGACCTGCGCACCACAGTGCACGCCGTGACCGCCATCGAATCGGCGCTGCTGGACCTGCACGGCCAGTTCCTGGGCGTGCCCGTGGCCGAACTGCTCGGCGACGGACAGCAGCGCGACGCGGTGCCGATGCTCGGCTACCTGTTCTACGTGGGCAACCCCGACGCCACCGACCTGCCGTACCTGCGCGAACCGGACGGTGCGGACGACTGGGAACGCGTCCGCCGGGAAGAGGCGATGACGCCGGAGGCGGTGGTCCGCCTGGCTGAGGCCGCGCAGGCCCGCTACGGCTTCCAGGACTTCAAGCTCAAGGGCGGCGTCCAGGCCGGCGACCTGGAAGTCGACGCGGTGACCGCGCTCAAGCAGCGCTTTCCGGACGCCCGCATCACGCTGGATCCGAACGGCGGCTGGCTGCTGCAGGACGCCATCCGACTGGGCAAGCGCATGCAGGGTGTGGTGGCGTACGCCGAAGACCCGTGCGGCGCCGAAGGCAAGTTCTCCGGCCGCGAGGTGATGGCGGAGTTCCGCCGGGCCACCGGCCTGCAGACAGCCACGAACATGATCGCCACCGACTGGCGCGAAATGGCCCACGCGGTGCGCACCAACGCCGTCGACATCCCGCTGGCCGACCCGCACTTCTGGACCATGGCCGGCTCCGTCCGGGTGGCACAGTTGTGCAACGAATTCGGCCTGACCTGGGGCTCGCATTCGAACAACCACTTCGACATCTCGCTGGCCATGTTCACCCAGGTTGGCGCGGCTGCCCCCGGTGAGATCACCGCGCTGGACACGCACTGGATCTGGCAAGACGGCCAAGGCCTGACCAAGCAGCCGCTGCAGATCCGCGACGGGGAGATCAAGGTCCCGCAGGCCCCGGGCCTGGGCGTCGAACTCGACCGCGACCGGCTGGCCGAAGCGAACGCGCTTTACCTGGAGCACGGCCTCGGCGCGCGCGACGACGCCGTCTCCATGCAGTACCTGGTGCAGGGCTGGGAATTCGATCCCAAACGCCCCTGCTTGGTCCGCTAGGACCTTCCGCCCGCTCCGCACACCGCGGGGCGGGCGGATTTTTCCGTTCTACCGTGCAAGGCTCTGTCCGGTCGGCCACTCCTGGGCCGGCCGGACATTGCCGTGATGTGAAGGAGGTTCCGTGGAAGGAGTGCTGCTCGGCTTCGGCGTAGTGCTGGTCATCGTGGCGGTGGGCTTCGCGGCCGCCGCCATCTTGCCGCAAAAGGCGCCGGAGATGCAGCGCGGGCTCACGCCGGTTATTTTCTACATCACGAATCCGGCGCTGATGCTGGTGTTGCTCGCGGACACGGACCTCGCGTCGGTGATCGGCGTCTACACCCCGATTGCCTTGATCACGGCGGCTGTTGCCGGCACAGTCTATGCACTGTTCAGCCGCTTCGCGCTGCGGCGCTCAGCCGCCCAAACGGCCGGCGGGGCCATGGCCTCCACCTACGTGAACGCCGGGAACATCGGCGTGCCCATCGCCCTCTACGCGGTGGGCAGCGCAGACCCGGTGGTCTCGGTGCTGCTGGCCCAACTGCTGGTCATCGCGCCGATCTACTTGTCCATTTTCGCCTGGTGCCAACGGAAGGCCGCGGCCGTCCAGCCCCTGTCTTCCGACGGCGGTGCTCCCGCCACTGTCCCGCTGTGGCGCACCGTGGTGAGGTCCGTCCTCAACCCCGTTACGGTTGCCACCGCCGTCGGGGCACTGATGTCGTTGACCGGGCTTCACCTTCCGGAGGTGCTCTGGACGCCGATTGAAATGGTGGGTAACGCTTCCATCCCCCTGCTGCTGATGCTGTTCGGCATGAGCCTGTACGGACAGAAGCCCCTGACCCAGCGGAGCCTGCGCGCCGACGTGGCGCTGGGCATCTCGGTGAAGCTGATCCTGATGCCGGTTCTCGCCTGGGTGGTTGGGCATTTCCTCTTCCAACTGGACGGCGTCCCGCTGCTGGGCGTGGTGGTCATGGCCGCTTTGCCCACGGCGCAGAACGTGTTCCTGTTCGCCAGCCAGTTCAGGATGCAGTCAACGCTGGTGCGCGACATCATCTTCGTCAGCTCGCTGCTCTCGCTCCCGGCGGTCCTGCTCGTGGCCCTGCTGCTGGGCTAGCCGGTGCGGCCCAAGAGCAACGGCCCGGGGGGGTTGGGGGGTTTTTTGGGTGTTTTGGGTTTCCCCCTCTT
>NZ_JBLKRT010000021.1:0-73529 GCF_047607445.1 Arthrobacter sulfonylureivorans
GCCCCGGGAATGAAGACCACTCCGGCATCGATCGCGTCGTAGAGCAGCGGATAGGTGTCCACGCCCTCCGGCAGGGTCACCCAGACAAAGAAGCCGCCCTCGGGTTCGGTCCAGCTGGCCCCTTCCGGCATGAACTCCTTCAGGGCGGACAGCATGGCGGCGCACCGCTCGGCATACAGCTGCCGGTAGGTATCGATCTGCCCCAGCCAGTCGTGCTCGGCAAGGTAGCTGGTGATCAGCATCTGGTTCAGCGTCGGCGGGCAGAGGGTGACCGCTTCGTTGGCCAGGTAGAAGCTCCGCTGCAGATGATCGGGCAGCAGCGCCCAGCCGATCCGCAGGCCCGGCGCCAGGATCTTGGAGAACGAACCCAGGTAGATCACGTCATCGGGGTTGCCCGCACGCAGCGGCTGCAGCGGCTGGCCGTCGAAGCGGAGCAGTCCGTAGGGATTGTCTTCGAGCACCAGGATGCCTGCTTCGCGGCAGATGTCCACCACATGCTGCCGGCGTTCCGCGGCCAGCGTGATGCCGGAGGGATTGTTGAAACTGGGAATCGTGTACAGGAACTTGATGCTGCGGCCCTCGCCCTGCAGCTCCTCGATACGGCGCTGGAGTTCGGACGGGATGAGGCCGTGCTCGTCCATGGGGACCGGTTCCACCTGGACCTCGTAGGCCTCGAAAGTGTTGAGCGCGCCCACGTAGGTCGGGTCCTCGCAGAGCACCACGTCCCCCGGATTGCAGAAGACTTTAGCCGCCACGTCTTGGGCGGACTGGGATCCGGCCGTGATCACCACATTCGCCGGGTCTGCGCCGGTGATGCCCTCGTGTTCCATCACGTTGCAGATCGCCCGCCGCAGCTCTTCGGTGCCCTGTCCGCCTCCGTACTGGAGGGCGGCCATGCCGTGCTCGGCGATCAGGCGCTGCGCCATGCCGGCAATCTTGTCCAGCGGCAGGGACTGCAGGTAAGGGTTGCCGCCGGCCAGCGAGACCAGGCCGGGACGCATCGAAATGTCGAAAACGTCGCGAACGGCCGATTGCCTGATGTTTGCGGCCCGCTGCGAGAACAAGTGTTGGTGCCGGTGCGACGCCGTCGCACGTTCTAGCGCCACTTCCGTTTCAGCTGGCAGGGCGTCGAGGTCAGCATCCTGTGAAGTCACTCACACAGGATAACGCGATGTGTTACAAACAGGAAACAGAAGTTTTCTATTGGTGCTTCGACTCAGAGCCAGCCGGCGTCCCGCGCCTTCAGCGCGGCCTGGAAGCGGCTGTCCGCGCCAAGCTGTTCCAGCATCCAGGCGATGTGCCGCCGGCAGGTGCGGACACTGATGTCCAGTCTGCGGGCAATCACTTCGTCCGAGTACCCGGCTGCCATGGCGTTGAGGATGGCATGCTGGATGCCGTTGAGGACCGAGGCTTCGCTGTCCTGCCCGTCGAGCACATAGGGGTCCGCCAGCTCCCACGCCACATGGAACAGATTGATGAAGACCTGGATGAGGTTGAAGTCGCGGACCACCAGGGCGCCCCGGTCTTCCGGGTGCAGTTGGCGCCCGATTAAGGCGAGGTTGCGGTCGAAGATCATGATCTTCAGCGGCACATAGGGCAGCGTACGGTACTCGCCGCCGGCCGGGGAGATTGCGGCGACGGCTTTACGTGTGGGCACATGGTCCAGCGTGCTGGCGTGGCTGATGTTTTTCCTGATCACCCCGCGTTGGAGCAGTTCGAGATCCTTCTGGATGCCTTCCTCGTGGACATCGGCCGAGGAGCCGGAGCCGGGCTGGCTGATGAGTACCTGCTCGGCGACGTCGCGGCCGTAGTCCACCAGGAGCTTGCGGATCACCGCGGGGTCTTCGAGGACCTCCACGGAGGTATCGAGCGAGACGCGCTTGCGTGCCGCCAGATAGGTGGGAACCAGGGCGGCCATATCCGCCCGGTGCCCGCTGATCTTGGTGCGCAGGTCGATGAGCAGCCGCTCGTCGGAATCCACCAACTGTGAGAGCGCAACGTCGGGGGAGATGGCAACATAGCGCTCCACATCGGGCGCCGGCTGCTGCAACAGTTGCCGGCTGACGAGCTCTCCGATGGCAATATTGAGGTCGCGGATGGTGTAGCCAAGGGCCGTGGACGCGGTCTCCTTGGTCCAGCCGGGGTGGGCCACAGCGAATTCATAGACCTCGAATGCCGTCCCGCTCAGCATGGGGCGCTCCTCCGGTGGATCCATTTATGTATCACGCAGGGCTTGCTATTTCAGCCGCCGCTTGGCCGCTCTTTGGCTAGTCTAAGGCACTTCTTCGGCCGATCTTGCGCTGCCGGAAGGCTGCTACTTCCTGCCATGGCCACATTATGCCACCGGTTCCGGGTGTTTGTCTGGCCAATCGTCTAACCACCAGATTTCCGCGGAATCACGCGGAGAATGGCCCACTCATCGCCGTGTCCGGAACCTGTCACCGCAAGCCCCAAGGCACGATCAGGGCATGTCCGGATGTTGCAAGTGGATTGGCTGGACAGGCAGAGCAGTAGCACGGAACTCTTGGAGTTGTCGGGCCGAGCAGTTGGGCTGGATAAGCCACCGTACGAACCGAAGCCATGTGAAGGGAATGACATGTTCAAGAAGATCGCAAGCATCGCGGCAGGGCTGCTGGTTGCATTGGGGGCGGTCTCCGCGGCCACCCCGGCAGTAGCCGCTGATCTAGGTCCGGTTCCGCAGTCCGCAAAGTCAGTCAACGTTTCTACTTCAGCCCTTATCTGGGACTGGTAACAAGCCGCCCCATCTCATCGGCACTGTGCTGATTCCGCAACCAGGATGACGCCGACTATCCCTCCCCAAGACCACCAGAACATCGAACCAGGAGAAGCGCATGAGCCAGCTGACAGCCATCCGCCCGACAAGTTCGGTGAACGTCAAACCGTACTGGTGGGTTCTGTCTATTTACACGGGTAGGCAGGACGTAGTCGACGCCGTCATAGGAGAACTGGTTACACCGCTGGTCGCCCACGCTCGCCGCGAAGGCGTGGGCCGCTGGTACTTCAGCCACAGCGCCGACCAGATGGGGCCTCACCTCAAGGTCCGGTTCCTGGGCCGCCGTCCAATCCTCGATAGCCTCCAAAGGTTTGAGCTGGCGGCCCGGGACCGGGTCCTGGACATCCTTCCCGACGTGACCACCCAGGAGAACTTCGTTCTGCCCTCGGGTAGCGAGAACTCCATCCAGACTTCCCCGGGCGACGCCGTTGTCCCCGTGCCGGAAGCCGACCTGGACCGCTTCGGCGGACCAGACGGGTTGGAACTGGCGGAGGAGGTGTTCGAACTGTCCTCCGAGCTGGCCATGTGGGCCACGCAGCGCTTCAGTAAGTCGCAAGGCCGTTCCGCGCTGGCCTCGTTGCTCCTGTGTGATGCGGCCTGGGCCATGATGTACGGGCCGAAGGCGCCGCAGTGGCCTGACCGCAGCAGATTGTCCTGGGAGTACTGCTGGGACAACCACTTGAGGGTATCCACAGCCGAGTTGGGCCGTTCGGCGCCGAAGGCGCGGCACAGCCTCACTGCAGGGTTGGTCGCACGCACGGCGCCGATGCACCGGTTGATGGCAGCCACCGCGGACGAGAGCAGCGTGCAGAACTGGCGCCGCCGCTGGATCAGGACGCTTGACTCCTACCTCTACCGGGCAGATCGGGCCCGTGTGAGCCGCAGCGCCCAGCAACTGACGTTCTGTCAGGCCCACCTGTTGATGAACCGGCTGGGATTTACTACCTGGGAGGAAGCCGCACTCGGTGTCTATGCCAGAGCATGGTCGCCCGAAGTCGAATCCTCCCTGTTGGAAAAGAGGACAAAATGACCCCGTTCGGTTTTTCGTCGATCGGACCCGAATCCAGGGGGCCGGAAGTCCCGAACGAAAAAACTTCAGAGGTTGACCAGTCCGGCGTACTGGGTGCGCACGGTCAGGATGACGACCTCTGGAACCTCACCGGCAGCAACTACCTGCGTGACGCCGCGTGGGCCGACCAAGCCTGGCAATAAGAGACGCCCACCGGCACTCCGCCGGACACTCAGCCATCCTCCCCCCCCCAATAGGATCAGGCCGGAGCCTCCCCCCCAACGCTCCGGCCTGATCCTTCTCTTGCGGGATCCTACGTTGGTGGAACGTCCGGAGCGGGGCTGTTCCACGAGAGTCGCCGGTCCTGCCCCAGGATTGAGATGATCAGCGGCTGCCGGCGGTCGGCGTCCGGAGGAACGTCGAAAACATGTGTCATCGGCGCAAGGTCATCCGTGCAAGCCAGCGAGCGTGGATCTTCATAGGTGTCGACGGCGTCGATGGCCACGTGGTTCGGTGACAAAACCGTCCTGCCGGTACTGACCACGGGGCACGACGACGACCCGTACGTGACGACGGCGAATGCGCTGCCGCCCTTGAGGAGAAACACCTGGATGGTGGAGTCGGGGTCAGCGAGCGGGTCGGGCTGCCGCAGCTCCGTGCCCGACCCCGGCGGCGTTCCACGGTACATGTTGTCACCCGGCTCGGGCAGCGGCCCCGCAGGCCCATGGCATCCGCCGAGCATCAACGCGCCAGCACCAACAGTGATGGCGACAGCCAGGGCCGCGAGAGTGCGGCGCATGTCAGCCGCCGGTAGGGGACTCGGCTGCCGGCGAAGCCAGCAGTTTGTTCAGCAAGCGCAGGACCGGCTGCCTAATGGCCGAAGACGTCGGCATCGGCAATGTCCTTGGTCCCGCGGTCCAGCGCCGACAGTTGCTCCAATTCCGGGGCCTCCATCATGAAGTCGAAAATGGCGAAATTTTCGGCCAGCCGGTCCGGGTGCGCGGACTTGGGGATCGGAATATGCCCCAACTGGGTGTGCCAGCGCAGCACCACCTGCGCCGGAGTCTTGCCGTACTTGTCGGCCAGCGACTGGACGGCGGGTTCGCGGAGCAGATCCCCGCCCTTGCCCAGAGGACTCCACGACTCGGTCACGATGCCGTGTTCGCGGTGGATCTCCACCAGATCGCTGCGGGTGTGCCGCGGGTCCAGTTGGATCTGGTTGACCTCGGGCACCAGCCCGGCGTCGAACAGGCGCTGTAAGTGCGCAGGCTTGAAGTTGGATGTGCCGATGGCCCGGACGCTCCCGTCCGCCAGCAGCCGGGCCAGGCCCTGGAATGCCTCCACGTAGCGGTCCTGCCCTGGGTTCGGCCAGTGGATCAGCAGCAAATCCACATAGTCAACGCCCAGTCGCCGGGCGCTGGCCTCGAAGGCCGCCCGCGCGCCGTCTACGCTGTGCCACTCCTTGTTGAACTTGGTGGTGATGAAGACGTCGGACCGGTCCAGTCCGCTGCGCCGCAACCCCTCGCCCACGCCCTCTTCGTTCTGGTAGTTCTCCGCCGTGTCGATCAGCCGGTAGCCCAGCCCGAGGGCAGTTTCCACCGTCTGGGCGACGTCGGTATTGTCCAGCGGCCAGGTTCCCAGCCCAAGCAACGGCATTTTGGCCCCATGGCGCAGGGTCACGAGCGGAGCAAGCAGGTCGGCCACGATGAGAGTCTCCTCTGGTTGTCCTTCCGGCCCGACCTCCGGGCCAGTGGCACCCAGCCTAAGGGCCAATGCGTCGGCTGTGCACCCCTGGCGGCGGCTAGCGGCATCGGAAGGCAGGGAGAGAGCAGGCAGCCCTAACGGCGAGCAGGCTCCGTTGATCCGGCGGATGCTTCCGACGCTGCCTCCGGGGCGCCCGAGTCAGGGGCTGCGGTGCGCGTTTCCAGCCAGGCCAGCACATCGGAGAGCCGGATCCGCCGGTGCGTCCCGCGGTACTGCACCGGAATGGTGCCGGCATCGGTCAGACGCCGCATGTACGTGAGCGAGACGCCGGCCACCTCGGCCGCCTGCGACGTATTCAGCAGCTCCACCGAGGAGCTGACCATCACCGCATCCCCGTGGGCGAAGCGGCGGAGCAGGTCGACGACGGCGTCCGCGGCCTGGGCGGGCAGCTTCACCGCCGTGCCATTGACGAAGACAGTGACATCCGCGCTTTCGTCGAGCGCTCGCTGCAGCCGCTGCGCCTGGGCAGCGGGAAGGGCATCGGTGGTGCGGGGCGTCAGCTGGGCCATGAACACAGCGTAGGGCACTTCCTGCCCCGATGGCGGAAGGTGTCCGCCGCCGTCGTTGTCTGGCTGTGACGCATTCTGAAGCCGGCGTTGACATGGCATCCGGGCCTGCTGTTAGGTGCTCCTAGAATCCCTTCCGGCCCGGCGTCGCTGCGGGCCGCCCTACGCCCACCCACAGGAGGACCTTGTGCGGCAGACTTGCCCGCTGAGCCGGACCGCCGTCGCGGCCTCCGCATGCCGGCAGGCCGGCGGCAGCGGGATCGCGGCGCTGGGGGAGCGGCGCCGGAGGAGCACCGTGGAGCGCGCGGCTTGATGGAGCAGATCGCCAGTCTCCCATTCGGGCTAGCAGTGCTGAGCTTGTTTGCCATTGTGATGCTGCGCGCCAACGCCACCTATTGGGCCGGCAGGGCCGTGGCCGCCGGTGGCCGGCACACCCGCTTGGCCCGTCAGCTGGATTCACCCCCGATGCGCCGGGCGGAGGCGATCATTGCGCGCTGGGGAGCCCCCGCCGTCGCACTGTCTTTCCTCACCGTGGGAATCCAGACGGCGGTCAATGCCACTGCCGGGTTGGGCCGGATGCCGCTGCGCCGCTACCTGCCGGCCGTGCTGATCGGCTCCGTGCTGTGGGCGCTGCTGTATGCCACGGTCGGGCTGGCCGCCCTGAGAGCCTGGCTGGCCGCGACCGCCGGCTCCCCGGTGGGGATCGCCGTCGTGCTGCTGCTGGCAGTTGCCGTGGTGGTCGGCGTGCTGCTGGCCCGGCGTCGACGGCAGCGGGACCAAGCCTCTGCCTGATCGATCTGCCTTGGCCGTCTGCTCCACCTGAACCGCCAGATCCGGCGGGCCGTCGGGGCGCCCGGGACAGAACACGTAGCAGACGACGTGGCCGACGCCTCAGCCGCTATCCCTCCCGCCGTTGGTGGCTCCGGCAGCGAAAACATTAGGCTAGGGGTATGCCCGCTTTCAGAAACCGTCGTGCCGCTGCCCTCCCCGCCAAACTTTCCCGCTCCTGGCTGCTGGCCTCCGCAGCGGACGAAGCGAATTTCGGCCCGGCGCTCGCCTCTGAAGCAGACTCGGTCATTTTCGACATGGAAGACGCCGTGCCCGCCGCGGGCAAGGCCGAGGCCCGGGAGCGCGTGGTGGAGGCGCTGTCCACCGGCATGACCGCCTGGGTCCGCGTGAACGGCATTGAAACCGAGTACTGGGCCGACGACCTGGCCGCGCTGTCCAAGGCGCCGGGCCTGCGTGGCGTCATGCTGGCCATGACGGAGAAGCCCGAGCAGGTCACGCACACCGCCATGCGCCTGCAGGCCGGCACCCCGGTGCTGGCACTGATCGAATCCGCCGTCGGCATCGAGAACGCCACCGACATCGCCCGCGCGCCGGGCACCTTTCGGCTGGCCTTCGGCGTGGGCGACTTCCGCCGCGACACCGGTGCCAGCGATTCGCCGATGGCGCTGGCCTATGCCCGCTCGCGGCTGGTGGTCGCGTCCCGCGTGGGACAGCTGCCCGGCCCGATTGACGGCCCGACCGTGGGCGCGCTCGGCGAGGAACTGCTCGAAGCCTGCAAGGTCACCGCGTCCATGGGCATGACCGGCAAGCTCTGCCTGCTCACCGATGCCGCCGACACCATCAACAAGGGGCTCTCGCCCAGCGAGTCGGAGATCAAGTGGGCGCACGAACTGCTGGACGCGCACGCGGCCGGCGCCGTGGTGGGCGACGGCTCCTACCTGCCGCGTCTGGCCCGCGCCGAGAAGATCTCCTCGCTGGCTGATTCCTACGGGCTCTGGAACGCGTAAGGCCCTTTAGCCCCGGTGAAGCCCGACGGCGGTGCCTCCGTCGGGCGCGTCCGTCGGGCGCTCACACCGCTTGGCGCCGCCCCCGGGTCAGTCCCGGGCGAACAGCTCGCGCAGGCTCAGCGCCGGACGCCCGGTCAGCAGGTCAACGTCGTGGGTCACCAGGTCCAGCTCCCCGGCTTCGATCGCCGTGTAGGTGCTGACCCAGGCGTCCACCTGCCAGCTAGGCGCGCCGTAGTGTGCACGGCTGGCGTAGGCCTCCTCCACCGTTTCATTGAGGAACGACGTCGGACGGCCGGTTGCCTCGGCGATGGCTGCTGCCGCTTCGGCCAGGGTCACTGATTCCGGACCCGTCAGCTCATAGGTGAAGCCGGCGTGCGGCATAGGTTCGGCAAGGATCGTCGCCGCAGCTCGGGCCACGTCTTCGCGGGCCACAAACGCCGCCTTCCCCTCGCCGGCCGGACCGCGGATAACGCCGGCTTCGTCGGCGAAGAGCGGCAAGATATCCGCGTAGAGGTTGTTGCGCAGCAGCGTGTGCTTCAGGCCGGATCCGCGCAGCTTCTCCTCGGTGGCGAAGTGATCGCGTGCCAGCGTGAAGGTTGCGTCTTCGGCCGCGCCGATGAACGAGGTGTAGACGATGTGTTCCACTCCGGCGGCGATGGCGGCGTCAATGAAGGTGAAGTGCTGCTCAAGCCTGTCTTCGGCTTCGGCGGCGGAGACCATGAACAGCGTGTCGACGCCGTCCAGCGCCGCGGCAACGGCGGCCTTGTCGCCATAACCGGCGCGCGCCGTCGTCGTTCCCGGCAGTTGCGGCGCGCGGGAGGGATCGCGAAGGATTAGCCGCAGCGGCAGGTTCTGCTCCGCCAGCATGCTGGCTACCATCCCGCCCACTTGGCCAGTGGATCCGGTGACGGCAATCGGGGTTACCTCGGGGGAGTCGGGTGCGCTCATGGCTACAGCATATTCGCCCGCCGCTACCGCGGCAGGCGGGGGACAAGGCAACAACCCGCTTTCGCTGCGTTGATGCTGCTACCGTGGGGACGTGCCAGCAGCCCAGAGTCCCGCCGGTCCGCTGCCTCCAGCCGGTCGGTTCGCGCCCAGCCCTTCCGGTGAACTGCACATCGGCAACCTGCGCACCGCGGTGCTGGCCTGGCTCTTCGCGCGCAGCAGCGGCCGCCGCTTCCTCATCCGGGTGGAGGATCTGGACCGCGCACGTGCCGGCTTCGAGGCCCAGCAGCTGGAGGACTTGGCGGCCATCGGGCTCGACTGGGACGGCGAGGTGGTGCGGCAAACCGACCGCGGACCGATCTACCAGCGGGCCCTCGAGCAGTTGGCCGCGGCCGGTTTGATCTACGAATGCTTCTGCACGCGGCGGGAAATCGCGGAAGCTCCCAGCGCTCCGCACGCCCCGGAGGGTGCTTATCCGGGGACCTGTCGAAACCTGACCGACGCTGAACGCGAGCGGCGCCGCCAAGACCGCCCCGCCGCGCTGCGGCTGCGCACCGACACCGCCAGCTTCACGGTCGCCGACCGGCTGCACGGCTGCTACACCGGCATGGTGGACGACTTTGTGCTGCGGCGCAACGACGGCGTGCCGGCCTACAACCTTGCGGTGGTGGTGGACGATGCAGCCCAGGGCGTGGACCAGGTGGTGCGCGGCGACGACCTGCTGTCCTCCGCACCTCGGCAGGCCTACCTTGCGCGGCTGCTGGGGCTGCCGCCGGTGGAATACGCCCATGTGCCGCTGGTCCTCAATGAACGACGGCGGCGCCTGGCCAAGCGCGATGGCGCGGTGACACTGGAGGCCCTGGCCATGGCCGGGATCAACGCCTCCGCGGTGCGGGGCATGCTGCTGCAATCGCTGCAGCTGCCGGACGCGCCGCTGGACCAGTTGGCCGGCGACTTCCGGCCGGAGGCGCTGCCGCTGGAGCCCTGGATCTTCGACCCGCCGCAGGTAACACTCTCCGGCGGCTGACTTTCCCCCGCCCGCGCTCCTCCCGGCCCGGCGCGTCCGCCGGGGCCGGCCCGCCGAGCCAGGCCGCTCCGCTGACCCGGACTTCATGCGGCGTTTGCCTGCGCTTTCCCCGGAGGGGCTAGCGTGAGGTCGTGGGCGGACTCTTCGTGGCGTTGGGCGACAGCTTTACCGAGGGCGTCGGGGACTACAACCCGAATTTCCCCAACGGCGTGCGGGGCTGGGCGGACCGGGTGGCCAAGCAACTGGGCAAGCAGGACCCGGACTTCCGGTACGCCAATCTGGCCGTGCGCAGCAAGCGCCTGCGCCAGATCGTCGCCGACCAACTGGAACCGGCCATCGCCATGAAACCCACGTTGGTCTCCTTCTACGCTGGCGGCAACGACATCCTGGAGTTCAAGCGCAGCATGCCGGAGTTGATGGCCGAGTACGAGTCCGCCGTCAGCAGGCTGGCCCAGACCGGCGCCCGCCTGATCCTGTTCACCGGCTTTGAGGTCATGCTGCCGCCGGTGCTCGAACCGATGCGTCGGCGAAACTGGGCATACAACGAGGCGGTCCGGGAACTGTCCCGCCGGTACGACGCCGTGCTGGTGGACCACTGGGCGTTCGAGCGGTACCAGGACCGCCGCATGTGGGACACGGACCGGCTGCACATGTCCGCGCAGGGGCACCGGTACATGGCCGCGCGGGTGCTCGAGGCCCTCGGCGTGGATCACACACTGCAGCCGAAACGGCCTGAACCCTTGGTGCCGGCTGGTTGGCGGGAAGCGATCCGGCGTGAACGTGACTGGTTGCAGGAGTGGGTGTTCCCGATGTTCGGCCGCAAGTTCAAAGGCATCACTTTGGGCGATAACCTGCCGCCGCGCTGGCCGGAACCGGTACAAGTCTCGCGCGGGCTGAAAAAGCTTGCCCGGCAGCGTTCTGTCGCGTCTGCTGGCTGAGACGCGCTCCGGTGGCCGCGCCAAACCGGCCGTTTGTCGCCCGCGCAAAGAATAACGCGGTGGGGCGTGCCTTCTTGTCCTGCAGCGGTTGTACGCTGTTGCCACAACTACAGGCCTGCGCCAAGCCGCGCCGTCGGGAAAAGGAGGCTGCCGCTGTGACAGTCCAGGAACCGCGCGAGCCGGTCCCGGCGCTCGCTGTTCCGGCGGCGTTCCAGGAGCCTGTGGTGAAGGTCCGGCCCGGCTGGGTCACTGCCGTGGTGTTGACCAATCTCGGCATCAACGCTGCGTTCTTTGGCCCGCTGCAGGTTTTGCTGGCCCAACAAGCGCAGACGTTCGATGCGGTGAACAAGGAAGCGGTCCTGGCGTTGGCCACCGGATTTGGCGCTGCAGTCTCGCTGGTTGCGAATCCGATTTTCGGCGCGCTGAGCGACCGCACCACTTCCCGGTGGGGACGGCGGGTGCCGTGGGTCCTCGCCGGCGGCGTCTTGGGCTTCGCGGCGCTGCTGCTGCTTTCCGGTGCGCCCAACATCGCGGTGATGGTGATCGGCTGGTGCCTGGTGCAGGCCGGCTGCAACGGAGCATACGCGGCCGTCACCGCCAGCATCCCGGACCGCGTGCCCCGACGGCAGCGCGGACGGATCGGCGGACTGGCGGCCATAGGCCAGACGCTGGGGATCGTGATGGGGGCGATGCTGGCCAACCTTGCCGGCGGATTTGTCGCCGGTTACATCTACTGCGCCGTGTTCCTGCTGGTCAGCATCATTCCGTTCGTGATTGCCGGCCGTGACACACCGCTGGATAAGAGAGACCGCGCGGCCTTCGGCTGGGGCAGCTTCCTGAAGGGCTTTTGGATCTCGCCGGCCAAGCACCCCGATTTCGGCTGGGCGTGGCTGACCCGGTTCCTAGTCAACTTGGGCAACAACATTTTCACGCTGTACTTGTTTTTCTTCCTGCAGGACGCCGTGGGACATCCGAACCCCGCCGCCGGCGTGCTCCTGCTGACCGGTATCTACGCGGGCATGGTGGTGCTGATGGCCTTGCTCGGCGGGCCGCTGAGCGACCGGGTGGGGCGGCGTAAACCCTTCGTGATCGCGTCCTCAGTGACCATCGCGACTGCCTCCGTCATCGTGGCGCTGGCTCCTGAGTGGCCGGCGGTGATCGCGGCCGCGCTGGTCCTCGGCGCGGGCTTCGGCATGTTCCTGGCCGTGGACTTCGCCCTGCTGACCGAGGTCCTGCCCAGCGCCGCCGACCGCGGCAAGGACATGGGCGTCATCAACATCGCGGCCTCGTCACCCCAGGTCATAGCCCCGCTGATCGCTGCCCCTACAGTGCTCTACCTCGGTGGCTACACTGCACTGTTCTTCCTGTCGGCCGCCATCGGCCTGCTGGGTGCGGTCTTCGTCGTCAAGATCAAGGGCGTGCGCTAGCTCGGCCCCGGCACTGGCAAACACCTCGGCCCACAAGGCCCTCGAGTACCCCGTCGTCGCTAAAGAGCTACACGTCGGCACTAATAGACAGTTTGCTTACTAAATACGTCTGTGCTTATGGTGAGGCAGCAAGGATGAGGGGAACCTCTCCTCGTCAGTTCATCCAGACAAGGCCGCCACGATGCACCAGGCGCGGACGGCGGCACCAACCGCCCGGTTTCGACCGCGGCTGAAGTGCCGGTCACGGCGCTCGGCAGGCGGTCGTAGAAGGAGGACAGATGAAGGCACTGACATGGCAGGGAAAGCGTTCAGTGAGCGTCGAGGAGGTTCCGGATCCGCAGATCCAAGAACCCACAGACGCGATCATCCGGATCACGTCGACCGCCATCTGCGGATCGGATCTGCATCTGTACGAGGTGCTCGGCCCGTTCATGGACAAGGGCGACATCATTGGCCACGAGCCGATGGGGATCGTCGAGGAAGTCGGTTCCGCCGTCACGCACATCAAGGCAGGCGACCGGGTTGTCATCCCCTTCAATATCTCTTGCGGCCACTGCTTCATGTGCCAGCAGGGCTTGCAGTCGCAGTGCGAGACCACCCAGGTCCGCGAATACAACAGCGGTGCGGGATTCCTGGGCTACTCCCGCCTATATGGCTCGGTGCCCGGCGGCCAGGCCGAGTACCTGCGCGTTCCTCACGCGGACTATGGCCCCATCAAGGTCCCCACCACAGGTGAGGACGAGCGCTACCTTTTCCTTTCCGACGTCGTGCCTACCGCTTGGCAGGCCGTGCAGTACGCTGCGCCTCCGGAGGGCGGGTCCTTGGCGGTGCTGGGCCTGGGCCCGATCGGCCAGATGTCCGCACGAATCGGGCGGCATCTGGGCTACCGCGTGCTCGCCGTGGACCCGGTCGCCGAGCGGCGCACCATGGCCGAGCGGCACGGCATTGAGACGCTGGACTCTTCCGGAGACGTGGCCGAGCGGCTGAGGGACCTCACGGACGGCCGCGGCCCGGACTCCGTGGTGGACGCGGTCGGGATGGAGGCCCATGATTCGCATGTGGCGGGTCTGGCCCACAAGGCCGTTGGGCTCCTGCCGTCCCCGTTGGGACGTAAGGCGATGGAGACGGCAGGGGTAGACAAGCTTGACGCGCTGTACACCGCCATCGACGCCGTCCGGCGCGGCGGCACGATCTCGATCAGCGGAGTGTACGGCGGCATGAAGGACCCGCTGCCGATGCTTACGATGTTCGACAAGCAGCTCCAGCTGCGCATGGGCCAGTGCAACGTGAAGTCCTGGATCGACGATCTGCTGCCGCTGGTCGATGACCCCTCCGACCCGCTCGGCGTCCTCGACCTCAAGACGCACACCGCTCCGTTGGATGAGGCACCGATGATGTACGAGATGTTCCAGAAGAAGGACGACGGCTGCATCAAGGCGGTCCTCAAGCCGTAATCCCGGCTCCCGCGACGACAACCCCGGCGTCGGGCCCCTTGGTTTCCGCCGTTGACCGGAGGACGATTAAAGGGTCGAGGTGAAGGAGGTTTGTGATGTGCTACTCCTCGAACAGGGATTTCGGTTGGCGCTTCAGGAAGGAAAACGAGCGCACACCGGAGACCCGCAGGGAAGAGGACACCAAGGGCGAGACTTGGACGAAGTCCGATGACTCCGAGGTGAAGGCTTTCCTGGACCACTCCCCAGTCGACGAACCGGCCAGCGACCGGCGGTTGTAGCCGAGACCGTAGATAACCATTGGAGCCCCGCAGAAAACCTGCGGGGCTCCAATCGCGCCAAGATCAGCGCTGTAACCGCCCTAATGGGAGGGCTCCTCTGCCGCAGCAACCGACGGTAAACGTGGATCCGCCCCGCTTTGAACGCCCTTTTGTCTTCTCTTGGTGCCGCGGGCGTCATATTCTGGAGCCGTTGCAGCTAGCTTTGCACAGATAGCCCGACCCTTCGGAGCCGGCCCCTCGCTCGAGAAGGAGGCGCAGGGTGGCGCATATCCAACTGCTGGGCACCGGCGGTACTATCGCGTCGCGCGGCCACAGCACCGGGGGAGCTGTCGCGGTCGATGCTTCATCCGAGCTGGTCGACACACAATACGGCGATGTCACCGTCAGCGCCCGCGACGTCCTGACGATCGGCAGCTACCGGCTGGATCTGGCAGACCTACGCCGAATTGCCGACGCGGTGGGGCAGGCCCTCGCGGATCCAGGCACCGACGGAGTAGTGGTCACCCACGGTACGGACACCTTGGAGGAAACGGCCTTCCTGCTCGACCTCGTCCACACCTCGCCCAAACCGGTGGTCCTCACCGGCGCCCAGCGCACGGCCGACAGCCCCGACGCGGATGGCCCGCGCAACGTCGCCGAGGCGGTCCGTGCAGCAGCCGACGAGCATCTGCGCGGCGCCGGAGTGCTCGTCTGCTTCAACGGAACAGTCCGTTCCGCCCGGGGTGCCCGCAAGGTACATACCACCGCAGGCAGCCCTTTCGGCGGTGGCACGGAAGTGGCACACATGGTGGGCGGCCAACTCGTCGTGACGGCTACACCCCGGCGCTACCCTCCCTTGCCGGCTCTGCCTGCCGCATTCGATGACATCCGCGTGGAGATCATCACCGCCTACCCCGGTGCGACGCCGGACTTGTTGGACCACGCAGTGCAGCTCGGGAGCCACGCCGTCGTGCTGGCCGGTACCGGGGTTGGCAACGCGGGTCCGGGGTTCGCCGAGGCGGTGAAACGGGCGACGGCGGACGGCTGCGTCGTGGTGCTGAGTACCCGAGCGCCGTGGGGGCCTGTGGTCCCCACCTATGGCAATGGCGGCGGCATCGATTTGGTGGAAGCCGGTGCCATCCCTTCAAGGGACCTCAACCCCTTCCAAGCCCGCATGCTCACCGCCGTCCTGCTGTCGCAGGGCAAGCCGCCAGAAGAATTCCCAGAGATGTTCGAAACCTACCTGTAAGAACATTCACCGCCACCAGAGGAGAGACCATGTCCAAAAAAATCTACGTCTCTGTCGGCATTGACGTCGACGCCGTCGGCGGCTGGTTGGGCTCCTACGGCGGGGAGGACTCACCCGGCGACATCTCCCGTGGGATTTTCGCCGGCGAGGTAGGTGTGCCCCGGCTCCTTCAGCTTGCCCAGCGCCGTGAGATGCCCGTGACCTGGTTCTGGCCGGGCCACTCCGTCGAGACATTTCCGGAGCAGTTCGACGCCGTGGTTGCTGCCGGCCATGAGATCGGGGTGCATGGCTACAGCCACGAAAATCCCATCGCGATGACGCGGAAGCAGGAGACCGAGGTTCTTGACTACTGCACCGACCTCATCGAGCGGCGTTCCGGGCGCAAGCCGGTGGGCTACGTGGCTCCGTGGTGGGAATTCTCCCCGGTGACCAATGAGATCCTGCTGGAGCGCGGGTTCCTCTATGACCACTCGTTGATGCACGACGACTTCACCCCTTACTACGTGCGGGTTGGAGACAGCTGGACCAAGATCGACTACGAAGCCGAGTCCGCCGGGGAATGGATGAAACCGCTGGTGCGCGGCCAGGAGACCGATCTCATTGAAGTGCCGGCCTCCTGGTACCTGGACGACCTGCCGCCGATGATGTTCATCAAATCCAGCCCCAACAGCCACGGCTTTGTCAGCCCCAGGGACATCGAACAGCTTTGGAAAGACCAGTTTGACTGGGTGCACCGCGAGATGGACTACGCCGTCTTCCCGATCACCATCCACCCCGACGTCTC
The DNA here is from genome assembly GCF_047607445.1 of Arthrobacter sulfonylureivorans. Taxonomy (GTDB): domain Bacteria; phylum Actinomycetota; class Actinomycetes; order Actinomycetales; family Micrococcaceae; genus Crystallibacter; species Crystallibacter sulfonylureivorans_A. The sequence goes on from NZ_JBLKRT010000021.1 coordinate 15,951, forward strand.
GGGCAAGCCGCAGAACCTGCTCATGCTCGAGCGGCTGTTCGACCACATCCAGCAGCACGACGGCGTTGAGTTCGCCGTCATGGAAGACCTCGCGCGGGACTTCGCCGCCCGCCACCCCCGCTAGGGCTCTGATGGGTTCTGGCGTCAAAGAAAGCAACCGCCATGTCAACACCACGTTCCGCCCACGGTCGCTCGGTCGAGCCGTGGAATGTCCCGATCACCAAGAAGACCATCACGCAGGTCTCGATCGTTTGCTTTATCGCCTGGGTTGCCTCGGTCTATGACTACACCCTTTTCGGCACCTTGCTGCCGGTCATTGCGGAGGAGTTCGGCTGGTCAGCCGCTCAATCTACGGCTGTCAACACCTTCGCAACGATCGGCGTGTTCATCGTTTCCCTGCTCGTCGGCACAATCCTCGACCGGATGGGCCGCAAGAGAGCGCTCATCATCCTCATGCTCGGCGGGGCTATTGCTTCCGGCCTGACCGGCCTGGCGGCCGGCGCCGTCAGCCTGGTCATCATCCGATCATTCACCGGGTTCTCCATGTCCGAGGAGGTCGTCAACGCGGTCTACCTGAACGAGATCTACAAGGAAGCCAAGAGCCGGGGCCTGATGTACTCACTGGTGCAGGGCGGCTGGCCGGTCGGCGCCCTGATTTCTGCAGGCCTCTCGGCGCTTCTGCTGCCGATCATCGGCTGGCGCTGGACTTTCGTGGTGGCCGCCGTCTTGTCACTGGTCGTGGTGGTCATGGCCCTGCGACTGCCCGAATCGCCCACCTTCGCGGCCATGCAGGAGGTCAAACGCCGCCGGGCCAGCGGCGACGTGGAAGGCGCCCACCGGTTGGCGGACGAACACGACCTTGAGGAGGCAGCCCACCATGCCACCGGCGTTAAGGATGTCTTCACCCCGGAGCTGCGTTGGCACACCATCCTGTTGTCCCTGTCGTGGTTCTTCAACTGGGTTTCCATCATGGTTTTCTCCGTCCTGGGCACCACGATTCTGGTCGAGGCCAAGGGGGTTTCCTTCGATAACGCGCTGGTCATTCTGGTCTTGGCCAACGCGGTGGGCTTCGTGGGCTACGTCTTCCACGGCTGGCTCGGGGACAAAATCACCCGGAAGCGCACCGTGGTCCTCGGCTGGCTGGCGGGCGGCATCGTCAGCCTGATCATGCTGCTGGGCCCGGGCATCCCGGGAATCATCATCCCGCTGTACGCGCTGACCCTCTTCTTCCTCACCGGCCCCTTCGCGGCGCTGTTGTTTTACATGGGCGAGTCCTTCCCCGCGCACGTGCGCGGCATGGGCACCAACGTGGCTCACGTGATGGCGCCAGTCGGCGGCATCGCCGGCTCCGGTCTGTTATCCATCCTGCTCGCCGCCGGAGTGGATACCGGCTGGGCGGCAATCATTACCGGCACCGGCGGGCTGCTCATCTCCGCTCTGTGCATGGCCGGTACGCGCACCATTCGCGACGCCCATCAGAAGACGACGGTGATCGCATGAGGTGCAGTGATGTCAACCGCACGAACAACAGAAGGGTGGTGGTCGCGTGAACCGCGACGACGGACTCGAGGGCAAGGTTGCCGTCATCTCCGGCGGAGGCAGCGGAATCGGCCGGGCGCTTGCCGTAGCCTACGCCCGGGCCGGCGCCCACAACGTGATCGGCTACCTTCCTTCGGATCCGCATGACGCGGCGGACACGGTCCGTGCCGTCGAAGAGGCCGCGGGTCGGTGCGTCGCCGTCCCGATGGATGTGCGCCGTTTCGAGGACACGGAGAAGCTGGCCCAAGCAGCGCTGGACGAGTTCGGCCGACTGGACATCGCGGTCGCCGCGGCTGGTATTCTGCGCCGCGCGCCGCTGGCCGAGATGACCGACGAAGCGTGGGATGACATGATGGCCGTCGACCTCTCCGGCGTCCTGCGCGTCTTCCGCTCCTGCAGCATGCGGATGGACGACGGCGGAGCGATGGTCGCCACGTCCTCGATTGCGGGCGGCGTTTACGGCTGGGAGGAGCACAGCCATTATGCCGCCGCCAAGTCCGGCCTGCTGGGTCTGTGCCGGTCGTTGGCCGTGGAGCTGGCTCCGCGGCGGATCCGGGTCAACGCAATCATTCCGGGGCTGATCGAGAGCCCACAGTCGCTTGACCCGGTGAATTCGCTGGGCAGGGAAGGCCTCGATGCCGCCGGATCCATCATCCCGTGGGGCCGTGTCGGCAACGTCGACGAGGCCGCCCGCGCCATCCGCTTTATGACCAGCGACGACTCGGCCTACATCACGGGACAACAACTTATTGTCGACGGCGGGCTGACCGTCCGCTGGCCCAGCTGAGTGCCGGTCAGGAGTCCAGATGGAACGACAGCTTGTAGGCAAGATCGCCGTGATATCCGGCGGAGGCAGCGGGATCGGTGCGGCCATTGCGCTGCTCTTTGCCCAGGAAGGCGCAGACGTGGCGCTGCTGGATCGGGACGAACAGCACGCTGCGGCCGTGGCCGAGGAGGCCGGATCCTTTGGCGTCCGCACCACTGCCGTTGCTGTGGACGTGACCGACGGCGAGGCCGTGCGGCGGGCGATGGACGACGTCGCGGCAACATTCGGCGGTATCGACATCCTGGTCAGCGCCGCCGGCATTCTCGACGAGACGCCGTTGCTGGAGATGACCGAAGCGACGTTCGACAAGACCCTGGCCGTGGACCTCAAAGGCGTATTTCTGGCTGCGCGTTGGGCCGCGCCCCACATGGTCGAGCGAGGTGGCGGCCGGATCATCAACATCGCCTCGCAGCTCGGGATTAAGGGCGGCGTCGGCTTGACTCACTACGTGGCGGCCAAGGCGGGAGTGATCGGCATGACCAAAGCCATGGCGCTGGAGTTGGCCGGGCACCACATCCTCGTCAATGCGATCGCGCCGGGGCCCATCTTCACGCCGTTGATCGAGGGGCTTTCCGAAGAGTGGAAGGCCGCCAAACAGGCGGAGCTTCCCATTGGCCGTTTCGGACAGGCCCATGAGGTAGCGCCCACCGCCTTGCTGCTGGCCTCCTCGCCCGGCGGAGATCTCTATACCGGTCAGACCCTAGGCCCCAACAGCGGCGACGTGATGCCGTAGGTTGTCATCTCTTTCTTTCGGTGCTTGGCTGACACAAAACGGTCCACATCTGGGAGAGGACAACATGCACGCGTCAACGATGTCGAAGACCACCCTGCGGGCCGGTATTTTGTTGGGTGCCATTGCAGTGCTCTTGATCGCGCTAGGCCCACTGATTCTTGGCAACTTCGGAACAACGGCTGTTGTTGAAGGTGCACCTGTCGCCATGGCGGTAACAACCACCTATCAGCTGGTAACGGCCACTTTTCTGCCGTTTTCGGCGGCGTTCATCTCCGCGGCCCTGGTCATGCGCCATGTGGATTCGCTTGCCAGCTCGAAGACCTGACCACCCCTTGCGGTAGACCGGTTGATGCGCCGCCGGTTAAGTCACCGGCTGTCCGCACGGGATGCTCTCGTGCTGTGCCAGGGCGAGTGAAGAGGCGCCCTCGGCACCACCCAATGATTTCTACGAGGCGTAGAATTGATGTGTCCGGTCCGCTCGCCAGTGAAAGGACGGTCATGGACTTCTTCCTCGGGCTGCCGCTGGGGTGGGCAATCGCCGCGCTGTTCGGTGGAGCGATGATCCGGTCCAACACCACGTACTGGCTGGGCCGAGGTGTTGCCGCCGGCGCCAGGCGCACCCGTCTGGAGAAGTATGCGGACAGCGAGTTGATGCGCCGGCGGAGGCGATGACGGCCAGGTTCGGGCCGCTCGCGGTGACCTTGTGCTTCCTAACCGTCGGCCTGCAGACTGCCGTGATCGCCAGTTCGGGCATTGGCCGCATGCCGCTGCGCCGCTTCCTGCCCGCAGTCATCGTCGGCAGCCTGATCTGGGCCGTCGTCTACGCCACCATCGGGCTGGCCGCGATGGCGGCCTGGTTCGCACTCATTCTCGCGTCCCCGTGGGCGGCTGCTGGCGTCGCGGTGGCGGTCGCCGTCGTCGTACTTTGCTTGGCGAAACGGCGCACAAAGGGCCATCATGCGGTGGGGGCGGACGACGGCGGTGCTCTGGTTGGGCGGGAAAGGCCGGTCGAGCGGCTGCAGCGATGACGCAACCGTGCGCCCGGAGGATAATGGTGCGCGATGAGCAGGGTCCACCGTAGTTCCGCTCGGAAGCGTGGGCAGCGCCTGTGGGTGCTGCTGCGTCCCGTCCTGACCGGCGTGGCCTTGCTGGTGGTTTTCTACGCGATTCCGCTCGACCGCAAAGGCTCCATCCTTGCGCTTCTCATCGGCATTGGTGCGCTGACACTACTGGTTGCGTGGCAAATACGGGCGGTGACGACGTCGCCGTCACCGCGACTGCGGGCCGCGGAGTCGTTGGCCACGTCGATTCCGCTCTACATTGTCCTCTTCGCCAGTTCGCACGCCACCATGTCCTATTGGGACCCGAACGCCTTCTCGGAGCCGCTAGACCGAACGGACTCCCTGTACTTCACCATCACCACATTGGCCACGGTGGGATATGGCGACATCGTCCCGGTATCGCAGGCGGCGCGGATTGCCGTCACCGTGCAGATGGTCACCGGGCTGGTCCTGCTGGGCCTGGTGATCAAGATGTTCGTGGGTGCGGTGGATGTGGGCCTCCGGAACGCCGCGGACAGGCCCGCCGCCCAGGATGAGGCCGAACGGCTAGCGCCCGGCCATCAACACGACGGCGGCCCTGCCGAAACTGGCGGGCCAGAAGCCGGCATCGGCGGATCCGCCGGACCTGAGGGGCCCGAACCCGGTACTGGCGGACCCGCCATCGGCGGGCCCGCCAGCAGGTGACGGCCAGGCCTTAGTTACCAGTCGGCGCCAGGGTTCGCCGGTGCAGTACCAGGGCTCGCTGCCGCTCCGCCGGACGCACTCGGCTGATCAAGTTTGAGTGCCCGCGCTTTGACGTGTTCGAACTCTTGCTGGTTGATCGCGCCAGAGTCCAGCAGTTCCTTGGCTTTTGCTATCTCTGCAGTCGGACTTGAGCCAGCCACTCCGCGGATATAAGACTCGGTGTCCATGCGCATCGCCTGCGACGCCGCGTGGCTGCGCTCGGCCATTCCCCTGCCACGTGCGATCAGATAGATCAGTGACGTCAGGAAGGGCAGGAAAAGCAGGAAGATCAGCCATACCGCCTTCAGCCACCCGTTCAGGGACCTGTCACGGAACAGGTCAGTGATGATTCCGAAGAGCACGAAGAGGTAGGCGATGAAAGCGAACGCCCAGAAGAACCACCAGATAGTGTCCCAAAACGATTCCCCGAAGTTCATGGCACCCACCTCCGATTTCCCGGTACCACCGCACCGGATAGCCTAGAGCCCTTCCAGAACGTGGGCGCAGTCTACAACCTCACCGGGCAGAGCCGTCAAGACCTCGCCACGTGGGGGCCACCGGAGTTGCGGGAGCTGTAGGAGCATCAGGGGAGGCAGTTCCCCGTGCTCAGGCCGGTCCGGCGACTAGTCCTGCCGCCGCCAGTCATCGGCAGTGCACGGAAAGCCGGGCCGTCCCGGTTAGTGTGGGGTGGGTGGAAGCCCAGATTCTTGCGACCGTTGTTTGCGGTCTGCTCATCGCCGTCGGAATTGCCGGCATCGTCGTGCCCGTTTTGCCCGGTACCATCACCATCGGCATCAGTTTGCTGGTCTGGGCCATTGCCCTGCAAAACATGGTGGGCTGGGTGGTCTTCGCCATCGGCATGGTGTTCGTGGCCGCCGGCATGCTGGCCAGCCTGGTGCTCACCGGGCGGCGGCTGAAGCAGCGACAGGTGCCCAACTGGTCCATCCTGGTCGCCGTGGTGGCGGGCGTCGTCGGGATGTTTGTGATTCCCGTGGTGGGTCTGTTCATCGGGTTCGCGGCCGGGCTGCTGCTCAGTGAATTCGCACGACGGCGGCACTTCGGCCAGGCGGTCGAGGCCAGCTGGGCAGCGCTCAAGGCGGTGGGCCTCGGCATGCTGGTGGAGCTGGGCTGCGCCTTCGCAGCCGGGGCGGTCTGGGTCATCGGCGTGCTGGTGCAGTTTGTCTAGAGGTCAGTCCTGTTGGAGCAGTCCGGTGGTCCGGTAGGGGATCACTTCGCGTAGGAACATCTGCGTGGACGTGCGCGTGATGCCGGGACAGAACCGGATCTCTTCGCTCACCCGGTACAGGTCGTCCGGGCTGTGCGCCACCACGCGGATCAGCAGGTCGGTGTCGCCAGCCGGGGCATGGCATTCGAGCACTTCCGGAATCTTGCGCAGGGCGTCGACTGCATCGTTGAGCTTGCTCTGGTCCAGCTCGGCGCTGACCATGGCCATGACGCCGCGGTCCAACGCCTCGGGCAGCACCCGGGCCGAGTGGGTGCGCAGGCATCCCGAAGCGGCAAGGCGTTCCAGCCTGGAGTGAACGGTTCCGCGCGCCAAGCCAAGCCGCTGCGCCAGCATCATCACCGGGACGCGCGGGTCCTCGTCCAGGGCAAGCAGGATCCGCCGGTCGGTGGCATCCAGTTGCTGCAAATTGACCACTTCCTGTCGCTCGGGTGACCTCTGCTTGAACAGTCTGATCAAGTATAAGGCGGCCCCTTGCGCGGATTGTAGGCATGCTGGTGGAATAACTATCAGATCGGGCGAAGCCACAAGCCGCAGCCCGTTGAGGTGCACAGTCCATGCTCACGACGCAGGGCAGTGTTTGCGGGCCCGCGAAGCCCGGACCTTGTTGTTCACACAGCCGAAGACCCCTGCCAGTCCGTATTCCGGACCGCCAGGGGTCTCGCTGGTTAAGGGGTCTGCTGAGGAGGACTTTTCAGCGCCGGACTAGGCTGCATCCGCCGGAGTGTCGCCCTCGCTGGGCGGGAGAGCGCCCCGTTTCTCCTTTGGCTGGAAGAAGCGTTTGGAGCCCAGGAACAGGACGATGGCCAGGCCCACGGTCACCACGATGAACGAGAGTGTGGTGTTTCCGGACATGAAACTCCGGGTGATGCTGTAGATCAAGGTGAACAGGCTGCCAAGCATGATGCCGTTGGCCAACACCCGGTTGCGCTTCTCGACCAGCAGGCTCAGGCCGAGCAGGGCGACGGATGAGATCAGCGTCATCGTGGTGACGTTGCGGTTGTAGGTTTCGTACGCGTCGTCGTACGCGCGGTAGGCAGCGTCGTACTTCTCCTGCAGTTCCCGCTGCTGCGCCAGCTCTTCGGCCGTTGGGTCTGACTTCTGGAAGACCTGCTCCTGCGGAAACTGCGGCATCTCCGGCGGCGCATAAAACGTGCGGATGCCCAACCCAACAAAGAGCGCGATGATGACCCCCAGGAAGACCGTGTAGACGGCCTTGAGAACTTTGTTGTCCATGGCGTGAGTCTATGGGGCGGTTTTGTCCCGCCGGCGGGGACGCCAGTGAACGCTGCACATTCGTTATCAGCGTGGGTAAACCGCGGGGGTCTCTGTTGTGCTGCCCGCCACGGAGGTGTGTCTGGCTCGCAACACTGCATCCCGTCAGCTTTGCGATCGCCCCGCCGCAGACTTATGATCAAACGCAGTGGCACGGGGCTTTAGCTCAGTTGGTAGAGCGTTTCGTTCGCAATGAAAAGGTCAGGGGTTCGATTCCCCTAAGCTCCACTGAAGACGCGGGTCTTCCGGGGGTCCGGCTTGCAAAAAACACACTTTCCACACACTTTGGCAGTGATGAGGGCATCGAGGCCACCATTGCGCTTGTCGTCATGTCGCCAGAATAGAGCGCAGAACGACCTCCCTCAAAGAGACCCGCCGGTCTTAGGGGCCGCTTGTAGCCACTCCCAGAGTTTCACCATTTCAGAGACCCAGCGTGGGTCATGTCGCTGTCGTCGAAGCTACCGCAGCGTCTGGCCAAGGTATCGGACCACCGCGCCGTGGTGGACCGGTTGGCGCGCATGACACTGGCCCCCTGACCCTGTGCGCCGCACCAGATCATAGGGGGGAACTGCGCAGCACTATGCGGAAGGTGCTGGGAAGCAGTGTGCCACGGATAGGTGGGTGGATCGAGCGACCTTCACCCGGTGCGCAAAACCTACCATGCTGTGCTGCTGCCCCAGTCGGCCGTCTTACTCTTCGTATCAGAGCCATTGCGCCAGATGCCAGCCGTCCTCGCCCGGATGTATACGCAGTTCCAAGGTCCGCAGCGGTGAAGTTGAGGCGGACCGTACCTGCAGGCGCCAGAATTCGATGTAGACAATGTGGTCCTGCCCGCGCCCGGTGGGCAGGTTGGATTCCCACCAATTCCACCCGGCAAGCTGTCCTGATTGCTCGGTGTTAGCAAAAGACGGCTGGAGGATCCGGTGTGCTGGGTTCCTCGTACGAGTTCCCCCGTATCGGAGCTGATCTCAGTGGCGCTGCTTTCAGTGAGGGAGAGCCTCTAAAACGATCATCGCCGGCATTGTAGCTATGCTCCGGCAAGCGGACATGCAGGTGACAGAAAGTAGCAGTGATGACAGTGGGGTAGTGTATCTCTTTCTCGGCGCGTGCAGGGCGTCCAGCTCTGCTCCCGGGAAACCGCAGCCACATGCAACACGGCGGTCGTCATTTGACAGCGCACCGCCCGGCCGCATCCACGTGCGGACTTTTTACGAATCGCAGCCAAGATCTCTAAGGACCACGATGTCATGGTCGGAAGAGGTTGAATGCGACGACTACCAGACTGATGGCCAGCATGACATTGGCGACCAGCACCTTGCGCGTTACCGTTGCGGTGGTGGCAGAAGCCGTGTTCGATTCGGAGCCGGAAGCGTTGGTTTGCGCGAGACTTACAGCCAAAGCAACGCGAGGTGGGGAAACCATCACTGCCGCGGACGCTGCGACGTTTAGGATGCCTAACACCTGCACTGCGTCAACGCCTAATTCGTTGGCGGCGTCGCTAAAGCCGGCAGCGAACATGGCGGCCGAGGCAGAATTTGACCCGGTGATGTAGCCCCCGAGGAATCCAGCAACGGGTGCCAGCATAATGAACTCGGAACCGAGGCCGGCAGCTGCGTTAGCAAGCTGAGCGCTCATGCCGTTCATTGAGAGGAGAGCGCCGAAAGCCAGGAAGAGCGTGGTCGTGAGGGCTACTGGTATTCCACGAGCAAATCCAGCCCTTAGTGCTCCTGGCAGGTCAGCCCTGCGCATTCCCAGAAGGGCGGGGCTCGCAGCGACTGTGAGCGTCAGCCAGAATGCAGGTCCGGACGCTACATCAAGGAGAGTGTTTACTGGTACTGCTTTAACGACAAGGCTCATTGCGAACAGCCCGGAGCAGAGAAAAAGATAAGGGGCTAAGGCTCGGACAACAGGTACCCCCATGCGGATAGGGCTCCGATGCCGCCACTTGGCCCCCGCCAAGATGGTCAGCATAGCCGTCATCGACGAGAAGACGCCGGCCAGCGGCGGGCCGAGAAAATGGTTCGTGGCGATAAGCACTGCCCACATGAGGAGAACCGTGAGCAGAGTCTCCGTTGCCATGGCTAGCGCCTTGGCTCTGCCGACACCCACAAGGAGCATCGCCGCTGCCATGATGAGAAGGCACGGTAATGACAGGAGGGCTGTCCAAACTCCCTGCTCAACAAAATCAGTTCCACCCAGCTGCGACATGATAAGAATGCCTGGGGCCAACGAACCCCAGGGCCCAAGCAGTATGCCCAGGAGCCCGATGGTAGCGGATACCCGCACGGAGTAGCCGATCCGCACAAGCAGCGGAACGGAAATGATAACTCCCAACCCCCACCCGATTATCGCTTCAGCAAAGGGCGCCACACCAAGGCCTATCATTAGCATTGCCCGGTTCGGTTCATGGGCGGCGGTACTGAGCCACTGAGCGAGAGCGTGTTGGGATCCTGCTGCATTAAGCATTTCCGCCAGCAGGATCCCCGCCAGTATGATCACGATGACTGTGACGGTTGTGGCTCCGAGTGAAGGTCCGATTTGCGACGCGGCGTGTAAATCGATGGGAAACGATGTCAGGGTCAGCACGCCCGTTACGCTCAGTGCGATAAGTGCGGAGCGAAAGGCGCCGACTCGAAAGGCCAACAAGACGGCCACCAAGACTATGGGCGAGACCGCCGCAAGTGTGTTGATAGCTTGCATAAGAAACCTGCCCAATCTACGGGTGGAAGACGGCACCTGGAAGGAGTTACCGAAGAGTCGGCGACAACTGTCCGCTGCTAGAGCAGGTGCTGCTTGGACGCCGCTCTCGTGAACACGAGGCCGTCCTTCTCAATATGAGTCAGATCTCAAAGTCGGCGGTGGCTAAGTGCTCTTTGACCGGTCCTGAAACGTCAAGCACAGCCTGGTGCTTGGGATGGTTGCTGTAGGTTGCGAGATCGTCAAGGCTGTCAAAGTCCGCAACGAGACCCACGTCGTATGACGAAGCTGCTTGGAGAATGTCCACCCCGATGCTCATGGAGCGGATTTGATCAATGTGGTTCGGCAGGTCAGCGACCATGTCGATCCAAGCCAAGCGCTGCGCTTCAGTGAATTCGGGTTTGAAGCGAAATACGGCTACGTGCCGAATCATTTCTAGATCCTTAAATTTTCGAGGTCAATGAGACTAGTGCCCGAATTCGTCTGAGTCGAGTCTGGCCGGGGCGCCGGTGTCGAGTGCGGTAATGGAGTCCATTTCGATTTCACTGAGCTCGAAATCAAAAATGTTCAGGTTCTCTTGCTGGCGAGTCTGGTTGGCTGACTTCGGTACCGGGACGAGTCCCTGTTGGATATGCCAGCGGAGCACGACTTGGCTAGGAGTCTTTTGGTGCTTCTTAGCAGCGTCCATGACACTCGGCGAGGACAAGAATGATCCGCCGCGGCCAAGCGGGCTGTAAGAGGCGGTGACGATTCCGTGCTGCTTATGGAATTCCTGCTCGACAGACCACACATGTTCAGGGTCCAGTTGGATTTGATTGACAGCGGGGGTCAGGCCAGCTTCCAGCAAGCGCCGCAGATGGGCCGGCTTGAAGTTCGACGTGCCGAAAGCGCGGATTTTACCGGCGTCCAGCAGTTCCTTCAGTCCCTGGGCAGCCTCCATGTATCTGTTTTGATGGGGATTGGGCCAGTGCACAAGGAACAGATCGATGTAGTCAACGCCCAAGCGGGATGCCGCGGCGTCGAAAGCGTGCTTGACTTCTTCGACACCGTGCCATTTCTTGTTGAATTTGCTAGTGATGAAGATGTCTTCGCGTTCCAAGCCGCTGCGGCGAATGCCCTCGCCCACGCCGGCCTCGTTCTCATAGTTTTCTGCCGTATCAATGTGCCGGTACCCCAAGGCCAAGGCATTTTCGACGGCAACTGCCGACTCTGTGTTGTCCATGGGCCAAGTTCCAAGACCGATCATGGGTAGCTGGACTCCACCACGCAGTTCCAAGGTGGGGGCAATACCGGGCATGTTTCTCCTTAGCAGTGATTAGGCCAAAACTAAAAGATCAGGATGTGGCCGAGAGCTTGGACATGTGTGTGATGGCCAGCTGATAGCCGTGAGGGCCGGCGCCGGCGATGATGGCTGTTGCGGCTTTCGACACGTAAGAGAGGTGCCGAAACGCCTCACGTCGGTGGATGTTGGTGATGTGCACTTCGATGACAGGCAGGTCGGAGGCAAGCAGCGCATCCAGGATGGCTATCGAGGTCGATGTGAATCCAGCAGGGTTCAGAATAATTCCGTCTGCGGATTCGCGGGCCTCCTGAATCCAGTCGATGATTTGGCCCTCGTGGTTGCTTTGGCGGAAGTCGATGGCAACGTCGAGACTTTGAGCGGTCTCACGGCAGAGCTCTTCGATGTCAGCGAGGGTTGTCGTCCCGTAGGTCTGCGGTTCCCGAACGCCGAGCAGGTTCAGATTCGGGCCGTTCAAAATCATGATCTTGGGCCGTGCGGCAGGAGTTGCAATCATATGGATCGGTAACCTTCCCGGTTTCGGAGGAATCTCGGTGGCAATAACTAGGAACTGTCACCAGCAAACTAGCACATTTTTGGAACGCCGTTCTAAGAATGTGCGAACTAGGGGTACGGCGCCAATGGAACGCCGTTCCAACAGTGATAGCATCGTAATAAAATTTGTCCAGTGCCCAGCGTGAGCTTGAACCGGACACTCACCGGACCGCAGCGGCGGAAAAGCTTGTATCGGTATGTCACCGCACCGGCACGAAAGGAGAACAAGCTATGTCCATGGCGTTGTCTCGAGGTTTGCAAACCTTGGAAATCATGGCCGGCCAAGTGGAGGGGTTGCCACTCAATGAGATCGTGGTGCAACTCGGCTTGCCCAAGAGTGCAGCCCACCGAACGCTGACGGAGCTGGTTGATCTGGGCTACCTCCGCCAAGACCACCCGCAAGGCAACTACGTGCTCAGCATGAAGGTGGTGTCAATAGCACAGCGGCATCTGGCACAGATTCCTCTTGTCGATCTCGCCAAGCCGTTCTTGGACCGCCTCGCTGCCAGTTCAGGCGAGCTTTCCCGCCTGAGTATCGTCGATGGGGCCTCTTTGGTGTGGGTAGCGAAGACTCAGGGCGCGAAATCTGCACTCCGCTATGACCCGGACGCGGGCCAGGAGGTAAAGCTTTCGTGCAGTGCGAGCGGGTTGGCTTGGCTCTCAACCCTCAGTGACGAAGAGGCAATAGCCCTGGTGGAGTTGCAAGGGTACGCGGACTCAGACTCATATGGACCAGCGGCTCCCAGAAATGCAGAAGAATACCTGCGGGAGCTAAACGTGGCGCGGGAGCGCGGCTATGGCTACGTCAGCGACAGTTTCGAGCCGGGCGTATCAGCCGTCGCCGTGCCAATTGTTCCCGTGGGCGCAGGCAAAGCCGCCGGCGTACTCAATCTTTGCGGGCCCAGTGTAAGGCTCACTGCAGAGCGCAGTGAGGAGTTCGTGCCCGAACTTAAGCAGGCAGCAGCCGAGCTGGCGCTGCTCTTCAACGATCAAACAAGTGCCCAGGGGGCTGTTTTCGAAGCGACGGGGAAATCGTGAGGCATACAGAGCGCGAACTTGAACTGGCGGGAGCCGACCAGCTTGATGTTGATGCTGTAGTCGTCGGGACAGGTCTGGCCGGACTCACGGCCGCTACGACGTTGATCCAAGCCGGACTCAGCGTAGCCGTTTTGGAAAAAGAACAGGCACCGTCCGGGAGCACGCCGATGAGCGGGGGATGGTTCGCCTTCTCAGGAACAGACGAACAGGCACGCGACAGCGTGCAGGATTCAGCGGAATTGTTCGTCAAGGATATGTTGAAGGGGTCTGGCGGGAAGGCAGATGAAGCACTCCTGGAAGCATATGTGAGCCATCAGATGGCAGCGTACCGATGGCTCAAAGGGCTTGTGCCGAATATCGGTGTGCTGAAAATCAGTTCCGGTCAATCCGTTCCCCGCAGCCATCAAACAGACATTCATGCCCTAACGGCTCGCCTGCGCGAACAAATTCAAATTGCCCCGCAGGCCACCATGCTCTTTAATCACCGGGCCGACCAGCTGATCATTGAATCGGGCGGTCGGGTGGCGGGAGTGAAGGCATCCTCACCAGCAGGAGAGATGGCAGTCACATCTCGTGGTGGCGTGGTATTGACAACCGGAGGTTTCAGCAGGGCTACCGACTTACTTGAGATCTTCGCCCCGAAGCAACTGGCCGGGATCCCGTACGGAGGCGCCGGCAATACCGGCGATGGGCTGAAGATGGCCTGGCGGGTCGGAGCAGGCTTTCGTGACATGGGTTATGTCTCGGGAACCTACGGCTCGCACCCCGAGACGAGGATTGAAGAACATGAACTCTTGACCGCCTTCTACATGGGCGCGATCGTCGTGAACATCCATGGAGAACGATTCATGGACGAGTCCGATTCCTATAAAGTCTTGGGAGATCAGTGCTTGGATCAGCCCAACGGCCTTGGGTTCCAGATATTCGACTCGGTGGTCCGGGCCAAGTCCCAGCCGGGCGTCCCCCTGTCTGACATCGGCCATCTGCAGGAGAAAGGCCGGCTGTTCGTTTCAGACACTTTGAGGGGTTTGGCCGAGCAATCTGGTTTGGATGCGACAACGCTGGAAGCGACAGTAGCCCGCTACAACCGTGTCGCCGCCGGTGAAACCGAGGACGAATTTGGCCGAAGCGGATTGTGCAATGGCGTGGGGACCTTGATACCGATAGCCGAGCCGCCTTTTTACGCCTACCCCGCCAAGACCCTCATGACCTCTACCTATGCAGGGCTGACAGTCACCCCGGAAGCCGAAGTGACGAGCATCGATGGTGGCATCATCCCCGGTCTGTATGCAGCAGGGGAGGTAGTCGGCGGCTTCCATGGCAGCGCCTACATGACCGGAACCGCGCTGGGCAAAGCCCTTATTTTCGGCCGAGTAGCAGCGCAAACCCTGAGGCGAAGCATGCAAGCTGCAGGCGCAAGAGAGATGCAGGCGAATTATTAGGCAATGCCTGGAACGTGAAGGCTTGACGTTTGTCTCCAAACATCGCTTCGCTTATTAATCAGTGGTACGGCGCTTGCCTTGGGGCAACAAACATGGGAGCCGCCGGGGCGGCCCATTCAGGTGCTCGTCCAGCCTTACCCGTCAGATACCGACGACGGACGATGGCGAAGTCAATAATAATGCTGCAACCATTTTTGGAATGGGGCAGAAACATGGCGTAGCTCAAGGATCCGCTGGAGCGGATCGGCATTGGGCGGGAGGGAAAGGATTTAGCCGTTCTTGCTCAGACGATACTGGGCGGAGAGGCGAACCGGGGCATTCGGTGCACCGTAGCCGTCATATCCTTGGCGGCGTTCGACGACCTCGAAGAAGACGCTGCCGACGGTTGCCGTGTAGAAATGGACGAACTCGCCCGCCTCGTCGCGGTCGTAGAGCAGGTTCAGTTCCTGCAGTGCGGCCAAGTACTCAGGTTCCAAGCGGAAGCGCGCCTGCAGGTCGGCATAGTAGTTCGCCGGAATCTCAAGGAACTCCAGGCCGGCGGCCACCGCGTTGCGGGCCAGTGTCATCACGTCTGAGCAGGCGAAGGCAATGTGCTGCGGGTAGGCGGACGCCGCCGATGGGCCCGGCCGCTCCATCACCAGTGGTGCGATGTTCAGCGCCAGGCGGACTTGGCCGTCGTTGGTGCGCATGACCTGGCTGCGCACCAGGCCGACGGGGCTGGGCACCTCGGTGGAGGGCCGCGGAGCGAGCGAGAGGGTGCTCTCGTAAAACAGCACGCTCTCGTCGAAGTGCTGCCATGGCTGCGCCAGGTTGACGTGGTCGATGCCGGTAATCAGCTCCTGGCCCGGCCCCGCGGCGGCGTCGCTGACGAATTCCTCCGTCCAGGCGGAGGTGCCGTCCTCGGTGGCTTCACACAGAAAAATCTCGGTGGTGTCCGGCGCCCTAACGGCCTGCAGGACTGCTTCGTTGGCTTGGCTCTGCCGCGGAACGGCCTCAGCCTTAAGCTGGAGTGCCCGCGAAGCTGCTACCAGCGGATCTTCGACGTCGAAGGCCAGCGCGGCAATGGTCGGTTCCAGTCCGCGGGCCTGTTGTTCGTTGACGATGATCCGGGCCCGGCCCTGGGTCCAAAGCTGCACCGGCTTGGTGCGGTGCCGGCCGCGGAAGGCGAAACCGAGTTGCCGCAGCAGCTGCTGGACCTGTTCGGTGTCCTCCGCCTTTACTTCGGCGAAATTGAAGCCAGTCGGTTCGGCGACCTGGGGCAGCGTCGCGAGCTCCATCGCAAACCTGGCGTCCGGTCCGTCGGTCTCCTGCAGATGGACGGAGGTCTGTTCTTCAAGCCAAATCAATGACCGCATGGCGTCCACGGCGGTGCGTTCCTCGTCGGCCTGCCGGAACACGTCGTTGAAGATCTCCAGCGAGACCGGCCCGTTGTAGCCGCTGCGGACCAGGTGGCCCATGAACTTGTCGAGTTCCCACGCGCCCTCGCCCGGGAAGACCCGGTAGTGCCGGCTCCAGGACAGGATGTCCATGCTCAGCTCCGGGGCATCGACCAACTGGACGAAGAAGATCTTCTCGGCCGGAATTTTCTCGATCGCGGCCGGGTCCCAGCCGCGGGACAGGATGTGGAAGCTGTCCAGGCAGGTGCCGATGTTCGGGTGAGCGGCCAAATCGACAATGCGCATGGCATGTTCGAAGTCGTTGACGAATCTTCCCCACGCCAGGGCTTCGTAGGCGATCCGGATCCCGTAGCCCGCGGCCAGGTCGCCGAGCTGGCGGAGCTGGGCGGCGGCCAGATCGTCGTCGTCATGAATGGCCGTCGCCACGTTGCTGCACAACAGCATCAGGTCCATGCCCAGCTCGTTCATCAGGCGGAACTTTGCCTCGGCACGGTACAGGTTGTCGGCCAGCAGCTCCTCGGTGACGCCTTCGAAGTCCCGGAACGGCTGGTAGAGATCCAGGGAGAGTCCCAGCTCCGCCGCCAGAGAACGGATTTCGCCCGGGCTGCAGGGGCAGACCAACAGGTCCTGTTCGAAGATCTCGATGCCGTCGAAGCCCGCATTCGCGCAGGCGTGCATCTTTTCTTCCAGCGTTCCGCTGAGGCAGACGGTGGCGATGGAGGTACGCAAAGGGAAGACCTTTCCTGCAGCTGGGGCAGCCGTTACCGGCCTTGGGCAAGGAGTTCGAGGAAGTGTGCGCGCATCCGCGCCGGATCCGGTTCCAGTCCTGTGATGTAGCGGAAGGCGTCGACCGCTTGGCCCACGGCCATGTGGCCGCCGTCAAGCACGCGGCAGCCCCTGGCCTTCGCGGCCGCGATCAGCTCGGTTTCGACCGGACGGTAGATCACGTCCGAGACCCAGTGCCGGGGCTGGAGCAGGGCCGGATCCAACGGAAGACCCGGATGGCTGTGCATGCCGACCGGAGTGGCGTTGAGGACACCGTCGGCGGCCGCGAGCACATCCGGCAGCTGGTCCATGGGCGCGACCGCCA
The DNA here is from genome assembly GCF_047607445.1 of Arthrobacter sulfonylureivorans. GTDB lineage: Bacteria > Actinomycetota > Actinomycetes > Actinomycetales > Micrococcaceae > Crystallibacter > Crystallibacter sulfonylureivorans_A. The sequence goes on from NZ_JBLKRT010000021.1 coordinate 32,849, forward strand.
CTTCCTGTTCCGGGAAGAGCGCGGCCAGGGCATCCCGTCGTTCTGCGGCCCGCTGGGGGTCAAGATCCAGCAGCGTCAGCCGCCGGAGCCCCTTCTTCAGCAGCGCGTAGGCGACGGCGGACCCCGCACCGCCGGTGCCCAGCTGGACGACCGCGCCGAGCCCGGCATCGGGCAGACCCTGTTCCAGTCCCCTGCTGAAGCCGGAGAAGTCGGTGTTGTGGCCAATGAACTTTCCGTCCCGGATCACCACGGTGTTGACGGCACCCAAGCGTTGGGCGTCGTCGGAAACGTCATCCAGGTGCTCCAGCACCAGCTGCTTGCACGGGTGGGTGATGTTGAACGCGTTGTACCCCAGATCGCGGCCCTGGTGCAGCAGTTGGCCTACCTGGCCGCCCGGACGGTTGATGACGGAGAGGTCGATCGGCCGGTAAAGATAGCGGATCCCGTGGTGGTCCGCCTCGCGTTCGTGCATCGGGGGAGTGAGGGAGGCTGTAATGCCTTCACCGATCAAGCCGACCAGATAGGACTCCGCAACCGTGCTCATGATGAAACCCTTCGTTCGATTACTGCTCCGCTGTACGTACATCGCACAGCGGAGCTAAGGCTTTGATCAGGATCTTGTGTGAGAAGTGCCTGAGCATGTGAATGAAACTAGGAACCGGAATACCGACCACCGGTGAGATCCAAGACTTGTCCGGTGGTGTAGCTGCATTCTGCCGAGAGCAGCCAGGTGGCCAAAGCTGCGAATTCGGGCGGATGGCCGATTCGCCCGGCCGGCACACGGGAGAGCAGTTGTGCGTTACGCTCGCTGCTCAGGTGCTGCAACAGGGGAGTGTCGAACATGGAGGGAGCCACTGCGTTTACGGTTATCCCGTCTGCAGCAGTTTCCTTCGCCACGGCTTTTACCAGCGCGATGACGCCGGCTTTCGAGGTGGAGTAGGCGGTCATTGAGGCATTGCCTTCCCTACCTGCAATCGATGAGAGTACCGCGATCCTTCCATACCCTTGGCGCTTCATCACGGGCACCACGGATTGGAGGCCCAGAAAACATGAATCCAAGTTGACCCGGAGGGTTCGCACCCAACCGTCGTAAGGGACGTCTTCGACGGGCGCCTCCGGTCCTTGCGCGCCGTGGCACATGAGAAGCCCGTCGATACGGCCGTAGCGTTCCAACACGTGGTCAACCACGAGGCGCCACTGTTCGGGATCGGTTACGTCCAAAAGCAGGTCTGCTCCATGGGAGTCCATGACGGACTCGTTGGCGGGGGCGCCGATGGCAAGGTCGGTGGCCACAAGGATGGCGCCCTCCGCCCGCAGCCGTTCAGCGGCGGCACGCCCCAGCCCTCCGGCTGCGCCCGAGACAAGGACGACCTGTTCCTCAAAGCGTCCAGGCCATGTTTTAGCAGTCATCTGTGTATTCACCTTTGTCGTGGAGCTGCGGGACCTGCAGGTATTTCCGTGAAGCCATTGATTCGTCAATGGCCATTGCTACCGCGAGCGTGTTGAAGGCGTCCCGGGCGGAGATCAGCGGTTCGGCTTGACGGCGGGTGACGGCCGCCAGATGTTCCAGCTGGGCAACGTAAGGATTGGTCTCCGTGCGCTTCAGTACCGAAGTTTCGAACGGGCTCTTCCAGTTGTTGGCGCCACGGTGACGGTAGACAGTCAGCGAAGGCAAGGCGATGGAAGCTTCAGTGCCAGATATGAAATAGACATCACCGGGCGGCGGCGACGGAAAATACGCTCCATAGCCGGACGTTAGGTCCCAGCACCATGGGGAGGCGGCAGCGTCTGTCGCCATCGCTGTACCTATGGCCCCGCTGGCGAATTCAAGCACGGCGCCGGCCGTATCCGGCACAGGGAACCCGCGTACCTTGGACGAGCCCAACGCCATGACAGAGTCGATGTCACCGGCCAGATAACGAATCACGTCGAGGTCATGGATGAGATTGATCAATACCGGTCCGCCGCCCTTGCGGGAACGCCAGGTCACATCGAAGTACTTCTCGTCCTTTCGCCAGGTGCTCAGCAGCCCGACCGAAACGACATGGCCCAAGCCACCATCCTCAATAAACCGCTTCGCGGCGACAATATCCGGCGCGTAACGACGTTGGTGGCCTACGAGAACCGGAACGTTGTGCTTATCCGAAGCGGCGATAATGCGTTCGGCAGCTTCAAGGGAATCTGCAATCGGTTTTTCTACCAAGGGTGTTAGGCCGCGCTCCAGGGCCGCCACAGCGGCGTCGGCGTGCATGATGTTAGGCAGCGCAACGATCACGGCGTCGACGGGTGCCTCGTCCATCAGATCGATGTAGCTGACGAAATGCGGTACATCCAGTTCCCGTGCTACCTCTTGCCCCGCGGGACTGGGGTCTGCGATAGCGGTGAGCTCGACGCCCTCTGCACTCATGCAGTAGTTGGCGTGTTCTTTGCCAATCAAGCCGGCGCCCAACAGGCCGATTCTGACGATACCCGTCATGGTTTTCGGATTCCTTCCTGCCGAATGTGTTACGTGGTCGGTGAAGCACGCTTCGAAAAGAGAGTGATGCGCGTCTCGGTTTTGTGCGGATACGTGATAGCGTACCGACCGACCGAAAAATCTGGAACTGTGTTCCAAAATGAACAATATCAGTCAGGAAGGAACACCGTCCCATGGAGAAGAGCAAGGCCAAGGCCTTGGGTGTGGCTCCGCTTAGTGCCATTGATCTGCCCCACGCGGAGTATGTCCGCGCGGCACACGCGGCTGGCTTCGGCGCAATTGGATTGCGCCTCGAAGCAGTCAGTGTCACCGACGTGCCCTTTCCCCGCGATAGGGGTTCAAAGGATTTCCGAGGGATAGTTTCAGCGCTGGCGGAGACAGGTCTGGAGGTACTCGACGTGGAGGTTCTCTCCATCCGACCGGACACCACGCGGGAGGAATGGTTGCCCCTGCTGGAACTCGGGGCCGAGCTGGGGGCCAGTTACTTGAACGTGGTCGGGGATCATCCGGATCTAACTGCGTTCGCGGATATTGTGGCCGCGCTGACTGTTGACGCAGAGATCTTCCAAATCCAACCTGTACTTGAGCCGGTCGGATTTCGTCCGCTGAATAATTTCGACACCGCCGTCCAGATTGCCCGGGCGGCAGGATGCGGTGTTGAACTGGATGTCCTGCATTACATGCGCACCGAGGCCGACTTCAGCACCATCGCGGACAACCCTGATTTGTTCCCGATCCTCCAGCTCTGCGACGCGCCCACGGAACTATCCGGTCACGGGGAAAGGCTTATTCCTGTTGCCCGGTCCCGCAAGATGGTGGACTTGATGATCGCCGAAGCGCGCGACCTCAGGCTGCTGCCTGGGCACGGAAACGCCCCCATTGGCGAGCTGCTAGCAGCCTTGCAGAGAACCGCCAGAATCAGTGTAGAAATTCCCAACACGGAACTAAGAGCAGGCCGCCCGGCACCTGAATATCTGAGGATGCTTGCCTCGGAAACCACCGCCTACCTCGGATCCATCACCGGCTCGGAGAGGGCGAAAGACCTTCCAACAATCAACCGAAAGGAACAGAACCGTGTCGAATGATTCGATACACGGGGGCACCTTGGTAGAGCGGCCCACCGAACCACGGTTCCTGCGCTGGCTCTCCAACTGTGAGCTGGTTCTCGCCGTAGCTTTCTTTGCGATCCTCTTTTTTGGTGTCCTGTGGCAAGTTGTGGGCCGGTATGTGCCAGCGCTGAACTGGCCGGGTGCTGGCGAAATTGCGCGCTATTCCCTGGTCGGAGTCGCCTTCATCACCGTCGGCTATCTGATCGGGAAGAACGGCCAGATCACCGTGGCCGTCATTGACAACATGGTAGGCAAGCGTGGACGGGTCATTGTCCGCTACATTTCCGCCATTCTGCTGGCTCTGATCTGCCTTGGGCTGGCGTGGGAAGCCTGGGCATTGTTTAGCGATGGCTTCCGTCGCTCAACAGCCGTGCTTCGCATTCCGCTGGGCTATCTGTTTACCCTGCCCCTGATCGGGTTCCTATCCGGGACGATTCTCGCCATCGGAAGGATCCTGCACGCACGTTACGAGGAACCGGACCTGCTGACACTCGAAGAAGAAGAGGACTGAGCCATGGAACTCGGACTGCTCGCCGTAGGAATCATCCTCCTCCTCCTTGCCCGTGTCCCGGTCGCGTTTGCGATCATGGGACCGTGCCTGGCCTACTTCATGCTGAACGGGTACTCAACGGGCCTGGCTCTCAAGACCGTCTTTGACTCTGTCAACTCCTTCCCCTTGCTGGCCGTGCCGCTGTTCATCTTTGTGGGCGTCATCGCCAATAAGCTTGGAATCGCCGATCGCCTGTTTGAATTTTGTCTTGCAGCCATGGCACGCGTACGCGGAAACCTGGCGTACGTCAACGTTGGTACCAGTGTCGGCTTCGCCTGGATGAGCGGTTCCGCCCTTGCCGATGCTGCCGGACTCGGCAAAGTTCAGGTGCCGTCCATGACGAAAGCCGGATACCCTTTCCGCTTCGCCGCCGGCTTGACAGCTTCTTCAGCACTGATCAGCCCCGTCATGCCACCGAGCATTCCCGCCGTTATCTTCGCGGCAGTGGCCACAATTTCAACCGGAGCCCTGTTCGCGGCGTCCGTAATTCCGGCACTGCTAATGGCCCTCGGGCTGGTTATTTACATCGCTGTCTGGGTGCGCAGGAACCCCGGCTTTGAGAAGGAACCCTTCGACCTAAACCGGTTGGGACGGGCGACGGTTCGCGTGCTTGGACCCCTGGGCGCGCCGATTATCATCCTCGGCGGCATCATGGGCGGCTTCTTTACGCCGACAGAGGCAGCGGGAATTGCCGGCCTGTATATGGTTCTGCTCGGCCTTTTCCTTAAGACTATGAGCTGGCGCGTCCTGTGGGAGGCTGCGAAAGAGACAGTCTTCCTCTGCGGCGGAATCCTCATCATCATCGGCGCCGCGGGAATGCTTGGCCAGATTCTGGCCCGTGAGCGGGTCGCGGTGAGCTTGGCCGAATGGATCACAGGCTTCACGGACAACCCGCTGGTCTTCCTGCTGCTCATCAACCTGCTCCTAATCGTCCTCGGCATGCTCATCGATGCGACTGCCGTCATTCTGGTGACAGTGCCCGTGCTCCTGCCCCTTGCCGTAAGTTACGGCATCGACCCAGTGCACTTCGGCGTGATCATGATCGTCAACCTGATGATCGGTCTGCTCACACCGCCGGTCGGCAGCGTTCTGTACGTCATGAGTTCGGTAACGGCCAGGCCCGTTGACGAAATATTCAAGGGCATTGTCCCCTTCCTGACCCCCATGGTGGCCGTACTGATCATCATCACGCTCTTCCCCCAAGTGGTCATGTTCCTGCCAAACCTACTCGGCTTCTAACCCGTTCCAATCAGCAACAACCAGCGAATCGCCCATGAGGGCAGACAATATAAGGAGAACAACCATGGCAATCAATCCACGCTTCCTCCGCAGGCTCGGATCAGGAATAGCGCTGACCGCAGCCGCGGGTCTACTTGCAGGCTGCGGTGCCGGCGGCAGCACGGAAGCAGGCGGCGACATCACCATTTCCTTCGCAAGCAGCCAGTCCGAGGCAACGCCGAACTTCTTCTGTGGCATGGAACTGTTCAAAGAACGTATTGAAGCCAAAGACCTCGGCATTACCGTTGAATTGTTCCCGTCCAGTCAGCTCGGCCCGGATGCTGAACGCGTGGCCAACATCCAGTCCGGCGACCTTGACATGGACCTGCAGGAAGCCGGCCTAGCATCGGTATACCCGCACGTGGGTATTCTGGGCGCTGCCTATGTTTTCGATGACGTCGACCACGCCTTCAACTGGATCGATAACCATTCCGAGGAATTTCGAACCGGATTCAACGAGGCCACCGACATGACCATCATTGACGGTTGGTACTACGGTTCACGGACCTTCAGCTCCAACGAGCCGATCCGCTCCCCGCAGGACCTGGCAGGCATGCAGATCCGCTTCCCGGACACCCCGCAGTATCTGGCAAACGCTGAAGCCATGGGCGCAAACCCTGTGGCTGTGGCCTATGAAGAGGTTTACGTAGCCCTCCAGCAGGGAATTGCAGATGGCCAGGAGAACCCCGTTGTCGGCACAAAGACCGCCAGCTACGACGAGGTCCAAAAGTACGTCTCCCTGAACAACCACCAGGTCAGCATCCACTGGGTGACCATGTCGGACGCAACCTTGGAGAAGCTGAGCGATGAACAGCGCGAAGCCGTCTTCGAAACCGTCAAGGAGATCCGGCCCGAAAACCGCAAGTGCGTCGAGGACGAGACCGAAGAAATCCTCAATGACTGGCGCGAAAACGGGCCGCTCACTGTGATCGAAGCAGATGAAGTGGATCGCGAGGCCTTCGCCAGCAGTGCGGAGAAATACTTTAAGTCCCACTACACGGGTGATGATCTGGCTTTCTACGAAAGCATCCGGGCCTCAGCCAAATAGTACTGCCCGATAACAATCGCATGACTTAGAGCGGCGCCCAAGTCTTTCCCACTAGGGCGCCGCTCGTCTGCTATTGATCGGTTCCGAGAAGCGCTGCATGACTCCGCGGCAACGCTGCCATCATCCGGATTCTTCAAAAGGAGGCTCTGTCATGGGCGCCGAGACTGCAAGTACCCAAACCGGACCAGCAGGCACGGTCTTGGTGGTCAACAAAGACGACCGCACTCTAATGCTCGTGGATGCCCAGAAGCTGCAGGTTGTTAGTACGGTGCAGTTGAGTGGTATCACCGGCCATGAGGTCGCAGTTCATCCAGACCTTCCGATTGCGTATGTGCCGATCTACAGCGATGCCCCGGTGGGGGTGTCCGGTACGGATGGGAGCACGATTGATGTCATCGATCTCGTCAGAGGGCAGCGCAGCGCGACGATCGACCTCAAGGCGCCCTGTCGCCCGCATGATGCGATGTTCGGGCTCGACGGATTGCTGTACGTAACAACCGAACTCAACAAGAGCGTCACAGTGATCGATCCCAGCACGCAACAGGTGGTGCGGACACTGAAAACAGGCCACGCGCAGTCACACATGATGGCACTGTCTCCCGACGGAACGTACTGCTACACAGCAAATGTAGAACCTGGATCGATCTCTGAAATTGACGTGGAGAACGGCCACCTGCTGCGCACGGTCGAAGTAGCTGAGGTGATTAACCGCATCTCGCTCTCGGCCGACGGGTTGACCGCATTCACAGCCGACCAGCGCCAGCCCCGTCTGGCCGTCGTAGACCTGGTTACAGGTTCCGTAAATCAGTGGGTCGAGCTCCCCTCAACCGCTTTCGGCACGGCACTGACACCCAACGGAACTGAGCTGATATTGGCCCTGCGGGGAAGTAACCAGATTGCCAAGCTAAACCTGAAAACCTTGGAGATAGTAGCTGCAGCCGATGTTGCTCCTTCACCTCAAATGATTGTGCTGGATCCAACCGGGGCAATAGCGTACACCGCTTCAAGCCAAGCAGGACTGCTGACGGCGGTCCGTCTCTCGGACATGAGTGCGATCGGTGCCATCGAGACAGGGCGGAACCCAGACGGCCTGGCCTTCGCCAACATCGCCGTATAGCAAAGAGTGGCCCCAGTGTGTGCTTCGCCGTTAGGACAGTTGGGTCACCGGCTACCGCCAGGGAAGGCGCTATATGGGCCGGCCCTGACCAACTTGCTAGCTGCCGATTGTGGGGTCTCTAGAACTTCAAGCCCTGCGCGCGCACGAACTCAAAGAATTTAACCCACTCCGCGCCGTGCTCATCGGCGATGTTGGGAATCTTCTGGTTCTTGTCGATGGTACCGGGGCCTTTTCGGGTCTCCTCGGTGACGATCACGCGAAGGGAATGTTTGGCATGGGCGATGACGAAAGGGTCGCCATCATTCTTCTGGTCCTGTACCCAATCTAAGGACTTGCTATGACCCTGCCGTGGGTCGCGCGACGCACGCGATCTATTCTCATGACGCCGAGCCCAGTTGGGGGCGCGGCACCGCTCCCGCCAAGGACGAACGCCGATGGCCTAGTGGGCGAACCGTAAGTTGTTGGGGGTTCTGATCGCCGAGGCTTGCTAGTGCCGACTAATAGTTGCACCGAACCCCGCCGCAGAATCGTCCGGAGGATTTCTAGAAAGCTCACAGCAATCGGGGCCTTCTGCCGAGCTTGCCGCAAACTTGGCATGTGCTGCGAAGGGGACAGGGAAATCAGTCGCCGCAGCCGGGCCACGGTAGCCTCGTCGCACCCAACGAGCGGCTCGCCCGTCTGAGCGCAGTGTGACCATGCGCGATAGCGCTGACGAAGGGCAGCCGCCCGGAAGTCGTAGCGTGAACTCCTCGGACTACGTCTAGATGACGCTCTGAGCACTTCCCCCACCACGACACCGGACAACAAGTGACCCCCTACCCCTCGCCAAAGGCGTCCATGAGTTCATTGGTCCCCGCTTCACGACGTCATCGTCTGGCAAACAGCACGCAGACTGCGGTCAATCGAGCCGCTTCCGAGCATCAACAGCATTCTGAATGCGTCGGACCACACAATCTAGGGGCGAGCACTTGAGTTTTTATTGCAAGCTCATGGACTACCTGTCCGATGCCAGGCATCCAAGAAATGCTTCGGCAAATCCAGACAAGACGTCCCCTCTAACCTCGGCTGAATTTTTACCATGATGTACCAACTCACACGGATGCATCGTCAATCAGCTGAACCCTGTTCCGTGTATCGGCCCGCCGAAAGGTCCGGCGACGAACCAGCAGGCGGCAAGAATCACTCGTCTCCGATGCCGGTCCGACGAGAAAACTTGGCCGTAATTGCCGCGGAACAGTCCATGTCCGCGCCCCTGACTGCTAGCTTCAGCTAAGCCCTGCCCACACCTGCCCATTTAGGTATTGACGCGTCCACGTGCATCGCAAAGCGGTTATCAGGGGATTTGCTCCACAGTTAGAGCGCGTAAAGCGCGGGTAACTTTCCCCTTATCGGGCCGTTTGTATCTGTTCGACGTAACTGATGCTCAGGAATTTTCCGGTTTTCTCGTCCCGAGCCAACCTGCCACCTCCGCTATGACAGCCTCCGGGTATGAAGCCTTCGAATAGACCCTGATCTCCAGATAGCTCGGGTCATCGATGTCCAGCGGCGGCAGATCATCTTCCCGCAGTCGAACCACCAAATAGCCGGCGGCAAGCAGATCCAAACTCTTGACACGGTCGATCAGCTGTTTCGGTTCGGGGGCATGCCAATAGGCGCCATCGTACTCAATGGCCACGTTAAGTCCGTCGTGCTCGGCGAGGATGTCGATGCTCCATGCTGTCGGTATGTTGAACACCTTGTCTCGGACGATGGCCCCCGAGCGGACGTTGTCGAACACTGCCTCGGCGGCCTCCAGATGGTGTAGTTCGATACGGGACTTGCCGGCCTGACGGCACTCAGGGCATTCCGACCCGGAGGAGCGGGACCCCAGAGTGCTCTCCCAGACATGGGAACGATCGACCGAGCACACCCACTTGGGAATGAAGGCCGTGTTGGCGGTCGGCCTGACGTGCCAGGCAGTGAGTAGGTTTTCCTCGCTCCATTCGGCGGCCAGCCCCGGATCGGACCAGGCCAGCGAATCGAGGATCGTTTCGCACCTCGGGCAGCGCAGACGCCTGCCCCCGTCCCGGCTGGCAGGTGACTCCACCCACTCGTAGCCGCAGCACGCGGCCTTCCAATGGATGCGGCGCTGTGAGCCCGGGACCACGTTCTCCGGCGTCCAGCGGCCGTTCCGGTCCGGGTGCCATTGGCTCGCGAGCTCCGGCTGCACCTCCGCAAGCATCGGCCGGTCTTTGGCAGCGGAAGCCTGGCCTTTGCAGGAGGGGCAGCCCGAGGACAAGAATGTTCCCGGCCTCGACTTTGGGTAGTGCCCGTTCGGGCACCTGAACCGGTACAGCCGCCAGTCTCCCTCCACCATGACAGCGTCAGGGTCAGTGTCATCAGCCCACGACGCCGCGAGCTCGGGGACTGAGGAGACAGGTGTCTGTTTGAGCCGCTCGTAGTCCTCCTGCCACTTCAGGCTGCGGGTCTCCTCGCACGACGGGCACTCGGGCCGCAGCCGGTCCGCCATGACGTATACCTTCGCGGAGAACTTCAGCCCGCACTCGGGGCAGATCCACCATGCATCCCGACGCGCTTTCATTGAGACCGTCTTGAACTCGGCTTCGCTGTTGGCATGGTGGTCCCACCACTTCAGGGCCGGACTGTCCGAGTTGGCGAACAGCTTCTGTCTGCCGCGGTCACGACCTCCCGTGGCAGACCCCTGACGGGGCACCGGGTTGTGCCCGCAGCTGCAGTTGAGATCATTTGGCCTGCGCGCCTCCTGACGGTCGCACCGGATGCACCGGACAACAACTGGGTGGTTGTCGCTCGGGATCGGCGTCAACTCGGCAACGGGCTCGCGTTGCCCGAGTGCGATCATCTCTTTGAGCGCCGCGGAGCCGACGGGTTCAACTTTCAGCCCGGAAAGGCGGTTGGCCATCTCTGCCCATTCCGTCCAGAAGCAGAAGCGGCAGGCCGGCTCATCCCTTGTTTGCAGGTCCAGCAAGTAATCCAAAAGGTAGTGGCACTCGGCGCTGCATTTGCGGCACCGGGTCAACCGACGAACCTTACGACCAGTGAACTCCTCGAGGGGATCGAGTCCCATACCGACGAGCATGTCGTCGAGACAGCTTGTGCACCATGTCGGTTTGCTGTTCGTGGTGAACGCCGCCTGGTTCACGCAGCCCGGCGTTGCACACGCCTGCACTCTCGCCATGCCTCTCCCAATCCTCAGGCTTTCCGGCCCATCCTCCGCCTCGATTTCTTCAACGGCCAGCGTACCCGTGTCCAGGACGACGGCGTCGCCGGGCATGGACTCCTATTGAGGCAGCGACTCACTGCTGTGCTGGTGGCCTGCTGCCCCTTCCCAAGGTCGGGTGGTACCGACCAAGGTCTTGAGTTCCCCGCGAGGTCGAGCGCTTGGAGGTCGTGATCCGCAAAAGAGGCACTCTGTTATTCGCTGCTGAGCGGATGGGTCCGAGCCGGTGCCGTCCGGCGAAAAGCGCCTTCAACGAGCAAAAACGGGGATTTTGGGCCGGTTGCGCACCTATTTGCGACCCTCTGCACACCCGGTTGCACACCCACTTTGGAGGTAAAACGCCTAGTCAGAGGCACATTGCACACTTTTTCACCAATTCGACCGGAAATACATAGCCTTTAAAGGGCCAGGGAAGTTAAGAGTCCCGTGAGGGAAGAAGTCTTGGCTCTATATGTGTATGAGGGCAAAAAGGGTGTGCAAGGTGTACAAGGGCCCCTTATATACATACTTCTCTCTCTTAAACGTTGAGAAATAGGGATATATAGGGGGCCCCTATGCCCCGCCGGCTTGTACACCCACGGGTGTGCAACGGGTGTGCAAGGTGCACACCCGTTACTGGAACCTGTTCAGGTCGCTTTGCCCCGACTCAACCAATTCTTCGAGGTGTCCTAGGATCACAGCCGCAAAGGCGTGGGCAGGCGGGCGATGACCTTGATCGCGGCCGCGACGCCCGCCGAAACGTTCATCGCCTACTCCGAGGATGCCGAAGAATTCTGGGCCAGCTTCGGCTGGACCAGGCATGAGCACCGGACGGACCCGGACCACTTCCGGCCGGCCTATGTAGGTGGCATCCCGGCTGCCGGATAGCATTTCCGGCATGACCAACCGGCACTTTCCCCTATTCCTGGCCAAGCCCATGGATCCGCACAGGACCATGCAGGGCGAGGACAGCCAGCAGTGGGCAGTGTACGCGGCCGAGCAGTCGATCAAGCCCGGCCGGCAGTTCGGCGACACCGGCGAAGTGCAGCAGTTCATTGACGACATCCTGGCCAGCCGGGCCTGGCAGGAGCGTTTCCCGCGGATGAAAAAGGTCGAGGTGTCCGGCCGGAAGGGGGTCGACGACCATCCCCTGGTTGGCCGCCGGACTTACTCCTACGGCGGACCGCGGGGACGGATGCCGTACGCCGAGGGCATGATCAGCCTGCACGAGAATATGGGCTTCGAAACCGTCGTCCTTCACGAGCTGGCCCACTGCGTGTCCCCGCAGTTTGTCGGCGACCCGTCCGGCGTCAAGAAAGGCGCCTTGGGTTTCAATTCGCCTCAACACGGCCACGGACCGTACTTCCGGGCGTCCTTCTCCTGGCTGTGTGAGCACTTCGGCTCCGACGGCACCCATTCCGAACTCTGGGACGCTTACCGGCACTACCAGGTGCCAGCCGCCCCCGTCGATGAGCTGTGGAAGGCCCTCGAGCAGTCTGCCCATTGGGAAGGCGTCCTGCAGGCGATGCACGATGAGGAAGAACCGAGCCTACCGAAACAACCGGAGGCAGATGGCCAGCGGGACGCACCAGGAGCTGCGGCCTTGGGTGCGCCGGGATTGGAATCGATGTGGTGGGGCTCGTTCCTCTGGGAAGCCAGGGTGCTGGCGCACAGGACCACCAAGACGGAAGTGGCCCGCCGGGTATCGCTGGTGACCAGGTGCAAAACCGCCGACGTGACGAGAATCGAGAATTACCGCCAGCCACCGGAGGATCCGGCGGAGCGGCTGCTCGCCTTCCAAATGGGAGTGGTGCTTGGCGCCGACCCACGCTGGATGCTCACTGCCCAGCACTTGTTTCGCATGGAACTGGGCGCGCGGATGAAGGACCTGGAGAAGCTGAACCGTCACTGGGTCGCCCACGTCCGGTGGATGAACCGAGCCTTGCGGCAGCGCCCGCCGTACTGGCGGGTCAGCGGGCACAGGTAACTCCGTCAGCGGAAGGAGCCATTCGGCTGACCTCCCGGGTTCCGGTGAGCTGGCCGACGTCGCCGCGGCCCCTTGTCCGCGCATAGCAGGGCCCAAGACGCCGCCCTTCCACAGACCGGGCGGGACCGGCAGTGAGGCTGAAGGACATGACGACAGAAGCAGGGCAGGGAACCGTAGCACTGGTGGAAACGAAGCTCACCTTCCGCCCGCCGGGCCCCGAAGTTGGTGCCAAGGAATTCTTCCTCACTCTGCGCGGGCTCCTGCTGGGCGGCTGCCCAGACCTCAAGCTCGGCTACCCGATCGTGTTCCGCACCGAAGACGGCGGGGCCACCCCGTGCCTGGACGTCCCGACTGCGGTCGCGATTCCCGCCGGCCATGAGGCCCACGACGCCGTCCGAACCCAGAGCGCGGCCTGGGAAGAAGCGCTCAAAGGGGAGCCGGACCTGGACCGGTTCAATGCGGCCAACACCAGCATCAACGAGGTCGTCGCCAGCTTCGCGGAAGCATCAGCAGCTGCCGCCGGCTTCGCCGTGAAAGCATCTTCGTCATTCTCCATGGTTTGGTGGGATGCGGACGCCGGAGACTTCCAGTCCTCGCAGCTGAGCAAGCCCCAGGCAGCGTAGCCGCAGGAGCTCCCGGCCGCACACAGCCTGACATGACCAAAAACCCAGCAGCAGGCCGCAGCCGTGTATCCGCCGGCCTGACAGAAGGCGGCCAGTTCGCCGTCGAAGCCAAGTCCGAGGCCACCGGCGTCTCCCTGGACGCTCCCTGCAGAGAGATCGATAAGGCTGCCATCGAATACCTGGGCCGCAGGGCCCGGTCCAAGGCGGCCTATGATCTCGGCGACTACCAGCGCAAGGTGGACCGGGGGCGCGGCTGGCACGGTCTGGAGGAAAGGATGGCCCGCCTGGAAGACATGAAAGCCAAGGCGGACAACTTCGAGAACCTGGGCACCGCCGAGCAGCAGGAGGCGCTGAGTTCCCTGCAACTCGGCCGCCTCACGCACCTGCTGCAGCCAGGCCAAACCCTCGGCAACAGCCGCGTGGCCGTCGCCGACGACCTGGACGCCAACCCGGAGGATCTGGCTTTGGCGCTGGAGGCCCAGAAGCAAATCCTGGACGAGCGGATCCCGGGTGACATCACGCTGACCAAGGTGGAGTCCGGCAAAGCCACCTTCGTAGTCAAAGACGGTTCCGTCACCAGCGAGATCGAAGCCTTCGACGGATACGTCACCTACAGTGCCGTTTCCGAGCAGGCCTGCGGCGAGCATGCCGACTGGCTCTACAAGGCAAACCGCAGCAACCACCGCGTGGGCGTTCGGGCGGAGGACTACAACGAGCACCACGAGTACGCGGTGATGATGGATGCGGTTGCCGACTCACCGATTAAGTTCGACCCGATGATCGTCTCCTTCGACCGGAAGGAGCGCAGCATCGAGCTGGGTGCGGACGGCAGCTTCTACACGTACAAGGTCAGCGGCCACATCCCGGAGCTCCGCACGGAGTCCGGCACCAAGCTGCACACGTCCATGCTCCACGGGTTCATGAACTACGTGGCGGTCAGCACCGGCACCGAAAACTCCGGCGGCTTCACCGAGGCGCTGCAGGAAGTGTTCCGCGAAACCGAGCGCCGGCTCGTCCGCTAGGGCACCAATGAAGTATGTGTCGCTTTACTTGGCGCAGGAATGGCAGCGGGCAATGCCACTAGCCTTGCGTTAGCGCTAGACTAGTGGCATGGAGATTTCTGCGAGAGAGTACGCGGAGCGAGAGGGGGTCTCGGTCCAGCGTGTCCGCCAGCTCATCGAATCCGGAGCCGTGCCGGCCCGCAAGGTTGGCAGGGCGTGGTTGATCGAAGCCTCCGCACCCAAGCGTGTCGCGGCCGCGGTGCGTCCGTTCTCGGCCGACTCAGTCTTCGAAAAAGCCCTCGCCCTGTCCGGCGAGAAGTCCTCCGTCCGGGGCGACAGGGTTCGGAACTGGCGGGAGCGCCTCGCCTCGGAGAGTGAACCGGAGTCCCTCCTGGTCGCATGGCTGGCACGACGCGCTGAGCGTAGGTCTTACATCGCCGACTCCGAAGACATCGCGGACCTCCAGGCTGATCCGCGTATCGCCCTCTCCGGGGTGTCCCATCCGGCCGCACAGCTGTCGTCCGGCCGGGAAATTGAAGGCTATGTGGAAGAGAGCCAGGCGAAGAAAATGGTCCGCGAGTTCCTGCTGCGTCCGGCTGCGGACGGGCAGGGGAACGTCGTCCTCCACGTTGCCAAGCACAAGCCCGAAAGGGTGCCCGAATTGATTGTGGCTGCCGATCTGGCTGATCGAGGGGGATACAGGGAGCGTGAAGCGGCTCGGCGCATCATCCGGGAGGTGGTCGGCAAGTGATTGTCCTGCCGGCAATGCCACCTGCCCAGAAAGCCTCTTGGGAGGCCCTGTTCGAGATTCATGAGGCAATGCCTGAACACTGGACCTTGGTCGGCGGCCAGGCTGTTTTCCTGCATTCCGTGGAGCGGGACGCTGCCCTGGTACGGGCGACCAGTGATGCCGACGCAGGCCTGGACCTGCGGATGAAGCCGGACATACTGCTGGCTTTCACGACGCTCCTGACGAAGCTGGGGTTCCAGTCGGACGGCAGGTCGCCCAGCGGCCACGAGCACCGGTGGACCCGTGGCCAGGCGAAAATCGACCTTCTCATTCCCCGCTTCACAGGGGAGCGCGCCGAATCACGTAAAGGCGTCACAGGCGGCACCACTATTGCGGCACCGGCGCTTCAGCAGGCTCTGGACCGATCCGAAACCGTCAAAGTGAATGCCGACGGGCTGATCGGGACGGTGAACAGGGTCAGTTTCATTGGTTGCCTCATCGGGAAGGCCGCGGCCCTTCGAATCATTGATGATCCCGGTAGGGAGCGGCATCTGACAGACGCGCTCACTCTGGCCGGAGTTATGAGCCGACGCGACATTCGAGGAGTCGAATTCACCCCGTCCGAAAAGGCGCACTTGGCCAATCTGGTCGGCCACCTGAGCCACAGCAGTCGGGTAGTTGATGGCCACCCGTCCGGCCAAGACGGTTATTCCAGGCTCTACGCACTGGCCTCTGGTTGGAATCCCGCAGACCCGAACGAGTGACACCTCAGGCCACTTGGCCAGCTTGGCCAAGTGCTGTTGCTGTTTCACTGACTGCAACGGTCCGGCCGGGCAGTGCATTGACCTTGGCCGGTCGACCGGCCGGCCGGCACAGCGACGACCACCATCACCATCACCGTCGCCATCGCCAGCTTGGCCACGAACAGTGGCCAGACAGGCCTCCGACAGGCTCTTACGCCGGTGGCCGTCACGTCCGAGGCGGGCTGCTCGTGGCCGCTGGATGGCCAATGTCCACTGGCCAGCCCTTCAAGGCTGCACTCGCCCGGCAGCGGGTCCGGTTGGCCGCGGCCGGCCGGGGAGGGCGATCCCATCTTCCGGACACATGGCCCCCATGCAGATCAAAACTTTGGCGTACAAGTCCCCGACCGTCGAAACGGTCCTGTTCACCGGCCACAACGGCGAGGAGCTGGCCCGCTGGTGCCGCGGCAAGCTGTGCGGCATGCTCCTGGACCCGACCGAGCGCATCATCAAGATTCAGACCCATCGCGACGGTGAGATCGACGTCGAGGTCGGCGACACGGTGGTCAAGCGCTCCGACGGCCGGTTCATCCGCTACACCGAAAACGAAATGGGCGAACTGCTCAAGGAGGGCAACTGATGGCCGCAAAGGACGTGCTGCGGGATGCGGTCGCGGAAGCGATTTTCACCGCGGGAGCGAAAGCAGCCGGAACCGGCGAAACCTACGAGATGGTGCAGCCAGCTCAGCGGCAGTGGCACCGCATGTACGCCGACGCCGGCCTGGAAGTTCTCCTCGACCCGCCCCGCGCCGTCGGGGAAGACATGGCCAAGCGCCTGTGGGTCGCTGATTGCGGCATCGAGGACCTGGCGTGGGCCGAGATGGCCTGGGCCGACATGGGCGGCGGGGAGCCGAGCGATGAGCGGGCCCAGTACGAGATCCGGGTTGATGAGTTGCTCGCCGTGCTGCGCAAGGCGATCGGCTGATGGTTGCCGAGGAGACGAAGGGGTTCTTCCTCAACATCGGGGCCAGCTACCGCTGCAAGTCCACCGGCACGGTCTTCGTGTTGGAGGGCCTGCGGTCCAAGCGCCGCGTCTGCCTGATCCATGACGCCAAAGGACAGAACCGTGAGGTGCGCGACTACGTGCCCGTGGACGACCTGGAGGCCGGCTACGAGTACGTCGGGTGTGACCACGTGGACCACTGCTGTACCCGCCACCGCGTGCATGTCTCGCCGCACCGCGGCTGCATGATGCGTTAGCGGCTACGCACGATGACCTCGACGTGCAGCGGTGCACAGAACCGTTGCAGCCAGTCCAGGCCCTCTTCGGTGTCGAAGACGCGCGCGAAGCCCGGATCGATCTGCACTGCGTCAGCGGCACGGTCTCCGAAGAGCACGTAGGCCGGTCCGGAGTTGCAGAGCCTGCTGTTCCAGATGCAGCCGTCGAAGCCGGCGCGGTGCGCAGCCTCGGCCCACAAGACCGTCTGGCCGTAGGTCGTTGGCTTTGAACCAGTGAGCTCCTCGGCCTCGACCTGCAGGGCTTTGAGGCCAGTGCCCCAGAAGGAGGCCAGCTTCAGGTCACGGGTCACCTCCAGCCTGCCCATGACCCGGTTGCGGTAGCGGCTCGGGATGAGGCGGCCGCCTTTCTGAGGCATCTCGTGCAGGATGGACTCGCACACCGCGACGTCCTCGCGGCTGGCCCCGTACAGCACCGGGACCGGGGGTGACCCGAAGAAGGCGAACCGGGTTGCGTCGCCGGCACCGGGGTTGAATTCGTCGGTGCGGAACCGGTTGCCGTGCACACGGTAGATCCTGGTTCCTGCCTCCAAGACCTCCGTCTGCGGTGTGAACGGATCCGGCGGCGGCGCTACCATTCGACCGACTCGCTGTTGCGGAGCTTTGCGACCAGGTCGCTGTCACCCAGATGGTCAACCGGGCGGTCGTCCTCGAAGTAGCCGGACGGTGCCATCAGCCAGTACACGAGGTCCTCGTTGTCCAAGCCCAGCTCGGCGGCGGCGCTGATCAGCTCCGGAATGACCGGCAGGACCTTCCCCGCCGTTCGGTCAAACTGGAAGCCGGGGTAGACGAAAGCCTGTCCGCGCTGCACACCGATGATCTTTCCGCCCTTCCGGAGGGACGCAGCGAGGCCTCGGTTGGACTTGGACCCTCCAAGGAGCACGGCCACGTCGGAGCCCGGGAACAGACCCCAGTCGCGGGAGATCTCCCGCCACAGGTTCTCGGTCGCCTGGACCGCTGCGGCGATTGAGGGCATGACCGGGTTTTCCAGGGCCGCGACCGCCGGCCCGAGGGATGCGATGCTGGCCTGCATCCGGTACATGGATTCGAGTGCTTGGGAGAATTCCTCCGCATGTTCCAGGGCCAGAGGTCCGTTGAGGGCAGGCAGGACGCTGGCCGCCCACTCCTGCACAAGAGCCGACGGCATCCTGGAGACAGCTGCCATGAGTGCGTCGCGAGCAGCATCCGCGGCAATCGCCTCTGACGCCTGGGCCTTTTCAACCTTCATTCGGACCACTTCCTCTAACGGTTCTCACAGTTCTATCCTAGTGTGACAACCGTGTTCAAGATAGGCCTTTCCGAAGTCGCTCGGGCAGCATGACATCATCACGGGATCTCGAGGGTCAGGGCTGGATGTGTAGCTCCCGCCGCTGGCAGTAAGAATTTACTAGGATGCGGATCCGGTCACCGGCCCTGTGTCCTCGTGAGGCGATCGGGGATCTTCGACGAGGTCTTCGGCCAGTCGCAACACGTTCCGGAGTGCGGGCGTTTCGGTGCCGGATTTCCAGACAATACTATTCTGTACCAGGTAGTTTTCGGCCAAGGGTCGGAGTACCAGGTTGTTGGCTGTGGTTCCATGCGCTGTTGTGCTGGCGAAGCCAACCCCCACTCTGGCGTTAATGAGTGCGAAGAGTGTCAGTGCGTCGGTGACGTCGATGATTTTTTCCGGTGTGAACCCGGCATTGTGACACGCCTCTTCGGCCATCCCCCTGACTGTCCATCCGGGCGCCGGGGCTATGAGGACCAATGGTTCCTTCTTCAGCGCCAAGGTTGGCACTTCGGTCAGGAGGGCTAGCGGATGGTCGGCGGGAAGCAGAACACCAAGTCTGCCTGACCCGAGGATGCGCCAGTTCAGTGACTCTCCTTTCACAGGGCCGCCGACTAGGCCGATGTCCAGATCCTGCTTTTCAACCATCCTGATGACTTCGGGGTTCCTGCGCGAAGAGTCAATGGCCAGTTCAATGTTGGGATAGGCGCGGTTGATGGAGCGGACCAGCGATACCAGGAGGTCGCTGGCAAATCCTCCATTGAACCCGATACGGATTCTGCCGAATTCACCAGTTCCGGCATTGCGCGCCTGGCTGCTGGCAGCATCGATGGCCCTCAGGGACGCCCGGCACGGCTCCAGGAAAGCCTCCCCCGCGTCAGTGAGCCTGACAGTTCGCTTGTTGCGCTCAAACAGTTGGATCCCCAGATACTTCTCAAGAGTAAGGATTTGCTGACTCACAGCGGGCTGGGCGATGTGAAGCCGAAGCGCAGCCCGGCCAAAGTTGAGCTCTTCAGCCACCGCTATGAAGGTCTTCATCCAGCGGACTTCCATGCTGCGTCGCCTTTCACCCAGCGTCTTATAAAAGTTTCTTATCACTCTAGCCGAGTTTTAGTCTTGGACGCTTATCTCTACAGTTGCCAGACTGATCTGGAAAAGGTGGCGAACAGCACAAGAGAAGGATCAGCGTGGCACTCACAATCGAACCGGGATCATTGGCCGTGGGATCGGCTGCTTTTCCGCAGTCCATGCCCGTCAAAGGAGGCTCGGGGGAAGTCCGGTACGACAACATTGTCTACAGTGCCGAACCTGGGTACCGCCCGCTGTTCTTGGACCTCCGGGTGCCCCAGTCGTCCAGTGAAGATTTCCCGTGTCCTCTGATCATCTGGGTGCATGGCGGTGGATGGCTCCACGGCTCACGCCGCCGTCAGGCTCCCAACATTCACCGGAACAGGGTTATCGAGTCCATCCTCGAAGGTGGGTTCGCGGTCGCGCTGGTGGATTACCGGTTGGTCGAGGAAGAGGGATTCCCGGCCCAGGCGTTGGATCTGAAAGCTGCGATCCGCTGGCTCCGCGGAAATGCCGGCGAGTATGGCCTCGATACTGCACGCTTTGCCTTGTGGGGCGAATCGGCAGGTGCACACATTGCCGCGATGGCAGCTCTGTGCGACCAATTTGGTGACGAGAGGACCGGGGAATTCCTCGCGGAGTCCGAAGACGTCCAGGCGCTGGTGTCATGGTACGGGCCTGCGGACATCGAAGCCCTGTTGGCGTCGGATCTTCCCATCAAGCATTCGGAGGAGTCCGGTGTCTGTTCCGTCAACCCTGTCCAAGCACTCGTGGATTCCACTGCTTGGACGGCAGCAGAGTTATCACCTGTCCGATATGTACGGACCGGAGTCCCCCCGATTTTTATCGCCCACGGAGCCGATGACCAGCAAGTAAGCGTGGAGCAGAGCAGGAAACTGCATCAGGCCTTGGTCAAGGCGGGCGCGAATTCTGAGTACCTCGAGACTTCTGGTGGTCATGTCTTTGTCGGGGCCACCGTGATTCCCGAAGTCACCGATAGGTCACTGGACTTTCTTCGGAAGCACCTTGGGCCCGGCGTATCCGCCGGCCTCGATCCGGATATTGCTCAAATGGAGCAACTGATGAGCGCCTCCGGGGAGTTCCCGATCTTTCCTCCTGCCGGGCAGCCACTCGACCCGATCGTAACCCGGATCAGAGGAGTAAAGCTCCGTGATGCCTTTTACCCACGTCAGTTTTTTGAAGTCGAGTCTGTCACGGACGCGGCGATCCCCGGACCGGCGGGCGATATTGGACTCCGAATTCAGAAGCCCTTGGGCGGAAGCGACGCTACGGTTGTCTATTTCCACGGGGGCGGCTGGATCATTGGGGACTTGGATTCCCACCAGGGGAACGCCAGCAGGATCGCGGCGCATGCCATGGCCAACGTCGTTCAGGTCGATTACCGCCTCGCGCCCGAGAACCCCTACCCGGCCGGCGTCGAGGATGCCATCGCCGCTTTCGAATGGGTCATCGAGCACATTGATCAGTTCGGCGGCAACCTGAACAAAGTGGTCGTGGCCGGAGACAGCGCCGGAGGAAACCTCGCTGCAATCGTGGCGCAGCACTGCCGGGCCATCGGCATCAGGCTTGCAGCGCAGTTCCTGATCTACCCCGCCACCGACCTCACCGCGGCTGCGGATAGCGCCATGCTGGAATACCTAGGCCCGGGAGCATCCTCCCTTGCCCGCGAACCACGTGCCTCTCCGGCATTGGCAGAGCGCCTGGACGGTCTAGCCCCGGCAATCATCGGCGTCGGAGCGCACGACTTCCTCTACCAAGACAACGTCCGGTACGCCCGGGCGCTTACTGACGCCGGCGTCACCGTCATTTTCCGCCAGTACCCAACCCTCAACCACGGGTTCTTCAGCTACGGAAGCGTTTCCGCTGCCTCCGATCAGGCCGCCGAACAACTATGCCAAGACCTCCACAAGGTCCTGCACAACTGACCAACCCTTCAACCCTCTACACAGCAGTTTCCATATCAACCACTCAAAGAAGAGAAGAATGAAAAAACTGACTCCTCAAGCGCTCCGCAGGGCATCCGTCGTCGTCGCGGCCCTGACAGCCTCAGCGATCGCCCTGACCGGGTGCGGCGGTTCCTCCGGTGCCTCGAGCCAGGCTGCCCCGGCGGTCAAGGACCCCAAGGTCCTTACCGTCTCCACGACCGGCGCGCCGATCAGCATGGACCCAGGTTTAAGCGGCAACGGTCGGTTGGGCACCATGCTGCAGCCGGCCTACGAGCCGTTGGTCCGGACGAATGCCGAGGGCGAACTGGAGCCGGCCCTGGCCGAGTCGTGGGACGTTTCCGACGACAACAAGTCGGTTACTTTCACCCTGCGGCAGGACGCGAAGTTCAGCGATGGCGAGGCCGTGAACGCGGCTGCAGCGAAGAAATCCATCGAGTACTGGGTCGCGAAGAAGGGCCCATTTTCCGTCAACCTGTCCTCCCTTGAGTCCATCACCGTCGACAGTGAGTACCAGTTCACGGTGAAACTCTCAGAGGCCAACCCGGACGTAGTCAGCATCTTCAATACCTACTGGCTGGCCGGTGACCTGATCAGTCCCAAGGCGGTTGACAACCCGGAGGTGCTGGGGACCGAGACCCACGGCGCCGGGCCTTATGTTTTGGACACAAAGTCCACCATCACGGGCAAGACTTACACGTACTTGCCCAATGAAAACTACTACGATCCCGCCAAGATCCATTGGGACAAGGTTGTCATCAGCGTCTATGAGGACTCGAACTCAGCGGTGCAGGCGTTTAAGACCGGGCAACTGAAACTCATGATCAGCGACCCGATCACCGGTAATGCCAATAAGGACAACCTGCCCAAGGACGCGAGGATCGTTTCGGACCCCGTGCAGTGGACCGGGCTCGTCTTCACCGACCGGAGCGGCGAAGTCAATGAGCCGCTCGGCGACGTCAGGGTCCGCCAGGCAATCAACCATGGCATTGACCGGGAACTGGTTACGAAGGCCCTGTTCGGAGACTTCGGCACCCCCACCTCCCAGCTGCAGGTCAAGGGCTTCACCGGATACGACCCCGCAAATGACGAAAAATACCCTTACGACCCGGAAAAGGCCAAAAAACTTCTAGCTGACGCCGGTTACCCGGACGGTTTCACCATCAATGTCGGATACGTGGCCAACACCCTGAACAGCACGCAGGCCCAGGCCATCGCAGGCCAGCTCGAAAAGATCGGCGTGAAACTGAAGATCAACGAGGCCCAGAACATGGGCGAGCTGCAGACACGGATGAAGCAGAAGGAATTCGGCGCGCTGGTCGGTACTCCGTCTTGGTCGGCTGTTCGGGCAATTGCTCAGGGTTCCGGCGTGCGGTTTCGTTCCCGGGTCGGCTGGCTGGCGCGCAGCAGGCGCAGCCGGAAGCGGGTGCGGTTGCCAATGGAAGTTCCCGGTCAAGGGGCACGCTCATGATGTTCTCCTCACACTTCATTTCTGATGGCCGCGGGAATCGGGAGCACCAGGCCCCAAAGGGGATAATGTTCCGCCGCCGCAGCGGTGAGGACCTTCACTGCGTTGAAGCCCTTAGCGGGCTCGTGACGCTGGTTTCCGGTAACGCACTATCTATACCCTATGGGGGTATAAGTCAAACCTAGGCTGACTTCCGGTCTGACGGTAGCCAGCATCCAATAGCAAGGCTACTGTGCTTAAGTGGCGGCCGGCACCCCGTCGGCCTGCATCCCGATGAACAGGAGCAGGATCATGACGCACATCAGCTCGATGCTCGACACCTACCCGAAGGATCTGGGCGGAGTGGACCGCCAGAAACTCGCGGATTGCATAGCCGCCTGTTTCGAATGCGCCCAGACCTGCACCGCCTGCGCAGACGCCTGCCTCTCGGAAGATACGGTTGCGGACCTGACCAAGTGCATCCGCACCAATCTGGACTGCGCCGACATCTGTGCCACGACCGGCAATATCCTCTCCCGCCACACCGGCTACGACGCGAACATCACCAAGTCCGTCCTTGAGGCCTGCCGGACAGTCTGCAAAGCCTGTGCCGACGAATGCGAACAGCACGCCCAGATGCACGAACACTGCCAGGTCTGCGCAGAAGCCTGCCGCCGCTGCGAAAAAGCCTGCGACGAACTGCTGTCCTCCCTCGGACGCGGCGCCTCCGAATAGGAACAGACCGGGAGCCGATCGCCCTCCCTGTGAACAGGGACGGGGCGCTCCTCGGCTTACCGGTGCTGCCAAAGATGCAAATTTCTGAAGGTTGGCGAGGATTTCGCGGCAAGGCTGGAAGGACCATGACAAAACCATTCCGGCTCCTTGCGCGGTGGTTGCCCGGGCTCCCGGCCCGGTCCGGGGTCCTGCCGTTGCTCATCGCTGTACTCTTCGCAGCAGGTGCTGCTACGGTCTGCCTTCCGGCCCAACACTCCCATGATTCTGAGGGGAATTTACCCGCTTCAACAGTCGCTGCCGCCAGCCACACCGCCACTTCGACAGTGGACACACCCTGCGGCAGCGGCCACCACTGCTGCACGGACCCCGCGGACAAGACTTACGGCGAGCCACTGCATCGGACAGCCGGTCCGGGACCGGTGAGCTTGGACGCCCTCCGATTTCACCCCCCTGCAGCCTCCCGCCAACGCGGGCCTTCACCCCCTGAACCCTCTACCATCTCATTGATCGACATCGGAGTCAGCAGGACATAAACCTTCAGCCATACCAGTCTGCTTGGGACCTCCCAGACAGACAGAGGCACTCCGCCCTCCCTTCGGCTGCCGTCCGATAGCTAACTGCGGCCCTTCCGGCAGCGTGTTACCGACACCGGGACGCCCGGCCTGAGCCGGTTGCGTCTCCCGGGCGGCAGCCTTGCCCAGGAGGAGCGGTAAAGATGCTTGGCAGGACCGCGAGGCGCTGACTTCCGGCTCCGGAACCCGACGGGGCGGACCATGCAAAGGTCAGGGAAAGAGCGCAGGTACATAAGCAAGACACGACACGCGATAACGGCATGGTGCGCCTTACCTGGCGCGCAGAAGACGAGGGGCAGTTCGATGACTATAAATGACAAGGCGCGGGACGGCGAAGAGCACCGCAACCAAGGGAAGTCTTCGGGATCGAAGAAAATGTACCTGCGGTTCACGGCCATGATTCTGACAGCGATGGTCGTCATGTACTGGGTCATGTTCATCGGTTCCTGGGAATGGTCCCACGTGCGTTTCAGCCAGAGCAGGATCTTCATGGCGATCACCATGGGCGGCACCATGGGGCTCGTCATGCTCGCCTGGATGCTCAACATGTACAAGAACACCAAGGCGAACATTGCCGTGATCGCCGTCAGCGTTTTGCTCATCGCAGGAGGTGCATTCCTGGACCGCAGCCAGATTACTGTGAATGACACGGCCTATATGCGCGCGATGATTCCCCACCACTCCTTGGCCATCACCCGATCCGAGCGCGCCCAGATCCAGGACGTACGGGTCTGTGAGCTTGCCGCCAGCATCAGCGAGGCCCAGCGGCGGGAGATCCTCGAAATGGACTGGCTGATCGAGGACATCGAGCGCAACGGTGCTGCCCTTACCTCTGAGGAGGCCGGCACCCGCCCCGTCCCTGAATACCAGGAGGCGCCCGAACGACAATGCCCCTCCGACTGACCCCATCTCGGCAAGCCGGTACTGCAAACGCCGACTCGTCCCACGGCTGTCCAGTACTCAAAGACAGCATCATCTAGTCCAACACGTTGAACTTGACAGGGAACATCAAGGGTGCCGACCAACCCTACGAGGGAGGGCAGCAACAGTGGCCGAAAATCAAACACCGAGACCCCCGTTGACGTTATCTGCGCTGCAGTTCTCGATCCCATTACCCGGCCCGAGGCCGTCGTCGCCGGCCTGCCGATCGACGGCGAACTGCGCATCGTCGAGCGTTCTGCGCCATTGAAGGCGGCGGCTGCGAAAATGCTGGGATCGCCCATGGCCGGGTGAAATCGACGACCATGGACCGGTTCAACGCCGACGCAGGCGAAACCGAGCTGACCTTGGTGGAACCGCTCGTCGTTGAAGTGTCAGCGGACACGGCGATGTCAGGTACGTCCTTCCGGCATGCCGTACGCTTCCTCCGAGCCAGACCTGGGGGAGTTGCCATCAGTGTCTGTACATCATGCCCTCCAAAATGGCCGTGGAATCGGGCGCTTCCCTCCGAGCCTTGACATAGCCTTGAACCGTTGTGGCAGTTCGTGCGTGACCCAATTGGCGGGCGGCTGCTTCGAGGCTGCCTCCTTCCGCAATATGCGTTCCGACGGTCCTGCGAAAGGTGTGCGGAGTGATGGCAGCGAGGTCAAGGTCCTCGGATATTTCGAAGTCAAGCCCCAGTTCCTCCCTGACGGTCCGCCACCGCCGGCGCCAGTTGGCTGGGTGCAACCACCTGCCATTACGGGACGGGAACACTGCCTGAAGCGGGTTCGCTCGGTTTTCCCGGGCACGCCGTGATCGCATTGCGGCAGCGGCCGTGCTTCCCAAAGGCAGCAGACGCTCTTCGTCGGAAGCTTTGGTGTAGTCGTGCCAGACGATGCCTTTGCCTTGCTCCCACCCAACTTTGCCGCGAATAATCAGCGCGTATGGCCCTGGCCCATCTATGACGAGGTCTTCCCACCGTAAGCCAAGCAACTCGGAAATGCGCGCACCTGTGGCGAGGAAAAGTTCAAGCCCGTCAGCGATGTCAAAATTCGGTTTTGGGCCCGATTTCTCAGGCGGGCTCTCGGCATGCCGCCGGACGGCGAGCAGGAGAGGCTGCACGTCCTCGCGCTCGATGATTTGCACCGGTTTCTTGCGCGGGCCAGGTAGAGCCGCAACTTGCCTGACCGGATTGACAGCGATAAGTCCCCGTCCGGCCGCCCACTTCAGGATGTTGGACAGGACGGAGCGGTTCTGGTCGGCTTTGGCATGGCCCCGGCCGTCCTTGATGATGCCATGCAAGTGATCGGCGCACGCCTTGACGTTGACGTCAATCAGGGGCATGTGGCCCAAGACCGGGATGATGTCCCGCCGCGCGATTCGAGCGTACTCGTACACGGTGCTGGTGCGAAGGCTTGCCCCGCCAGCCTCGGCATACGCTATCCACTCCTCGACGACAGTCGAGAACAGGGAGTCGGCGCCCAGAGGCGCGTCGTCTTTCTCCCGCATCTCGAGAAAGAGTTCCAATAGTGCGTTCTCAGCTTTTCGCGATGTTGAACCGAAGCGTTCACGCTGCAGAATTTTCCCGGCTTTCGATTTGTACCGCGCGTTGGCCCGCCAGATCCCGTCTGGCTGCTTCTTGGTTGAGATGCGGCCCCAGGTCCCGCCCGGTATGGGCTGGTTCGCCACTATGCGGCCCTCGGTTCGACCCGCTGGGCTTTGAACCATGCGTCCAAGTCGGTTACCGCGTAAAGCGTCTGCCCGTCTTCTAACCGATAGAAGGCGGGTCCCCTGCGGCGGTAGGCCCAATTCGCGAGAGTGCCCGGGGATCGATGTATGTAGTCCGCCGCCTCCGCGCGGGTCATGAACTTTGCCTGCGCCGGCGTTGTGATGTTTGCGTTATCGGTCATGTAGGGCCTATGCCCGGTAGAGGCGCCGCGGGCGTCGGTTTCTCGCGGCCACACACTTTGCCACACACTTTGGCCGTTAAACCGAGTGAATGGTCCTGAACCATCTGGTGGGCAGGATCGGCGTTCGGCCTTGTCAGAGCGGCATTTAGTGGATGGGAGTGAACCGGCGTTAACCACCGTTCGCAATGAAAAGGTCAGGGGTTCGATTCCCCTAAGCTCCACTAGAGACGCGGGACTTCTTGGTCCCGGCTCCCAAATAAGACACTTTCGACACACTTTGGCAGTGATGAGGGCGTCGTCGAGGCTAGCGTGCGCTTGTCGTCGTGGTGCCAATATAGAGCGCAGTATGGCCTTCCTCAAACGGGCTTGCCCGTTGTCGGGGCCAGCATGTAGCCGCTCCGAGCGTTTCACCATTTCAGAGCTCCACAACGTGTTGACTCGGTGCTCAAATCGCGGATGTCCCCGCTTGACTCTACGGAACTCCACGTAGACTGGGCGCTCGGCAAACAGACTCAGGTACTGCGAAGAACCTCTCCGCTCGCCGGCCGCCGAAGCAGGTGCGCGGACAAGCGACGTCTCAGGTTTCGGCGGTGAAGTTCCCTGAAGGTGCCCTTCCAGAGTTCCCCGCCAAGATCAAAGTGAGGGTAGCCGCGTACCTCTAATACGTTTGGCTAGCTCGTACTGTGCCGCAAGTCGTACCGGGGCATTCGGTGCACCGTAGCCGTCATATCCGTGGCGGCGTTCGACGACCTCGAAGAAGACGCTGCCGACGGTTGCCGTGTAGAAATGGACGAACTCGCCTGCTTCATCGCGGTCGTAGAGCAGGTTCAGTTCCTGCAGCGCGGCCAGGTACTCCGGTTCCAAGCGGAAGCGCGCCTGCAGGTCGGCGTAGTAGTTCGCCGGAATCTTCAGGAACTCCAGTCCGCCGGCCACCGCATTGCGGGCCAGCGTCATCACGTCCGAGCAGGCGAAGGCGATGTGCTGCGGGTAGGCGGACGCCGCCGATGGGCCCGGCCGCTCCATCACCAGCGGTGCGATGTTCAGCGCCAGGCGGACCTGGCCGTCGTCGGTGCGCATGACCTGGCTGCGCACCAGGCCGACGGGGCTGGGCACCTCGGTAGAGGGGCGCGGAGCGAGCGAGAGGGTGCTCTCGTAGAAAAGCACGCTCTCGTCGAAGTGCTGCCATGGCTGCGCCAGGTTGACGTGGTCGATGCGCGTGATCAGCTCCTGGCCCGGCCCTGCGGCGTCGTCGCTGACGAATTCTTCCGTCCAGGCGGCAGTGCCGTCCTCGGTTGCTTCACACAGAAAAACCTCGGTGGAGTCCGGAGCCTTGACCGCCTGCAGGACTGCTTCATTGGCTTGGCTCTGCCGCGGAACTGCCTCCGCCTTGAGCTGGAGCGCCCGGGAAGCGGCAATCAGCGGATCTTCGACGTCGAAGGCCAGCGCGGCAATGGTCGGTTCCAGTCCGCGGGCCTGTTGTTCGTTGACGATGATCCGGGCCCGGCCCTGGGTCCATAGCTGCACCGGCTTGGTGCGGTGCCGGCCGCGGAAGGCGAAACCCAGTTGCCGCAGCAACTGCTGGACCTGTTCGGTGTCCTCCGCTTTCACTTCGGCGAAATTGAAGCCCGTTGGTTCGGCGACCTGGGGCAGCGTCGCCAGCTCCATCACATACGTGGCGTCCGGTCCGTCGGTCTCCTGCAGATGGACGGAGGTCTGTTCTTCCAGCCAAATCAATGACCGCATGGCGTCGACGGCGGTGCGTTCCTCGTCGGCCTGCCGGAACACGTCGTTGAAGATCTCCAGCGAGACCGGCCCGTTGTAGCCGCTGCGGACCAGGTGGCCCATGAACTTGTCGAGTTCCCATGCGCCCTCGCCCGGGAAGACCCGGTAGTGCCTGCTCCAGGACAGGATGTCCATGCTGAGCTCGGGTGCGTCGGCCAGCTGGACGAAGAAGATTTTCTCGGCCGGGATTTTCTCGATCGCGGCCGGGTCCCAGCCGCGGGACAGGATGTGGAAGCTGTCCAGGCAGGTGCCGATGTTCGGGTGAGCGGCCAAATCGACAATGCGCATGGCATGTTCGAAGTCGTTGACGAATCTTCCCCACGCCAGGGCTTCGTAGGCGATCCGGATCCCGTAGCCCGCGGCCAGGTCGCCGAGCTGGCGGAGCTGGGCGGCGGCCAGGTCGTCGTCGTCATGAATGGCCGTGGCCACGTTGCTGCACAACAGCATCAGGTCCATGCCCAGCTCGTTCATCAGGCGGAACTTTGCCTCGGCACGGTACAGGTTGTCGGCCAGCAGCTCCTCGGTGACGCCTTCGAAGTCCCGGAACGGCTGGTAGAGATCCAGGGAGAGTCCCAGCTCCGCC
This sequence comes from Arthrobacter sulfonylureivorans, assembly GCF_047607445.1. Lineage (GTDB taxonomy): Bacteria > Actinomycetota > Actinomycetes > Actinomycetales > Micrococcaceae > Crystallibacter > Crystallibacter sulfonylureivorans_A. The sequence continues at coordinate 62,269 of NZ_JBLKRT010000021.1, forward strand.
GCCAGGGAACGGATTTCGCCCGGGCTGCAGGGGGAGACCAACAGGTCCTGTTCGAAGATCTCGATGCCGTCGAAGCCCGCGTTGGCGCAGGCGTGCATCTTTTCTTCCAGGGTTCCGCTGAGGCAGACGGTGGCGATGGAGGTACGCAAGGGCATGACCTTTCGAAGGGGGAATTCTTGGGTTATGTCTTCTAGGCCGAGGAGTGCGGCGACCGGTTACAGGAGCGTGCGGAGTGCCGAGGCAGGGCCAGGTTTTCGGCCTGCTCGGCAGTCCGGCAGTTCCGTTACGCGAACCTGTGGTCGAGCTCTTGGTGGTGGCTGAGCCCGGCGATTTCTGAGAACTCGGAGTAGGTGATTGCCGGCAGGCTGCTGTCACCCACTCCTGCATACAGTGAGTCAAGCGTTGCCTTGGATGCTGCGATGGAAGCGAAGAGGGTGTTGAGGGAGTAAAAGACCAGCGAAAAACCGAGGTCATGGATGTCTTGTGCGGTCAAGGCGTCGGTTTCGTTACCGACAACAATGGACAAGACTTTGGGGCCCTGTATCCTGCGGGAGATCTCTTCGACGTCCCTGATCCTTTTAACACCGTCGACGAAGGCGAGGTCGGCGCCGTGTTCCAGATATGTCTCCGCGCGCTTGATGGCTGCGTCCATCCCGTCAACGCCAAGCGCATCGGTGCGCCCGATGATGACAAGGTCAGCGCTGCCTCTGGCCTGTGCAGCGCATGCGATGCGCCTGGCGCTCTCGTCGGCATCGATGAGTTTGATTCCCGCCAGCTGTCCGCAGCGCTTTGGGCTGGCCTGGTCCTCGAGGTGGAGTGCTGCGATGCCGGCTTGGAGATACTCGTGGACGGTCCGTTCGATGTTGGACGGGCCGCCGTAGCCGTTGTCGGCATCGGCGATGACGGGGATGTCAACGGCACGGCTCATATTGCGGGCATGGTCGGACATTTCGGTTTGTGTGAGCAGTCCTAGGTCGGGTGTGCCCAGGCGTGTCGCGGTGGCTCCGAAGCCCGTCATGTAAACGGCGGGGAAGCCTGCGCGTTGGACGAGCTTGGCGGTCAGCGGGTCGGGTGCTCCGGGTGCCCTGACTGGTGCCGGTTCCGCGAGCAGGGCTCGGAGGAGTGTTGCTTGAGACATAGCTTTGTTCTCCTGATGGAAGTGCGGGCTTCAGCCCATGGTGAGGCCGCCGTCGATGTTGATCGACTGGCCGGTCATGTAGTCGGATGCGGGGGAGAGGAGGTACTCGGCGAGGCCGACCACGTCGCTGCTGTTCTGGGGGCGTCCGAGCGGTACGGCAGAGGTGCGCGTTTTCCATGCCGTACCGGTCTCCCAGCCTTCAACGGCTGACCATTGCGCATCGATGGTCTTCCACATGTCCGTCTCGACTAGGCCGGGGCAGATGGCGTTGACCGTGATGTGCGGCGCGAAGGTGAATGAGGCGCTGTGAGTCATGCTGATGATCGAGGCCTTGCTTGCCCGGTAGTGCGGGATGATCGGGGCCATCGGGCCCGCGGCGTAGCGCCCGGCAATCGAGGCCATTGAAATGATCTTTCCCTTGGGCCTGGATTCACCCATGGGCTCCTGAGTGAGCATCTGACGTGCGGCAGCCTGCATGGTCAAGAATGCGCCCTTGACGTTGACCGCGAACATGGCATCCCAGTCGGCGGCGGTGATGTCCAGGAACGGCTTAACCTGGACGATGCCCGCATTGCACACCATCGCGTCCAGACGTCCGAATGCATGGACGGCTGTCTTGACCATGGTTTCACAGTCATCGGCTTGCGTGACGTCTGCTCTCAAGCTGGCCGCGGTCCCCCCGGCAGAACGAATCTCGTCCGCGACTGCCGAGGCGTTGTCCTCGTTGATGTCGCTGATGATGAGGTTTGCCCCGCGTTCGGCGAGCCGAAGAGCCATAGCCCGTCCGATGCCCTGCCCCGACCCCGTGATAGCAACGGTGGTGCCTTGAAAATCTTCCATTTGTGACGCGCCTCTCTGTATGTACTTCCCAAAATACTAGATTCGAACTATCTTGTATCCAAGATCACGTCATATTAGTCGAACAAGCACGTCACAACGGCAGCTTGAAAGTTAGGAGGCAGAGCGGTGACTGCATCCCTAAGCCGCAAAGCCGAGTCCATTGGCGACAAAATCGCCAGGACTTTGAAGGAAGCTATCGTTGAGGGCGCCATCGGTCTGGGTGAGACGTTGTCGGAAGACACCCTGGCGGAAACGTTCGGCGTTAGTCGCACGCCTGTTCGAGAGGCTTTGCGCAAGCTTGAAATACAGGGTCTAGTCGATATTGTTCCGAAGTCCGCAACGCGGGTCTTCCAGCCCACGTTGGATCAGATCGTGGAACTTACGGAATTCCGTTTCACGATTGAATCCAGCGCGGCCGAACTGGCATATGCCCGTCACCGCGAATCTGTGGCCAAGCGTCTTTCCGAAATTGTGGAGTCGATGTCTCGATGCGTCAATGCCGGCGATACGAAGTCATACGGCGCAGCTGACACACGCTTTCATGAGTCCTTTTATGCTCACTGTGATAACCGCTACCTTGTTTCGACCTACGAACTGAACCTTGCGCAGGTAGCGGCACTGCGCACTCATCTGGCCTCCAACTCGGAACACGAGCCATCGCGCTCCTTTCGGGAACACCAAATGATCAGGGACATCTTCGTAGACGGCGACGGCGAGCAGTTGAAGGAATTGCTTAGGGCTCACATCCTGCGGACGCGGGAAAACTACACGAACGCTCTGGCGCAGCAGCGCCAGCTGGGTGAAGAAACCCGCATCGACTATCTCCGGCGCGTCCTGGTCAACGGGACACAAGCCGAAACCGGGACTGTTCCGGTGCCATAACAAGCAGAGCATTCCTCTGCGCAGGCCCGCCGGTCTGGGACCCGGTGGCGCCTTAGCCATGCCCACAATCGCACCAATGAAAGGTGAACCACGTGAAGACACCGATGTCGACCAAGAAAGCCGCTGCCGCAGGCGTGCTGGCCACTGCAGCACTGGCCCTAACCGCTTGCTCCGGGGGAGCGAACGCCCAGGGCCAAGAGACTTTCGACCTGACTTGGACCTCCTACACCACCCCGACCGGTTACTACAGCATGGCAATGGACCGATGGATCGAAATTGTGGAAGAAAAGTCCGACGGACGGGTTGAGATCGAACCCTTCTACATGGGCTCGCTCTGCGCCACCACGGACGGTCTGGCCTGCGCCAAGGACGGGCGAGCCGACATCGCCTACACCTCCCCGGCCTTCCACCCCGCGGAGTTCCCGCTCGCCAACGTCGTCACTGTGCCCTTCGTGGCACAAGACCCCATTGCTCAGACCGCCGCGGCCAACGAACTCTACGACGCAAATGAAGCCTACCGCGCCGAGTTCGAGACCCAAGGGGTCCACCCGCTGTACTTCGCCCCGGTCTCCACCTCGATCCTGGGCACCAAGGAATCGGCCACCGCCTACAGCGATCTGGAAGGCCTCTCCGTCCGGGGCACCGCGCGCATGCTCACTGCCCTGGAAATCGCGAAAGCGAACCCTTCCGCAATCCCGGTCAGTGAGATCTATGAATCCATCGACAACGGTGTCATCGATGCCTGGTCCTCCACCGGTCTGGACTCGGCCCTGACCGAATGGAACCTCGGAGAAGTCACCGGACACATGACCGACACCAACTCCGGGTCCTTCATCAACGTAATGGCCATCATCAACGATGAAGTCTGGCAGTCTCTGCCCGAAGACATCCAGACCATCATGACCGAGGCCAGCGATGAGGTTTGGGGCGGTCTGGAGGGCGAATTCCTCACTAGTATTTACGACGCCACCTGCGCCAAGGCCGACGAACAGGGCGTCACACTCAGCACCTGGTCCGAGACCGAAAGCCAGAAGTGGGCAGACGCCGTCGGCACCAACCTGCTCGAGGGATGGAAAACTGAAGCCAAGAATGCCGGAGCCGCTGACGTCGACGCGTTCTACGACCAGTACCTGGACATCTACAGCGCCGCCGAAGCGGACAGCTCCTACATCAGCCCCGTCCAGTACTGCCTCGACAAGGGCATTGGCAAATAACCATGCTTAGCCTTCTGTGGAGCAGGGCGGTTCGCCCTGCGGCAAAAATACTAGGGTTAGCCGCCGCAGTCCTCTGCGGCGGCCTCGCCCTCCTCGTAACCGCCGAAGTCGTCCTGCGCGGAGCAACAGGGGAGTCCATCCGAGGACTGTTCGAAATCGCCGAACTGGGCCTCGTCATGGTCGTCTTCCTTGGCTTCTCCCAGGCCGAAGTCAACGCAACTCATGTAAGAGTCACGCTCCTGACCGACCGTCTAACCTCCGCCGTCGCTAACCGGCTACGCGGAATTTCCCTGCTGCTCTGCGCAGTGTTCTTGGCCTGGATGGGGTGGGAACTGGTTCAGCGCGCCATCGAGTCCTTCGAAACCGGCGAATTCCGTACCGGACTTTTGAGCTTCCCGATCTGGCCCTCCCGATCATTCATTGCGCTCGGCGTCAGCTTCCTGGCCATCGTCATGCTCGTGAAAGGCCTCACCACGACCCGCGGACGAGAACTGCCTGAAGCTTCGACGAAGGAAGGAGCCGCCTCCCATGTCGGCTGAACTAATCGTTGTCCTGATCCTGGCGCTCTTCTTCCTGCTGCTGGCTGTCGAAACGCCCGTCGCGTTCGCCCTCGGCATGTCCGGCGCCGTTGGCGTCGTCCTTTTGCACTCGTTCAAGGTCGCCAACAGCGTCCTGGGCAACGTGCCGTTCGAGTCAACAGCTAAATTCTCCCTGCTGGTCATCCCGCTGTACATCCTGCTCGGGGCAATGGCCACCCAGGCACATATACCCGAGCGGATATACAACGTCATCAACCGCGTTGCCGGCCGTTTCAAGGGCGGACTCGCTGTCGCCACCATTGGCGCCTGCGGCGGCTTCGCCGCTGTCTCGGGGTCGAGCGTTGCCACCGCAGCCACGCTCGGCAAGATTTCTGTACACCAGATGATCCGCCACGGCTACAAAGCCGAGCTGGCTACCGGCATCGTGGCCATCGGCGCCACGCTCGGTATTCTGATCCCACCCAGCATCATCATGATCATGTATTCGATCATGAGCGGCGAATCAATCGCGGCTCTGTTTAGCGCAGGGATCGTCCCCGGAATCCTTTCGGCCGCCGCCTATATCGTCACCGCCCTCATTCTCATCAAGAAGAATGGTCTGGCTGCGGACGTCGCGGGGCGGGTAAGTGCGGATCAACCCCACGAAAACAACGCCGGAACAGCCCGAGTGGACTCAGGCGGTACAGATACCGCGACGGTAACGATTGTGAAGTCTACAACTTCCGCGCCCGGAACGTCGATCTTCTCGGAGATCCGAAGCATTCTCTGGCTCGGCGCCATCCTGGCAACCGTGATGCTCGGAATCTTCACCGGAACCACCACGCTGTCCGAATCCGCCGGCGTCGCCGCCGTTGTCGCCACACTCGCGGTCGTCGTGGAGCACTATAAAACCGGTGTACGAGGAATCGTGCGCAGGATCCGTGATGGGCTGACCGAAACCGCATCAGTGACGAGCATGTCTTTCGCCGTGCTGGTCGGCGCGGGCATCTTCGCCTACTTCCTTGTCTCCGCACGAGTACCTAATAACGTCTCCCGGTTCTTCGCAGGTCTCGACGTGCCGCCGCTGCTCATAGTGGCACTTGTCCTGCTGATGATCGTGCCGCTTGGAATGTTCCTGGACTCGCTCGCAGTAGTCGTCATTGTGGTTCCCATCGTGTATCCCACAGTCATCGAACTCGGCTTCGACGGAGTCTGGTTCGCCATCCTCCTCGTCAAGCTCGTCGAAATCGGACTCTTGACACCCCCAGTGGGCATGAACTGCTTCGTTATCGCAGGAGCCACCGGAATCTCACTCGAACGTGTCTTCCGCGGCGTTGCACCGTTCCTGCTCTGCGAAGCTGTACTAGTGGTCATCCTGCTCTTCTTCCCGGAAATCACACTCTGGCTCCCGAACCTGCTCGAATCGGCAGGCAAGGGCTAACCACCAGCGAATCACGCAAACACTTGACGGATGGCGGGAAGCACATTTCCTGCCATCCGTCATATGAATCGTATTGGGTCCCGGAACCCGACCGATAACGCTGCCTGCCTTAGCACGTCAGCCCCACAACCGCGGTTGGCCGCGCATCCGCTGACGTAACGGCCCACTTCCCATCCTGCGTCAACAGCTGCATTTGGAGTGCGAGGCCGTTGACGGTTCGTGACCCGGTTCTGGCTCGCTGCTGCCTTGACGGAAGGCCCCGGTGGTTGTGGACTGGGCATGCGGGAGCGGCTGGGGCGCGGGCGCCAATGACGGAAGGCCGAAACATGGACAAGCACCATCAGATAGTGGTTGTCGGCGGCGGCAATGCCGGCATCTCGCTGGCTGCGCGGCTTCGACGGTGGAAAGTTGAGGATATCGCAATCGTCGAACCCCGGGACCAGCACTACTTTCAACCGTTGTTCTCCCACATAGGAGCGGGGGCTGCACGGATGGCCGAAGCGGTCCGTCCCCAGGCGAAGGTCATGCCGCAGGGGGTTCACTGGATCCGCGGCGCCGTGACCGACGTGCGGCAGGAGGAGAGCGTCGTCGTCCTGGACGGTGGCGATCGCGTTGGTTACGAGCACTTGGTGGTCTGCCCGGGCCTGCAGTTGGACTGGGACGCCATTCCCGGACTGGCCGAGGCGGTAGCCTCGCCGCACGGCTCGTCCAACTACGACGCCGAGCTTGCCCCCAAGACCTGGGACCTGGTGCGAGGGCTGCGCGCCGGCACTGCCGTATTCACTCAGCCGCCAGGACCCGCGAAGTGCGCAGGTGCCGCCCAAAAAATTGCCTACATGGCCTGCGACTACTGGCGCGAACAGGGCGTGCTTCAGGACATCAAGGTGCACATGGTGGTGCCCACGCCCACCGTCTTCGGGATGCCGGATGTGGACAAGGAACTGGAGCGCAAGATCAACGAGTACGGGATCACGCTATGGACCTCCACTACCGTAGCCTCGGTCAACCCCGAGGCACAGACATTGGTGCTGCACGCCTCCTCGGGGGATCAAGAGGTTCGGTACGACCTGCTGCACGCGGTTCCGCCGCAGTCGGCGCCGGACTGGTTGAAAGCCACTTCCCTGCCGCCGAGCGAGAGCAGCGGCGGCTTTGTCGAAGTGGATCCAGAGATTCTGCGCCATCCGCGATTTCCCAACGTCTGGTCCCTCGGCGACGCCGCCGGGACACGGAACTCCAAGTCCGGCGGGGCCCTCCGCAAGCAGACCAAGGTACTGGCAAAGAACCTCACCGCTGTGCTGGCCGGGCGCGCGCCGGACACGCGTTACAACGGCTACTCAGTCTGCCCGTTCACGCTAAGCCGGCACACCGCGTTTTTTGCTGAGTTTGACGACCAATACCGCCCCAAGCCAAGCTACCCCGTCCTGAAGATGGCCAAGGAGCGGCGCTGGCAGTGGGTGATGGACCGGTGGATCTTCCCGCAGATCTACTGGCATCTGATCCTTAAGGGACGCGCCTGAATATTTCGCAGCGACGCGGGATACGGCCGGCCTGACCGAGCCGATAGGACGGAGCGGTTCTGGTCGGCTTTTTCGAGTCAGGCAGTTCAATGAAAAGGCCAGCGGTGGTCCGATTCCCCTAGCTCCACGACAACAAGGGCCCCTACTTCCTTGAGAAAGGCAGCAGGTAGGGGCTTTTTGCTGTCCTGATATCCGGCGCTGACGCCCTTGGTCGCTCGTGCATGACCAGGGATGCTGCCGCCGCACCCATCCCATGCCGGACACGGCCCCGCCCTGCAAGCGGGGCCGTGTGACGTTTTCCGGAGATTCCCTTACACGTCCGTCCTGACAGCCGATTGCATCCGTTAGCACCCGTGACCGCATTTCCGCAGTCGGGAGCACGACGAACGGATCCAGTCTGATGAAGTCCCTCATCCGCGCACTCCTCGGAGCAGCCCTCGGGTCGTCCCTGCTCGCGTCATCGCTCGTTGTCAGCACCCCGGCCCAGGCCGCGGCACCGCTGAGCGCGACCTACCAGAGCTATACCGCCCCCAACGGTCTCAGCAGCCAGTACCATGTCTACGCCGACGGCATCGATACGAGGAAGGCCGTCGGGGTCCTGTTCGTCTTCCACGGGGACTACTCCCGCCCGGACCAGTCATACGTCCACCACCCCAAGGGCTCCGTCATGAGGAAGATGGCGGCTGAGGCCGCCAAGAAGAACATGATCATGGTCCCCGTCATCACCCCAGACAAAAAGGGCGGCATCACTTGGTGGGAGAACGCCGACCGTAACGGGGACTGGTTCCGCTCATTGGCGACGAGCCTGATCGCCAAATACAAACTCGATTCCCGGCGCATCTGGCTTCACGGTTACTCTGGCGGCGCCGAATTCATCACCTATGAACTCCTCGCGGATCGCCAGGAATGGATCAAGGGCGGCGGGGCCACCATCGTGGGCGGCGGCGGATACGACGGCATGCAGACGGCACCCACCGCTGCCGTGAAGAAACTGAAGCTACACTGGATCAGCGGCAGCCGCGACGGCAAGGGCGGCACCAGTCTGAAGACCTGGTCTGCCTTGGACACTGCCAAGCGGGCACAGAAAAAATACAAGGCCCTCGGGTTCACCAGCACGAAGATGACCGTCCTCCCGGGTGTCACGCATTACACCTACAACATGCCGAAACTGCTGGCCAACGACTTGAAAGCCATGCCGGCTGCCCTCGCCCCGCCCAAGGCCAAACTAGGGGATGTAGTCGCGGTGGATTCCGCCGGCAAGCTGTACATCTACCCGTCAGCCAGGGGCAGGGACCTGAACAAGCGCCGCTACGTTTCCGCCGGCTGGGGAACATCGCTGGCCGTCGAGATCGCCGACTGGAACGGCGACGGCATCCAAGACCTGATCGCCAACTGGAAGGATGGTCGGCTTACCGTCGACTATGGGCTCAAGAACGGTGGCTTCAAACGCTCCACGCTGGGCACCAGCGGATGGCATCGCAACACCATTCTCGTCACCCAATGGAAGACCACGGACAAGTTCCCCAGCATCATTGCCAAGAACCGCGACGGCAAGCTGTACTCGTACGCCAACAATGAGGGCGCCAAGCCAGAGCCGCGGAAGCTGCTCAGCTCCGGCAAATGGAAGAGCCAGCACGTAATGGCCATGGACTTCGATGGCGACACCAAGATGGACCTGGTCGCCCGCAATGCTGCCGGGCAGCTGAAGCTCTATCGCTCCAACGGCAACGGCCGGCTCATCAAAGAGACCCGCAAAGTAGTCAGCCGTTCGAACTGGAACGCCATGACGCACCTGTCCGCGGCGGAAGGACACCTGGTCACGGGCCAGCCAGGAATCCTGGCCCGCGACAAGAAAGGCAACCTGCACTTCTACCCGGTCTCCGCAAAGAAGATCCAGAAGCGCGTCACTGTCGGAATCGGCGGCTGGAACGGTCTGAAAATCGGTTCATAGCCGCAGATGCAAGCCGGCTGACGTCTGTCCCTGAGTTGAGGGTCTTCGCATGTGGGCGGCACAACGGTGTGTCCGCCAGTACGGCGGCCTGGAGTTGCCGTACATATGAAGGGACATGAAACGCATCCGCCTTGCCCTCGCCGCCGTGCTGCTGACTGGGCTGACTGCCTGCAGCGCCCCGGTTCTTGAAGCCCCCGTCGTCACCGAATCAGCCCCTGCCACCCCATCGCCGGTGGTTCCGCAGCCCGGCGGCCAAGCGAAGTCCGCGGCGCCCGAACCTAAAGCTGATCGGGGACCCGCCGCCGGCACGGCGCTGGAGCAGCTAGCCACCATCGACGTGAAGGGCCGGGCGCCGAAGACCGGGTACTCCCGGGACCAGTTCGGCAAGGGTTGGAAGGATCCTGATCGTAACGGGTGCGATGCGCGCAACGACGTCCTGCAACGGGACCTGGACCACGCCGTGCTCAAGGCAGGCGGCTGCGTAGTGACCTCAGGGGTGCTGGCCGATCCGTTCACTGCGACGACCATCGAGTTCGTCCGTGGCAATACCACCAGCAGCGCTGTGCAGATCGACCACGTCGTCGCCCTCTCTGACGGATGGCAGAAGGGTGCCCAGCAGTTGGCCCCGAACCAGCGTGAAGCGTTCGCCAACGACCCGTTGAACCTCTTGGCCGTCGACGGTCCCACCAACGGGGCCAAATCCGACGGCGACGCTGCGACTTGGCTGCCGCCGAACAAAGCGTTCCGCTGCGAGTATGTGGCGCTGCAGACCGCGGTGAAAGCCAAATACGGACTGTGGATGACCAAGGCGGAGCGGGAGGCGATCAAGAACGTCCTCACCAGCTCGTGCCCGGACCAGCCGGTGCCAGCCGACGGGGGAGTGGCCATGCCGGCCGCCGCAGCTCAGGCCCCGGCGACAGAGCCCAAACCGGTCCCGGTCAAGGAAGCGCCCGCGCAGGTCCCGGCCGGTGGCAAGGTCTACTACTCAAACTGCACCGCGGTAAAGAAGGCTGGTGCGGCACCCATCAAGTCCGGTGACCCGGGCTGGGACAAGAAATTCGATCGCGACGGCGATGGAGTCGGCTGTGAGTCCTGACAGGCCGGGTAAATGAGGAGCAACGCCCGACTTCTACGCCTGATCTCGGGATAGCCGCCAGACCTTCGGGAGACGTCATCCGTCCTTCCGGTTGCGAATCGTCAGCCAGAGCGCTCGCAGGCTAAAGGCCAACATCAATGCCAGTCCCAGGGCCGCTAGTCCTAACATTCCAAGGGTGACACCGATCCGGACCGGAGAGGGCCGGATACCGTCGTTGGCCTCACTGATTCCACCGAAACCGAGCCAAGAGAAAAAGGCACAGGTCAGACCTACGACAATCATCAGGAACCCAATAGCGGATGCCGCCGAGTTCGATACCTTACCCAAGTCTGTGCACCTCGCTTCCCCTTGCCCTCTGCCTCATCCTAGATCGTCACCCTTGGCCTCCCCGCCTATAAAAAGCCGGAATGACACGGCAAGAGGCGGCCTCCCTGGCTGGGAGGCCGCCCCTGGCGGAAAGAGCGAGATCAGTTGCCGAGCAGGCCGACCTTCTCGGCGGCCTTAGCAGCCTTCCAGTCAGCCTTGCCGTCGGCCTTGACTTCCTTCCAGTCAGCGTGGCCCAGGGCCTTGGCGGTCTTCCACTTAGCATCCGCCTCGGCCTTCACAGCCTTCCAGCCAACTGCCGGTGCTTCGTCGGCGGGTGCCTCTTCAGCCGGTGCTTCGT
>NZ_JBLKRT010000022.1:0-73152 GCF_047607445.1 Arthrobacter sulfonylureivorans
CGCCACCGCGCTCAAGGGCGGCGCCGATGTTGCCGCGCTGCGGGCCCGCGTGAAGAAACTGGCCGACGACTTCCCGCTCTACCCGGGCCACGAGGAGTGGTGATATGAACCTGTACTCAACCCCGCCGACCTCGCGCGTGCTGGATGGCAAGGCCACCGCGGCGCAGATCAAAAGCGAACTCACCGAGCGGGTCTCGGCGCTCAAGGCCAAAGGCATCGTGCCCGGACTGGGCACCGTGCTGGTCGGCGAGGATCCGGGCAGCAAGTGGTATGTGGGCGGCAAGCACAAGGACTGCGCCGAGGTGGGCATCGAGTCCATCCGCCGGGACCTGCCGGACACCATCTCGCAGGAAGAACTGGAAGCCGTCCTCGATGATCTGAACGCGGATCCGGCCTGCACGGGCTACATCGTGCAGCTGCCGCTGCCCAAGCACATCGATACCAACCGCATTCTGGAAAAGATCGATCCGGCCAAGGACGCCGACGGTCTGCACCCGATGAACCTGGGCCGGCTGGTGCTCAATGTGGGCGAGCCGCTGGACTCGCCGCTGCCCTGCACCCCGCATGGATGCGTGGAGCTGCTGCTCCGCCACGACATTGAACTGGCCGGCAAGCGAGTGCTGGTGGTGGGCCGCGGTGTCACCGTGGGCCGTCCGCTGGGGCTGCTGCTGACCCGGAAGACGATCAACGCCACGGTGGTCCTGGCCCACACCGGGACTGTCGACCTGGCCGCGGAACTGCGGGAGGCCGACGTCGTCATTGCCGCCGCAGGGATGCCGCACATGATCAAGGCGGCCGACCTCAAGCCCGGCGCGGTGGTGCTGGACGTGGGAGTGAGCCGGGTTGAGGACGAGGAAGGCAAGGCCCGGGTGACCGGCGACGTGGAGCCCGAGGCCCGCAACGTGGCCAGCTGGCTCTCGCCCAACCCCGGCGGCGTCGGCCCGATGACCCGCGCCATGCTGCTGGCCAACGTGGTGGAAGCCGCCGAACGCCAAGCGCGCTAAGCCGGCGTGCACTCATGACGCCACGAAGGTAGTGCCTTGAAGGGTCGCATCGCCAGAGCGCGGTGCGGCCCTTCTGTATGGCTGCCCGGAGCTTGCGGTGCCGGGTGGGGCCCTTCCGCGTGACCGCCTGGTACGTCTCGAGCCGCCGCTTTAGGGCTGATTGGCATCCACTGGAGAGAAACGCCGATAAAAGGCTGCAGATTATCCCTGTGAAGTCTCATGACTTATTGGACAGTTATGTCTCATGACTGTGTAGACACAGTGTCTCAGGACTTGGTGGACACTTGCGCGGGTTTTGCTCTGATGTGTGAGCAACCCACAACCGGATATCAAGGTCCGTCATGCCGTGGCTACCTGGCCAGAAGATGCTCCTCGTGGAGCAGTCACCGCGTTCTGTAGAACCCACAAGGTCTCCCGGGCTTGGTTCTACCAAGTCCGGAGGGCGGCCGCAGATGTGGGCGTGGTGAAGGCGTTGGAGAAGAAACTGCCGATCCCGCGCAGCACTCCCACGGCAACCCCGCCGGTCATGGTGGAGCTGTTGCTGGCGACTCGTGTCAGCTTGGAAGAGGGAGGGTTCGATCATGGTCCGCTCTCGGTGATCGCAAAGTTGAGACGCCAAGGCTTCGAGCCTCCCTCCCGGGCGACCGTGGCCAGGATCTTCTCCCGGGCCGGTGCCGTGGTCCCGGAACCAAGGAAGCGGCCACGCAGTTCCTTCCAGCGGTTCACCTACCCGCAGCCGAATGCATGTTGGCAGATTGATTCCACGGAATGGCCGCTGGCGTGCGGAAAAACGGTAGCGGTCTTTCAACTCGTGGACGATCATTCCCGCTTGGCTTTGGCCTCGCTGGTAGCTTCCGGTGAGACCAGCGAGGCTGCGATCGCAATCGTCACGCTGGCCATCGAACGCCATGGCGTGCCGCAGAAGTTTCTTTCCGACAACGGTGCGGCTCTGAATCCGACCAGGCGCGGCCAACGCGGTGCGCTCGTTGATTTTCTCAAGGCCCGCGGGGTAGAACCGATCACCGGCAAACCGTACAAGCCGACGACCCAAGGCAAAAACGAGCGCTTTCATCAGACGCTGCACAAGTATCTTCACCGGCAGCCGCCGGCCGAGTCCATGGCCGTCCTGCAGGCGCAGATCGATGTCTTCGACCGCTACTACAACACCGAACGCGTCCACCAGTCCCTGCCACCGAACATGACACCCCAAGATGCTTGGGAAGCCACGCCCAAAGCGCCGGCACCATCGCCACCGGAAACCGCCGCTACAGAGGCCGGAAGGCAAAGCACCAAGCGCATAGTCGGGGCCATGGGAAACGCCACCGTCCTAGGAACCAAGTTCATGTTGGGCAAGGACTACATCGGTTCAACGGTGCACATCCTGTATGACGACGTTGAGATTCTGTTCTTCGACTCCCGCGGCGCCGAGATCATCAGTCATCCCCGGCCCCCGAAGGGAACACGCTACGTCGGCAACGGCAAGCCAGCCGGGATCATGGCCGATCCCGCCGCAGCCGTTAGGAAACGAAAACGCAACCCGGTAAGAACGGACCACCCCGACGGCAATCGTCTACCAACCCCTGAGACAGGAACTGTCCATGGAGACCTGAGACAGGAACTGTCTACGAGCACCTGAGACATGACAGCTGCAGATTATCCCGTTTTCTCTCCACTGGATGCGGTGTGTAGATGACACTCGGTTGCTCGGCCGATGGATGCGAGCTGTAGATGCGACCCTGGGTATGCGCCCATGACTGCGACTTCTGGACGCGCTCCGTGAATGTCACCTGTGGAAAACGCCTCCGCTGTAAACGTCCGTTGCGGATAATGCGGTATGCCCTTCGAATCCAATGAACCCGGACAAGAAAGCACCCCGCTGACTTGCAGCGGAACCGAGGCAGATCAGGTCCAGGGAACTGGGGAATCAGCCCGGCAACGGCGTGGGAGGCCTCCTCGGCTGCCCGCACACCTGAAGAACTCAGCCTTCACCTTCGGCGACGCTTTCACCGCGGGGCTGACCAGGGGACAACTGGATAGTCTGACGTTGGTCCGAGTCAGCCGCGGTATCCGACTGCACCGGGAGGCAGAACCTGATTTGGTGGCGCTGGTCAGACCCTTGACCCGGATTAGTGGCCGCTGCGCAGCGTCCCATGACACCGCAGCGCTTCTGTGGAAGTTCCCGGAACCTGAGCGTCATGCCTTTGACCGACGCGTCCACATCTCTCGCCCCAGTACCGGCGGGCGCATGCAGCGGGACGGGGTCGTTGGCCATCGTTCGCGGATGCTGCCCGGCGAGGTCACTGTTGTGGACGGGGTGTTCCTTACCACCCGGGCCCGCACCTGGCTCGATCTGGCTGGGAAGCTCGGCCTTGATGATTTGGTAGTTATCACCGACCACTTGATCCGCCGTCCACGGCCGGAATTCGAGGGCCGGCTTGAGCCGTTCGCTACGAAGGTGGAACTGCAAGCCATCTTGGATCTGCATCCCGGCAAGCGCGGTCTGCGGAAGGCCCGTCGGGCATTGGCATTGTCCCGAGTAGGAGCCGATTCGCCGCCGGAAACAAGGCTGCGTTTGGCTATGGCTCGGGCCGGTTTGCCGGAACCCGCAGTGAATCAGCCCATCAGGAACGACGACGGCGACATATTGCATTCCCCTGACCTGTCGCTACCCGAGTACCGGATCGCCATTGAGTACGACGGTGATGGTCACGGTGAATCCGGCCAGATCGCCCGCGACATTGACCGGGAAGAACGCGTACGGGCCGCCGACTGGGACGAAGTGCGGATCTCCAACCGGCATATGGCCAACGGTGCCAGACGAGCGGTCCAGAAAATCGCCGCGGCGCTCCGTGCACGCGGCTGGAGTCAGGACAACGCGGCCTGAGAACGCCGCCTGTTTGGAGCGAGGAGGGCCGACTGGACGAAGTGCGGATCTCCAACCGGCATATGGCCAACGGCGCCAAGCGAGCGGTCGAGAAAATCTTGGCGGCGCTCCGTGCACGCGGCTGGAGCCAGGACAGCGCCGCCTGAGAGCGCCGCGGCCTGCCTGGAGCGCGGAACGCCGCCTGAGAACTCCACCCGAGAACGCGGCCTGCCTAGATCGCGGAGAGCGTTGCAGGAGAACGCTGCCGTTTGGAGCAGGGAGCGCTGCGTTCAAGAACGTCTCCCGAGAACACCGCCTGACTTCGCGTCTTCGCCGGCCCAGACGAGCACCTCTGGCAGATCACCGCCGGGTAGCTCGGGCCGCCGCGGCCGGAGTCGGTCCAACTCCTTCGCAGCCGTCCGTTGGCCTACGCCGATGACGGCGGGCAGGACTCGGACACAGGACATGCGCACGCACAAAAGGCGGGTGCCCTGCCGGAATCGCTTCCGGCAGGGCACCCGCCTGATGGTCAGCAGCGCTAAATCAGCGCAGCCGTTGTGTTCAGACGCCCACCTTGACGGCGTCGTCAGTGGAGACGCCACGACGCTTGTCGAAGATGGTGGCGCCGACTTCCTGCTCGGCCTGGTTCTTGATCGACAGATCGATCCCCGGGCGGTCGCGCAGGATCAGCACGGCAATGATGGAGATGACGGTCATGCCGAAGAGGTACATCGAGACCGAGCTGCTGGCTCCGGTGGCGTTGATCAAGGCCTGGGCGATGGTCGGGGCGAAGGCGCCGCCGAGAACCGCGCCCAGGGCGTAGGCGATCGAGACGCCGGAGTAGCGGACCGAGGCCGGGAAGATTTCGCTGTACCAGGCAGCCTGAGGGCCGTAGCCCAGGCCCAGGCCCACGCTGAACAGGCCGACGGCGAGGTAGAGCATGCCCAGCGAACCGGTGTCGATGAGCCAGAACAGGGGGAACACCGTCAGCAACTGGGCGCTGAAGCCGATCAGGTACGTTCGCTTTCGCCCGATCTTGTCGGCCAGGATCCCGGCGATGGCGGTGAACATGAACCACATGGCCGAGGCGAAGGTGATGGCCAGCAGCACGTCGGTGCGCTCCATGCCGATGGCGTCGGACGTGGCGTAGCTGGGGATAAAGCCGCCGGTGGCCATGTAGCCGGCGGCGTTGTTGCCGGCGAAGACGAGGGCGGCCAGGATGACCAGCAGCCAGTGCTTGCGGAACAGCTCGACGACGGGGACCTTCTGCTGCTGCTTCTTGTCGGCAATTTCCTGGAAGACCGGCGACTCGTCCACGGCCCGGCGGACCAGGTAGCCGACCGCGATCAGCACGATGCTGAGCAGGAACGGGATCCGCCAGCCCCATTCCAGGAAGGCCTCGCCGGGGGAGATGACGCCGGTCATCAGCGTCATCACGCCGGAGGCCAGCAGCATGCCCAGCGGGACACCCAGCTGCGGGAACGAGCCGGCGCGTCCGCGGCGGTCGCGCGGAGCGTGCTCCACGGCCATCAGGACAGCGCCGCCCCATTCGCCGCCGGCGGAAATGCCCTGCAGGATACGCAGCAGCAGCAGCATGATCGGCGCGAGGACACCCACGGTCTCGTAGGTCGGCAGGACACCGATCAACGTTGTCGAAATGCCCATCAGGATCAGGGTGATCACCAGCATGGCGCGGCGGCCGAGCTTGTCGCCGTAGTGGCCGGCCAGGAAGGCGCCCAGCGGTCGGAACAGGAAGCTGATGCCGACGGACGCGAAGGCGAGCAGAAGGCCGATGGACTCACCGGCGGGCTCGAAGAACAGGTGCGCGAAGACCAGTCCCGCCGCCGTGGCGTAGATGAAGAAGTCGTACCACTCGATGGTGGTGCCGATGATCGTGGCAAACGCGACGCGACGCTGGTTGGCGCCAGTCGAATGCCCTGAAACTGCTGTACTCATGGTTTCCTTCAGGAACGGTTACGTCGAGGAGTTCGGCGTGGTGTTGATGGGGCGAAGGGGATAGGAACGACGACGGCGGTGGCAGTCGGCGCCGATCGATTCCGTGGCCGGAATCGGAGTGAAGGCCCGCGGTTGCACCGTCGTAGACAGGATCCGCCATCTGTGACGGACGCAACTATTGAAGTTATCACTTATTGTGACACGTCTTACTTCTATCGGTAAACTTCAGAAAACCGGTGAAGATCTTTGAAGGGACTGAAGAACTTTGGTGGACTTCACGCTGCGGCAACTGGAGCTTTTTGCGGCCCTGCCCGACCATTCGACGCTGGGCTCTGCGGCAGCGAGCCTGCGCATCTCCGAATCCGCGTTGTCCCAGGCCATCACGGCACTGGAGCGTGCCGCCGGAGAACAGCTGTGTGTGCGGCGGAAAGCGCGTGGCCTGCAGCTGACCCCCTCCGGGCAGTTTTTTGCCCAACGTGCGCGCCAGCTGTTGCGCGACGCCGACGCCCTCATCAATGATCTGTCCGGCGCCGCCGGTGAACTCAAGGGCCCCGTTCGGTTGGGCTGCTTTGCGAGCTTCGCCAGCACGGTCCTGCCCTCGGTGCTCGACCAACTGCCGGAACAATACCCGGGCATCAGCGTGGACGTGACAGTCGGTTCCCATGACGAACTGCTCCCTGCGCTGGATGCCGGCCAACTGGACCTGGCCATGGTCTACGACATGGAGCTCCCGGCCGGTTATCACCAGCGCACGATTTACCAGACTGAACTGCAGGCGGTGCTGCCGCCGGAGCACCCGCTGGCCGCGCATCCCACCGTAGATCTGGCAGATCTGGCCGAAGAACCTCTGATCATGTATGAATCGAGCCCCAGCACCGCCAACACCTACCGGGTCTTCGCCGACCGCGGTCTCCGTCCCCGCATTGTGTCGTCCATGCCGCAAGTGGTGCTGGTTCAGGCGCTGGTCGGCCGAGGATTGGGCTACGCGCTTTTGATGTCACGGCCGGAAGCTCCCGCCGTGACCGTAGAAGGCAGGAGCGTGGCGGTCCGTCCGCTGTCCCCTCCGGCATCCCGCACCACGATGTGCGCCATCTGGCCCGAGACCATGGTGCTCAGCCCGCGCGCAGAGGCCGTGCTGGGCCATGCGGTCAGGGCGCTCAGCGGAAGCGCCATCGGGTAAAAGCGCGCACGCGCAGTAATCCAGCGGCCGCCCTTAGCTGCTGGGACACAGCGGCCGAGGTGGCCGAGGCGGCAGCGACTGCGAGAGCCGGAATGATGATGGCGGCCAGACCGAGAAGCTCCAACTGCTGCGCTGGTCATCGCGCGCGGCAGCGGCGCTGACCCTTGCAGGTAGCAGGAACGCCAGACCGGGGCCGCTCCAGTTGCAGCGCTGGGTGATGGCGCGCAGCAGCGGCAATGACCCTCGCAGGTGGCAGGAACGCCGGGCCGTAGTGGCCCAGCTGCTGCGCTCGGCAGTGGCGCTCCAGCGGCAGCGTTAGACGGTGGCGGGTTGTTGTTTGGAGTAGGTCTTGAGGTCGAAGTCCGGGTCGGCGGCTTGGTCGGGTGTGAGGGGGAGGCCGGCGGTGAGGAGTCGGCGGGCTGCCATGTGGTCGGCGGGTTGGTTGACGGACTCGACGGCGGTCAGGCTGCCGTTGCGGAAGCAGAAGACGGAGAACTTCTCCTCGGCCGGGTTGCCGCGGAGTACGGTCTGGTCGCCGGGGGCCACCAGGCCGGCGATCTGCAGGCGCAGGGGTCCTTGGTTGGACCAGAACCAGGGCAGGTCGGCGTAGCCTCCAAGTCCGGTGCCGGTGCCTGTGCCGCCCGCGGGCTCACTGCCGGGTATGCTTCCGGACTCGGCGCCGGCGCCGGCACCGGTGCTGGCTCCGGGTTCGCTTCCGGGCCGGCCGGCGAGGATGGCGACGGCGGCGTGGCGGGCCTGGTCGGTGGCGTTCTGCACGGATTCGAGCCGGGTGCGGGTGCCGGCGTGGATGTTGGGGAAGGACGCGCAGTCGCCGAGGGCGTAAATGTCCGGGTCGCTGGTGCGCAGGTTGCCGTCCACCACGATGCCGTTGTCCACGTTCAGGCCGGCGGCGGCGGCGAGTTCGGTGCGCGGGGTGACGCCGACGCCGACCAGGACCAAGTCGGCGGGGTAGCGGTTCCCCGTGGTGGACACCGCGGCGGTGACGTGCCCGTTGTTGCCGTCGAAGGAAGCGATGCCTTCGCCCAGCCGCAGGGTGACGCCGAGGCGCTGGTGGGCGTCGGCGAAGAAACCGCTCATCACCGGGGTCAGGGCGCGGCCCATCGGCCGGTCGGCGTATTCCAGGACGGTGACGTCCAGGCCGCGGGCGCGGGCGGCGGCGGCGAATTCCAGGCCGATGAAGCCGGCACCGATCACGACGACGGAGCGGACCGTGTCGAGGCGGGCGTGCAGGGCCTGGGCGTCGGTGAGGGTGCGCAGTCCGTGGATGCCGGCCAGGTCGGCGCCGGGCACGGCGAGTTCGCGGTTGGCGGCGCCGGTGGCCAGGACCAGGTTGGAATAGGCCAGGGTGGTGCCGTCGTCGAGGGTGGCGGTCCGGGCGGTGCGGTCGATCGAGGTGACGCGCACGCCGAGGCGGGCATCGACGTCGTGGGTGGTGAAGAACTTTTCCGGCCGCAGCGGCAGCGGGACCGGGTCCTTGCCCGCGGCGAGGTAGTCCTTGGACAGCGGCGGGCGTTGGTACGGGTGGTGGGTTTCCTCGCCGATCAGGGTGATGGCGCCGGTGTAGCCTTCCTTGCGCAGCGAATCCACCAGCTGGATGCCGGCCTGGCCGTTGCCAACAACAACCACGTTGTCAGGATTAGTTATCGCGTTCATGGAGGGCCTTTCGGTAGGGGGGAAGGAGCCAGGCCGCGGTGGCCGGATCAGTCCTGTTCGTCGGGAATGTCGACTTCGATGGTGTTGAAGTGGTCTCCGGCCGTGAGCTGGCAGCCTAGTCGGCTGCGTGCCGGGTTGCGGGGAGATACGGTGGCTTGGAGCATTTCTTCTTCGGCGCCGCTGATGGCGGGCAGGCCGTCGAGGTATTCGTCGCGGACGTAAACATGGCAGGTGGCGCAGATTGCCTGGCCGCCGCATTCACCGATGATGCCGTCCACACCATTGATCACCGCAGCCGTCATGACCGTCATGCCGACCTCGGCGTCGAGGCTGTCGACGTTCCCGTCGGCGTGGTGGTAGGTGATATTCGCCAAGATTCTTCTCCTTGTTTGGGCTGAACCTTGATCGTAGGTGCAGTACGGCGCACCCGTGGGCGATAGCTGCGGCGGCTTTGGTCAGCTTAGGTTGCGGCTCGCTCACAGTGGTCGGGGCGCCCCGGGGCCGGCCACGCCCCGGGGCAGCGCGGCCGGGGCGGCAGAGCGGCACGACCCGGCAGCGCTCTGTCCCCGGGTGCCGGGACCGCCGGGCCTAGATCTGGTCGTCGGGGACGTCCACTTCGATCTGTTCCAGTCCATCGCCCACCGTGAGCTGGCAGCCGAGCCGGCTGCGGGTCTCGTCGCGGGGGCCGGCGGTGCACTCGAGCATCTCTTCCTCGTCGTCGCCGATGTCCGGCAGCCCGTCGAGGTACTCGGGCCGGACGTAGACGTGGCAGGTGGCGCACATGGCCTGGCCGCCGCATTCGCCGACGATGCCGTCCACGCCGTTGGTGACCGCGGCCCGCATCAGTGACGTGCCGGGGTCCACGTCCAGGACGTCAACGTTGCCGTCGGAGTGGTGGAAGCTGATCTTTGCCATGGGGGAGTCTGTCCTTGCTGTAGAGGTGGTGGTGGAGGGCGGGGATAATGCAGGGCTTGGGGTTTTAGCCCCAGAGCACCGGCATTTTGGTCATGCCGCGGAAGACCCAGCCGGCGTCCACTGGAGCGTTGTCCGGGTCCAGGCGGAGGTTGGGCAGTTCGCGGAAGACCTGCGGCATGGCGATCTGCGCCACCGAGGCCCGGGCCACCCAGGCGCCTGCGCAGAAGTGGTTGCCGCCGCCGAAGGCCAGATGCGGCTTCTTCTCTCGATTGATGTTGAACGACTCCGGATCTTCGAAAACCGCCGGGTCGCGGTTGGCAGCGCCCACGACGATGCCGAGCCGGGCGCCGGCCGGCAACTGCACGCCTTCCAGCACGGTGTCCGCGGTGGTCTCTCGCGGGTACATGC
This sequence comes from Arthrobacter sulfonylureivorans, assembly GCF_047607445.1. Taxonomy (GTDB): domain Bacteria; phylum Actinomycetota; class Actinomycetes; order Actinomycetales; family Micrococcaceae; genus Crystallibacter; species Crystallibacter sulfonylureivorans_A. Next base: position 10,001 of record NZ_JBLKRT010000022.1, read on the forward strand.
CGATGGGTGCCACCCAGCGGACGGATTCTTCGAACGCCCGGGCGTACAGTGTCTCGTCGGCCAGAACCTGGGCTAGCTGATCCGGGTTGTCCAGCAGGGCCCACACCGTGGTGCCCAGGACGTCGCGCGGTTCGTTCAGCCCTCCGCCGATGGTCATTTTCATGTTCGCCCGGATGGCTTCGAGCGGGATCGGCATCGACGTCATGCCGGAGAGCAGGCTGGCATCAGGGTTCTTGCGCAGGTAGGGCAGGATCTCGTCGATCGCATCGTCCACTTCGTTGTAGGACTGTTCCGACTTGGCCCAGACGTCGGGATCGTCGGCGTAGTTGCCGGTGCCGTCAATCATGGTCTGCGACCAGCGCTGCATGTCTTCCTGGGTGGCGTTGTGGAAGCCCATGATGAGGCGCAGGTTTTCCGCGGCGTAGGGAGCGGCATAGTCCCAGATGAAGTCGGCGCCCGGTCCGGCGGCCTTCAACTGCGCCAAGTACTTGTCGCTGTTGGCCTGGAAAATGGCGTTCCAGTGTTCCTTGATCGCCTTGGGTCGCAGCACGTTGCCGTAGGACTTCCGGTCCACATCATGTTCCGGGTCGTCCTTGCGCAGCATCGAGTGTCCCATGGCCCGCTTCATCAGCGAGTTGGTCTCGTCGGCGGAAAAGCGCTCCTGGTCCTGTTCAATTACATGGCAGGCCTGGTAGCTGGTGACCATGTACCGGTTGACGGCGGGCACCCAGTGCACCGGGGACTCGGCACGCATCTTCTGGTAGATCGGATACGGATTCCGGTAGAGATCCGGGATGGTGACCCAATCCGCGGTGGGAACCGGGTGGGCTTCGGTAGCGGCGGCGGTCATGCTCGGTCTCCTGATGTGTCGCGGCCGGGACGCGCTGTCCCGGAAGCTGGTCGGCTTACCCCGTGCCGGAGGCGTGAGGTGTGTCTCGAATGAGTGTGACAGCAGACATATCCGCCGGTAAAGTTCATATTTTGTGGAAATATCCACCGAAAAGGTGTGGTTTATCGCTTGCACGGCTGGAGATTTGAATGGTCCGGTATACCTTGCGGCAGCTGACGTACTTCGTCGCGGTGGCGGAGAGCGGAACTATTGCCGCCGCCGCTGACGAACTGCATGTTTCGCAGACCGCGGTGGCCGCCGCCGTGAAAGAGCTGGAACGGATTTTCGGCACGCAGCTGACGGTCCGCCGCAAGGCACACGGAGTCACCCTCACCCCGGCCGGCCGGCAGTTGCATGCCCGGGCGGCGGCTTTCCTGCGCGAGGCGGAGGAGCTGGAGCTCAGCACCAGCAGCGGCGGGGGAGAGCTGGCGGGGCCGCTGGTGGTGGGCTGTTACCTGACTCTGGCGCCGACCATCCTGCCCGGGTTGCTCGAGTTCTTTGCCGCCGAGCACCCGAAAGTGCAGCTGGATTTCGTCGAAGGTACCCAGGACGCCGTCCAGGACAAGCTGGTCGCCGGTGAACTTGATGTGGCCATTGTGTATGACATGGACCTGCGGCCCGGGCTGGAGTCGGTGCAGTTGGACACCATGCAGGCCTATGCGCTGTTGCCGGCGGGCCACCGGTTGGCCAGCCGGGAAACGGTGGCACTGGCCGACCTGGCGGAGGAACCGATGATCCTGCTGGACGCCCCGCCGAGCAGCCACCACACCATGTCCGTGTTCCGCGACGCGTCGGTAGTGCCCAAGATCCGCTACCGCACCACGGACTTCGAACTGACCCGTTCGCTGGTAGGGCGCGGCATCGGCTACTCCGTGCTGGTGCAGCGGCCGGCCGGGGACGCCACGTACGAGGGCAGGCCGTTCACCGCCTTGCCCATCGAACCCGCGGTCCGCCCGGTGGACGTGAAGATCGTCTGGCCGGAAGGGATCAGATTGACCGACCGGGCTGCAGAGATGGTTCGGTTTGCGGTTGAGGCTCATGCGCCTCGTCATGGTGGATCCGGTCGCTGAGTTCGCCAAGCGGTTGGCCGCCGCCGCCCCATTGACTGGCGATGATCTCGGCAGCGATGGACACCGCGGTTTCCTCCGGGGTGCGCGCGCCGAGGTCCAGCCCGACCGGGCTGTGCAACCGGGAGAGCTCCTCGGTGCTCAGGCCTGCTTCGCGCAGCCGCTGCAGGCGGTCGTCGTGGGTGCGCCGTGAACCCATCGCTCCCACGTACGCGGTCTTGCTTCCGCGCAGCGCCACCTCCAGCAGCGGGACGTCGAACTTCGGGTCGTGGGTCAGCACGCAGATGACCGTCCGCTCATCCAGCAGGTTCTGCTGCAGTTGCTCGGTCAGGTACTGGTGCGGCCACTGCACCACCACCTCGTCCGCCTCCGGAAAACGCGCTCGGGTGGCGAAGACCGGCCGGGCATCACAGACAGTGACCTGGTACCCCAGGAAACTTCCCATGCGCGCCAGGGCGGCAGCGAAGTCAATCGCGCCGAAGACCAGCATTCGGGGCCGGGGCGCGAAGCTGCCGAAAAAGAGCCGCATCCCCTCGCCGCGCCGGTGCCCGTCGGGCCCATAGGTCAGCGTGGAGTTCCGTCCTGCGGCCAATAGACCCAAGGTGTCGTCTGCGACGGCGTGGTTGACGCGTTCGGTTCCCAAGTCGCCGTCGAAGCCATCCGGCCGGACCACCAAATGGCGCCCCAGCCACTGAGGATCCGGGTGCTCAATCACCGTGGCGATGCCTACCGGGCGGGAGGCGGCGATGTCGGCGGCGACCTCATCGAGTCCCGGAAAGGTCCCGCGGGAGAGCGGCTCCACGAAGACGTCCAGGATGCCGCCGCAGGTCAGGCCCACCGAGAACGCCTCGTCGTCGCTAATGCCATAGCGCACCAGCGCAGGCTGGCCGCTGGCGGTCACCTCGGTAGCGAGTTCGTAGACCGCACCTTCCACACAGCCTCCCGACACCGAGCCGATGGCTTCCCCGGCGGCGGTGACCGCCATCGACGCGCCCGCCGGCCGGGGTGCTGACTTAAAGGTACGCACCACGGTGGCCAAGCCGGCCGTTTCCCCCGCCTGCCAGCCGGGCAGCAACCCAGCCAAAACGTCGCGCACGGTTACAGGCCTCCGGATCGCAGTATGGCCACGGCCTGCCGTCGTCCGGACCTGCGCCCGGCCAGGTGTGCCACCGCGGCGGCGACAACGACCAGGCCCAGCACCTTCCCCGGACTGCGCAACTGGTCGGCGAGCACTTGCCTGGCCAGAGCGAGGCCGTCCATACTGCTGCCGCCCTGCTGTTCCGCTCGCGCCGCAGCAGCGGCGGGGGAGGAGGACGACGGCGGTGCGCCCGGCTCCGTCTCGGCCGCGGACCCGGGCTTTGGCTGAGCAGCGGACGACGGCGTAACGGATGAAGGCGCGCCGACCGACGAGGCCGCCGATGAAGGTGCCGCGGATGCCGACCCCGCAGATGACGATCCGGCCGATGAAGACGCTGCTGAAGGTGCAACGGTCGAAGGTGCGGTGGACGCCGATCCGGCAGATCCCGCTGCGGCGGCCCCCGTGGCTGCAGAAGCGGGCGTTCCCTCGGTACTGTTGCCGGCCGCGTTGGTTTCCGGCGCCGAGATCATCTCCTGCAGGTTCTTGGTGAACACGGCCAGCATCTGGTCGGTGACGCTGCCGATCACGCTCTTGCCCATGGCCGCCGCCTTGCCGGACAGGGTCAGGTCGGCGTTGACGCTGCCCTCGGTGGCAGTTCCGGATTCGGACAACTGCATAGTCACCGTTGCCTCCGCGGCGCCCTGTCCCCGTGTTTCGCGCGCCTTCCCCTGCAGCTGCGCTCGCCGGCCTGCGGCGTCGCGGTCGATCACGTACAAGGTGCCTTTGTACTGCATGGTGACCGGCCCCAGTTTCACCTTCATGCCGACTTGGTACTCGTCGTCGGAGGTCTTTTCCAGGATCTGCGCTCCGGGAATGCACCCAGCCACCCGGTCGAAGTCCATCAGGGTGTCCCAGACCGTCCCTATCGGTGCGGTGACGGAAAACGTGCGTTCAAGCTGCATTACCGTGTCCTTTGCCTGGTGAACTGGTTGGTCCGCAGTCCGGAGCCCGGGCTGCGGTCAGAGCGGATGGCCGCAGCCACCTCCGCCAATGCGGAGTAGCTGTGGCCGCTGACAAACGCATCGCAGTATGGCAGGGCGGCCGCCATGCCGCCGGCCAGCGGTTGGTAGCCTACGGCCACCTTACGGGGATTGATCCAGATGATTCGATACGCCAGCCGCCGCAGGCGCTCCATCTGCGCCGCGACCTGGGCCGGATCGTCCTGCGCCCAGCCGTCCGAAATGACCACCACCACGGCGCCGCGGGCCATGCCCTGGCGGCCGTAGTCGTCGATGAACCGGTGCAGGCTTTCGGCAAGGCGCGTGCCGCTGGCCCAGTCGCGCACCTCGGCGGCGGCGCGGGCCAGCGCGGTGTCCGGGTCGCGGACGGCCAGCTGCCGGGTGATCCGGGTCAGGCGGGTGGAAAAGACGAAAGCTTCCGCCCGGGCTCCGGCCGCCGCGCCCTGCAGCAGCGAGAGGAAGACCCGGGTGTAGGACTCCATCGACCCGGAGACATCGCACAGCAGCACCAACCGGCGTGGCTTGGGCCGTCGTTGGGCAAAGACCAGCCGGGCAGCATCCGGGCCGTTGCGGCGCGCGGTCCGGGCGGTGCGGCGGATATCCAGCCGGGAACTGCTGCGGGCCGATCGGCGGGTCCGCCGGCTGTCGCGCACCGGGGTGGAGAGCACGATGCGGCGGACCAGATGCCGCACGACGGCGGTCTCCTCCTCGGTCAGTTCCGCAAACGACGTGTGGTGCAGCCGTTCCTGTCCCGAAGCCATTAACAGCACCGATTCGCGTAGCGGACCCTCGCCGGAGCCGACGCCGTCCCGGCCCGGGAACATGCCCGGCGGCAGGGCCGTTTCCGGCACCGGGCGGTGGTCGGACGGGCTGCTGGCTCCGGTCGGCCGCTCGGTGGCGCCTTGGCCGGACCACGGCGGGTGGTGCGGATCGCCGCGGTGTTCCGCCGGATCCGGGACAAGGCCGGTGGCGCTACCGAAGACCGCCGCGAACACGGCGTCGAAAACCGGCAGCTGCTCGCGGTCGGAAACCAGCACCACGCGGCAGGCCCAGTACAACGTGGTCCGGTCCGCCGGCGGCAGCAGACGCAGGGCTTCGGCCAGCCGCCCCGCGCGGTCCGGCGAGGTGGGCACCCCGTTGCGGCGCAGCGCCGTCGTGAGGCTGGCACAAAATGCCGCCGTGTCAGCGGGCGGCACGGAGCCGTCCAAGCCGCGCTCAGTCATGGCTGCCCACCAGCCAAGCGCCGCCTCGGGCGGCGATGAGTTCAAGGTCGTCCCGGTTCTTGAGCACCGAGCCCCAGGTCCGTTCTGCGCTCGCCGCGTCCAGCCGGTCCGCGCCCAGCAGGCTGAGCGCGGACACCCAGTCGATGGCCTCGGCGATGCCCGGGGGTTTGACCATGTCCACCGTGCGCAGCCGGGCGATGGCCGCTGCCGCCTGCAGCGCGATGGATTCGGTGCTGGACGGAACCCGGCGCCGCACGATCTCGGCGATCTTCTCCGGGGCCGGATAGTCGATCCAATGGTAAAGGCAGCGGCGGGTGAGCGCATCGTGCAGGTCGCGGGTCCGGTTGGAGGTGAGGACGATGATGGGCGGATGCACGGCACGGATGGTTCCCAGTTCGGGCACGCTGACGGCAGCTTCGGCGAGCAGCTCGAAGGTAAACGCTTCGAACTCGGCGTCCGCCCGGTCGATCTCGTCCAGCAGCAGGACAGCCGGCCGCGGACCGGGATGCTCGATGGCCTGCAGCAACGGCCGGCGCAGCAGATACTTCTCGGCGAAGAGGTCGGTTTCCGCGAGGTCGGTGTGGTGGACCTCGGCCAGCCGGATGCCCAGCAGTTGGCGCTGGTGGTTCCACTCGTACAGGGCTTCGCCGGCGTCGATGCCTTCGTAGCACTGCAGCCGGTACAGCGGAGTGTCCAGCACCTGGGCCAGCGCCTTGGCGGCTTCGGTTTTGCCTACTCCGGCTTCGCCTTCCAGCAGGATCGGCTGCGGGAGCCGCAGGGCCAGGAACAGAGCGGTGGCCAGGCCCGCATCCGCGACGTAGTCAACCGCGTCCAGCGCGGCGATTAGCGATTCCACGTCAGGAATGCGTTCCCGAAGCTCCGCCTGGCCGCCGTCCTGCGCGTCTGTCCGCGCCGCCGAGGTCATGGCGTGCTCCGTAACTCTGCCAAAACCTGACGGTAGTCGTCCTCGGTGTCCACGTCGCGCGGGACCCGTCCCGGGACGGCGACCTCGGTCACGTCGGCGGCGCGCTGCTCCAGCAGCTTCCACACCGCCTTGTCGCCGTGCAAATGGGCCAGCAGCGGGAACAGCGAACGATGGAACGCGAACGGGTGGCCCACGCCGTCGTCATAGCGGCACACCGCCAGCGGCGCGTCGCCCCGTGCAGCGAGCAGCGTGTGCACCGTTGCCGGTGTCACTCCGGGCTGGTCGCCGAGCAACAGCACCACCGCTTCGGTCCGCGGGTGCAGCGCTGGAACGGCCGCCGCAATCGAGGACGAGCAGCCGTCGGTGTACGCCGGGTTGTCCACCACGTCGCAGCCGCTGGTGTCCACGGACCGGCGCACCGCGTCGGCGGCTCCGCCCAGCGCCAGGACGATCTGGTCAAACCCGGATGCGCGGGCAGTGCCGAGCACGGCATCGAGCAGCACACCGTTGCCGTATGGCAGCAGCTGCTTGGGCCTGCCGAGCCTGCGGGATCCTCCGGCGGCGAGCACCAGGGCGGCGGTCCGGCGTTCAGGAAGCGACGGCATAATGCTCCGGATCCTTGAGGAACGCGGCCCGGCAGCCGGCGGAGCAGAAGTAGATGGTCTTGCCGGCGTGTTCGGTGTGCAGCGTGGCGTGTATGGCCGGAACCGTCATGCCGCAGACCGGATCCAAGGCAGTGGCGGGCTCAGCCGATCCCGCGTCGGCCGAGGCCGGTTCCTCGGCGGCTTTTGTAGCGCCCGGTTCGGGGGATCCCGCTTCGGCCGACGCCGGTGCCTCGGCGGCTTCAGCGGCCCTCGGTTCGTGGCTTCCTGCTTCGGCCGGCGCCGGTTCCTCGGCGGCTTCAGCGGCCCCAGGGCGGACCCCGCCTGCCGCCGCCGGAGCGGAGGCCGCGGACCGTTCAGAGACCAGCTCGGCCAGAATGGACAGGGCGGTTTCTTCCGGTGTGCGGGCGCCCAGCGCCAGTCCGGCCGGGCAGTGCACCCGGGACCGCAGTTCCTCGTCCACGTCCAGCGAGGCGAGCACCTCATGGCCTCGGCGTTCGCTGGCCACCAGCGCCACGTAGGGGACGGAGGCCTGCAGCGCCGCGGTCAGGGCTGCTTCCTCCTCCCTGCCGTGCGAGGCGACGATGAGCGCGGCATCATCCGGCCGGGGTACCGCCGCGCCGCCGGCCACCAGTTCGGGTTCGAACCCCAGCACCGACCCCAAGGCGGACAGCGCCTGTGCGATCGGTCCGGAACCCACTACCACCACGCGTGGGGCCGGCAGGAAGGGCTGCAGGAAGATTTCCACCGAGCCGCCGCTGAGGCACGGATTCGCCACGGTGACCGCCCCCTCCTCCTGATTGCGGACCGGGTCGCCCGGCATCACCCGCAGCAGCAGTGGTTCGCCGGAGGCCAAGGTCCGCAGCCCGTAGTCGCGCACCGAAGCTTCCACACAGTTCCCGCCGACGAACCCTTCGATCGCACCGCCGGCCAACACCAACGCGGTATCGCCGGCGTGGGCGCTGGTCGGATGCTGGGCGCGGACCACGGTGGCGCGGACGTACGGTTCCCGCCGCCTGCTCAGTTCATCTGCCCTGGCGGCCAGGGCCAGCTCGCGCGGCGGCATGTCACACCGGTGGCCTCGGCCGGCCCTGCATGGCCTCCCAGACGCGGGCGGGGGTGCACGGCATGTCCATATGCGTAATCCCGAACGGCGCCAGTGCGTCGACCACGGCGTTGACGATGGCCGGCGGAGACCCTACGGTGGCGGATTCGCCGATGCCCTTCGCACCGATGGGATGGTGCGGCGACGGCGTGACGGTGAAGCCGGTCTCCCAGTCCGGAACTTCCATCGCCGTCGGGATCAGGTAGTCCATGAAGGAGCCGCCCAGGCAGTTGCCGTCTTCGTCGAATTCGATGATCTCCATCAGCGCCATCCCGACGCCGTCGGTCAGGCCGCCGTGGATCTGGCCCTCAATGATCATCGGGTTGATCCGGGTGCCACAATCGTCCACCGCAATGAACCGGCGGACTTTCACGCGGCCGGTGCCGGGGTCGACGTCGACCACGCAGATGTAGGCGCCGAACGGGAACGTCAGGTTCGGCGGATCATAGGTGACCACGGCGTCCAGGTTGCCGTCGATTCCTTCCGGCAGCGCGACCGTGCCGTGGGCGCCCAGGGCGATTTCCGCCATCGTCTTGCCCGCGCTCGGATCGCCCTTGACGAACCAGCGGCCTTTCTCCCATTCCAGGTCCTCGGGACGGGTTTCGAGCATCGCGGCCGCGATGAACTTCGCCTTGTCCCGGACCTTGCGGGCCACCAGTGCCACCGCGCCGCCGCTCACCGGCGTGGAGCGGCTGCCGTAGGTGCCCAGACCGAACGGCGTCTGGTCGGTGTCGCCGTGCACCACGTCGATGTCCTCCGGCGGGATGCCCAACTCTTCGGCCACGATCTGCGCAAAGGTGGTCTCGTGCCCCTGCCCCTGCGATTGCACGGACAGCCGGACCACCGCCTTGCCGGTCGGGTGGACTCGCAGCTCGGCGCCATCGGCCATGCCCAGGCCAACGATGTCGAAATGCTTGCGCGGACCGGCGCCGACGGTCTCGGTGAAGAAGGAGACCCCGATGCCCATCAGTTCGCCGCGCTCGCGCTTCTCGGCCTGCTCACGGCGCAGGTCCTCGTAGCCGGCCATCTTCATGGACAGCCGCATCGCCGGTTCATAGTTCCCCGAGTCGTACTCCCAGCCGGTCTTGTTGGCGTACGGGAACTGTTCCGGCCGGATGAAGTTCTTCAGCCGCAGTTCGGCCGGATCCATCTCCAGTTTGCGGGCCAGCACGTCCACCATGCGTTCCACCAAGTACACGGCCTCGGTGACCCGGAAGGAACAGGCGTAGGCGACGCCGCCCGGTGCCTTGTTCGTGTACACGCCGGTGACTTTGCAGTGGGCCGCCTGCAGGTCGTAGCTGCCGGTGAAGATGCTGAAGAAGCCGGCCGGGTTCTTGGTGGGCTGGGCGGTGGCATTGAACGCGCCGTGGTCGGCCAGCACGTTGGTCCGCAGCGCCAGGATCTTGCCGTCCTTGGTGGCGGCGATTTCCCCGCGCATCAGGTAGTCCCGGGCGAAGGAGGTGGACATCAGGTTCTCCGAGCGGTCCTCCACCCACTTGACCGGTTTGCCGGTGACGATGGACCCGACGACGGCGAGGACGTAGCCCGGGTAGATGCCCACCTTGTTTCCGAAGCCGCCGCCGATGTCCGGGGACACCACACGGATCTTGTGCTCGGGAATCCCGGCCACCATCGCATAGAGGGTGCGGTGGGCGTGCGGCGCTTGCGTCGTCTCGTACAGGGTCAGCGCGCCGTCGACCGGATCGAAATCCGCCACCGCGCCGCAGGTTTCCATCGGGGCCGGATGGACCCGCGGGTAGACCATATCCTGCGCGACGACGACGTCGGCCGCGGCGAACGCTGCCTCGGTTTCGTCCGCATCGCCCATCTCCCAATCGAAAATGTGGTTGTCGGTGCGGCCCTCGAGGTCGTCGCGGATGACGGGCGCATCGGCGTCGAGCGCTTTGCGCGCGTCGATGACCGGCGGCAGGATGTCATATTCGACGTCGATCAGTTCCAGCGCGTCGCGGGCCGCGTAGCGGTCTTCGGCGACCACGAACGCGACTTCCTGGCCTTGGAACCGGACCTTGTCCGTGACCAGCACGGCCTGTACGTCCGCGGACAGCGTCGGCGCCCAGGCCAGGTTCAGCCCTTCCAGATCCTTGCCGGTAATGACGGCCTTGACCTTGGGGTGTGCCAGCGCTTCGGATGTGTCCATCGAGACCAGCCTGGCGTGCGCCACTGGGGCACGCAGGATCGCGCCGTGCAGCATGCCGGGCAGCACGATGTCGTCGACGTAGTGTCCCTTGCCGCGGATGAACCGCGGGTCTTCTTTCCGCTGGATCCGGCCGTATCCAATCGGGCGGTCCTTGTCTCCCGCGGCGGGATTGGCCGGACGGGCGCTTTCTCCCTGTCCGGACGCCGGACGCTCCTGGGTGGTGGTCATGCTGTCACCTCTTCAGTGTCGCTCGGACCGGCAGCAGCCGACGCGGCGGCGCCGCCGTTGGGGTGGTCCGCCGCCCATTGGACCGAGCGGACGATGGTGGCGTAGCCGGTGCAGCGGCAGATCTGGCCGGAGATCGCCTGCCGGATCTCGCTGTCGTCCGGGTGCGGGTTCTTGTCCAGCAGCGCCCGGGCGGTGAGCATCATTCCGGGGGTGCAGAATCCGCACTGCAGCCCGTGCTCCTCCATGAATCCTTGCTGGACCGGATCCAGTGCGCCGTTGCTGGACAGTCCTTCGACGGTACGGATCTCATGTCCGTCCGCCATAGCCGCCAGCACGGTGCAGGACTTCACCGGCTGCCCGTCCATCAACACCACGCAGGTGCCGCAGTTGCTGGTGTCGCAGCCCCAGTGGGTGCCGGTCAGGCCCAGTTCTTCGCGGATGAAGTGGACCAGCAGCACGCGCGGTTCGATGTCGCGGGTCACTTCATTGCCGTTGACGCTCATGCTGATCTGCATGGTTCAGCCTTCCTGTTCTGCGGCGCGGGCGCAGGCACTGCGCAGCACCCGGCGGGTCAGTTCGTCGGCCAGATGCCGCTTGTAGTCGATTCCGCCGCGCTGGTCGGAGACCGGTTCGCAGGCGCCGGCGGCCATCCGGCCCGCCTCCGCGAAAAGGTCTTCGTCCGGCCGCCGGCCGTGCAGCAGGTCGCCGATGCCGGGAACCGTGCCGTCCAGGCCCACCGCGGTGAGCCCCACCGAGGCGTCTTCGATGGTGCCGTCGGCTGCCAGCCCGACCGCCGCCCCGGCCGCAGCGACAGCCCAGTCGCCCACCCGGCGCTCCACCTTTTCGTAGGCGCTGCCGGACCTGGCGCGGATGGGAAAACGGAGCTCGGCCAAGAGCTCGTTCTGTCCGACGGCGGTCTCGTAGGGGCCGCGGTGGAACTCGTCCATCGATACCGTGCGCTCGCCGGCCGGCCCCCGGATCACGGCCTCGGCCCGCAGCACATCGCAGACGGTGGACAGATCCTCGGCCGGGTCTGCCTGGCAGAGCGAGCCGCCGATGGTGCCCCGGTTGCGCACCACCGGATCGGCAATCACCTGTTCGGCATCGGTCACGATCGGGAACAAGCGCGCCACGTCGGACGACTCCAAGAGCGTGGTGTGGCGGGTCAGGGCGCCGACCCTGAACACGTTCCCTTCGCGCACCATGAAGTCGAGTTCGGCCAGGCCGTTGATGTCGATCAGCCACTCCGGCCGGGCCAGCCGCAGTTTCATCATCGGCAGCAGGCTGTGCCCGCCGGCCACCAGCCGGGCGTCCGGCCCGTGGCGTTCCAATAGGGCAAGCGCGTTGTCCACGTCTGTGGCCCGGGCGTAATCGAATGGAGCAGGAATCTGCATGGTCTACCCCTCAAAGACACGTCGCCCTCACCGTTGAGGGCCCCCATGGGGCACATGTTGCTCCCCGGCCCGAGGGGTGTCAAGATCCTCATAAGCGAAAGGTTATGACCTGCAATGGCGATGACTTTGAACCAGCTGAAGGCCTTTGCCCTGGTGGCACGGCTGGGTTCGCTGCGGGCCGCAGCCCAGGAGCTGGAAGTCAGCGAGCCGGCGGTTTCGGCCGCGCTGGCTGCGCTCCGGCAGGATCTGGGCGATCCGCTGTTCGTCCGGTCAGGCGGCGGCATTGCCCTGACGCCCGGCGGACGTGCGCTCGCGGCGCATGCCCAGGAAATCGTCGGGCTGGCCGACCACGCGCGCCGGGAGGTGGCCCACGCCGAGGCCGCAGCCGGCAGCCTGAGGGTGCTGGCCACGGCTGATTTTGCCGAGCACGCCGCCGGCCGGCTGGTGGATTACTACACCAAGCGGGTGCCCGGCGCGACGGTGGACGTGGTGGTGGAGCCGGCGGCGGACATGGCCGCCTTGTTGGCCAACCACGCCTACGACATTGCCCTGGGAGCCCGGCCGCAGCCGCCGCAGCATCCTGCCCTGGAGGTGCTCCCGTTCCTGCGCTACCAGCGGGTGCTGGTGGCATCGCCCCTCCATCCGCTGGCCCGGATGGAGGGAACGCTCCCGGCCGGGCAATTGCTGGCCCACCGCTGGTTCACCGGACCGGCCGGCTTGGATGGGCTCGATCTGCAGGGCTGGCTGGGCGCGCCGCCGGCCCCTGCAGAAACCATCGAGATGTCCAGCGAAACCAGCGCCCTGGCCGCCGTCCGGTCCGGCGAAGGCATCATGCTGGCACTCGAGCACATCGTCCGGCCGGAGATAGCCGGCGGGGTGCTGGCGCGGCTGCCCGCCGCCGGCACGCCGCTGTCCGGACTGTGGTGGGCCAGCACCCTGGACCATGGCCGGGCTTCCGCCGCCGCCCGGACCCTGCAGCGTATTGCCGGCACGGCAGAGGCCACCGCAGCCATGGTGGCGCCGGGTGGGCCCAGGGGGCTGGCCCGGCGTGGCTCCAAAGTGCACGTCGCCCTGTGGAGCTGAGCAGTCAATGACCCGATTGGTTTTCCTCAACCAGTGATGTGATCTAGGCTATAGCAGTGCCTCAAACATCTCTTTCACACCGGCTGCCCCAGCAGGCTCCCGCTGCCGTCATCACCGCCCGGGACGTGGTGAAGACTTACGGCGATTTCAACGCCGTCGACGGAATCTCGTTCGACGTCCAGCCGGGGGAGTCCTTCGGGCTGCTCGGGCCGAACGGAGCGGGCAAGTCCACCACCATGCGGATGATCGGCGGCGTCTCGCAGCGGACGGCCGGCGAGCTGAGCATCATGGGCCTGGACCCCGACCAGCACGGACCGGAAGTGCGCGCCCATCTGGGGGTGGTGCCGCAGCAGGACAACCTGGACGAGGAACTGAAGGTCCGCGACAACCTGATCGTCTACGGCCGCTACTTCGGGCTGCCGTATTCCTACTTGCGGCCCAAGGCCGACGAACTGCTGGAATTCGCGCAGCTGACGGACAAGGCCAAGGCGAAGGTCGATGCCCTCTCCGGCGGCATGAAGCGGCGTCTCACCATTGCCCGTTCGCTGATGAACGATCCGAAGGTTCTGCTGCTGGACGAGCCCACCACCGGTCTCGATCCGCAGGCACGCCACATCCTCTGGGACCGGCTCTTCCGGCTCAAGGAAGCGGGCGTCACGCTGATCCTGACCACCCACTACATGGATGAGGCGGAGCAGTTGTGCGACCGGCTGATCGTGGTGGACAAGGGCAAGATCATGGCCGAAGGATCGCCGGCGGCCCTGATCCGCGAGCATTCCACCCGCGAGGTCCTCGAGCTTCGGTTCGGTTCCGAACGGAACGCCACTGTGGCCCCGGAGCTGGGAGGCATCGGGGAGCGGCTCGAAACGCTGCCGGACCGCGTCCTTATTTATGCCGACGACGGCGAGGCGGCGCTTGAGCAGGTATCGAACCGCGGGCTTCGCCCGATCACCTCGCTGGTGCGGCGCTCCAGCCTGGAGGACGTTTTCCTCCGGCTGACCGGCAGGAGCCTCATTGACTGAGCAACAGCCCTCGCAGGTGCCCGGCGGGCAAGAAGCGGAAGCCGCCTCGCACACCTCGGCTGAGCCCGCTGCCGGACCGGCCCAGGCACCCAAACCCGACGCCGCTGCAGCCGCCGGCTCGGTTGACGCCCGCGTCCCGGCGCAGTTGACCCTGCGCGAGGTCGACGCCCTGACCCGACCGGTGACCGGTCTGCGCTCGCCGCTGACGCCGCTGCAGTCGGCCGAACGCGCCCGCAACTTCGGATCGTTCTACTACATGGAGCACTGGCTGCGGCAGCTGCGCGGCTACGGCTGGACGGTGCTGATGACGGCCGTCGGCACCCCGCTGGTCTACTTGTTCGCGATGGGCGTGGGCCTGGCGACGCTGGTGGACGCCAACACCGACGTGTCGCTGGACGCCGGCAACGGCCAGGCTGTGCCGTACCTGGTCTTCGTGGCCCCGGCGCTGCTGGCCACCGCCGCCATCATGGTGGCCAGCGAGGAAAACACCTACTCGGTCATGTCCGGCTTTAAATGGCGCAAGACCTACTACGGTCCGAACGCCTCCCCGCTGCAGAGCCAGCAACTGGTCAACGGGCACTCCATGGGTGTGCTGGCCCGGCTGCTGCTCACCACTGGGCTCTACTTTCTGTGCCTGGTCCTGTTCGGCGCGGTGGTTGAACCGACCGGCTGGGTGATGATCTTCACCGCTGCGCTGGCCGGGATGTCCTTCGGCCTCCCGCTGATGGCCTACTCGGCCAGGATTGAAGAGGACCGCGGCCAGTTCGCGTTGGTGCAGCGGTTTATCGTGATGCCGCTGTTCCTCTTCTCCGGCACCTTTTTCCCCTTGGACGCCATGCCGCTGCTGGTCCGCTGGATCGGCTGGGTTTCGCCGCTGTGGCATTCCACCGAGCTGGGCCGGGTGCTCAGCTACGGCTACGCGGAACCGCTCTGGCTGACAGCCCTGCACGTGGTCTATTTGGCCGTCCTCTGCGTGGTGGGGTGGATCTTCGCCCGCCGCGTCTACATCAGGAGGCTGGGCAAATGAGCCAGCACATTGCTTCGCAACCGCTGAGGCTGGAACCGTCCCGGCGTCCGCTCGGTTCGCTCTACGCCGGTAACGTTCGCGCGGTCTTTTCCCGCGGCGTGAAGGCCACCTGGGGCACCAACTGGGCGATCATGATCAGCGGTTTCGTGGAGCCGGTCCTCTACCTGGTGGCGATGGGTATTGGCCTGGGCTCGCTGATCGGCACCGTCACCGGCCCCGGCGGGGCAGAAATCGGCTACGCGAACTACATCGCCCCGGCGTTGCTGGCAGTCTCCGCCATGAACGGTGCGGTGTACGACTCCACCTGGAACGTCTTTTTCAAGCTGAATTTCGCCAAGCTCTATGAAGGCATGCTGTACACGTCCCTGGGGCCGCTGGACGTGGCGCTCGGCGAAATTTTGCTTGCGCTGTTGCGCGGTGCCCTCTACGCCACGGGTTTCACCGCGGTGATGGGCGCGATGGGCTTGATCACGTCACCCTGGGCGCTGTTGATGATTCCCGCCGCAGTGGTGGTGGCTTTCGGCTTCGCGTCCTTCGGCATGGCGATCACCAGCTATATGAAGACCTTCCAGCAGATGGACTGGATCAACTTCATCATGCTGCCGATGTTCCTGTTCTCCGCGACGTTCTATCCGCTCACCGTCTACCCCCAGCCGATCCAGTGGCTGATCCAGGCCCTGCCGCTCTGGCACGGAGTGGAAATGCTGCGGCAGCTGAGTGCAGGCGTCTTCACCGGCGCCATCTGGATCCACCTGCTGTACTTCCTGGTCATGATTGTGCTGGGGCTGATCCTGACCACAGGCCGGCTGCGCAAGCTCTTCCTGAACTGAGGTGGAAGCGGGTGGAAGTATCCGATCGGCACGCAGCAGGGCCGTGCGTCACGCTGTGGGCGGAGTCGGCGCACGCGGCCGCGCGGATTTGAGAGAATAACCCCATGCGATCTCTTGGCCCCGAGTCTTCCTCTGTTTCGTCCGCCGCCCGGCAGATGCCGCTCAAAGCCGGCAACATCAGCCTGGCCGTCCTGGTGCTGGTCTTCCTGGTGGCTGTGGTCTTCGCCGCCAATGAAAACGACGTCATCGGCTGGATCGTCGTCGCAGTCTCCTTGGCCTGGCTGATCCTGGCCGCATTTGTCGTCTTCAGCGTCCGCGGCGCCACCCGCAAGGCCAAGGAGAAGCTGGCCAGCGTGCAGGCCGACTACGCCGGCCGCGTGAATCCTGCTCCCGGCGGGGGCACCGCCGTCATCGATGAACAGGTGTCGCGGGCCAACGCCGTGCGGGACGAAAAGCTGGACCACAGCTTCAAGATCATCCAGGTCCAGGCCAAGGTGATCCGCGACTACCGCGGCAAGGATGAAGGCATGGTGGACCGCGCACTCGAAACGGTGGAAATCACCGCCCACAATGGCCGTGGCATGATCCACAAGGAAGAGGACGGCGGGACGGTCACCGGCACGGTTGTCAGCTGAACTGAAGGGTTGGGTAAGGTAGTCGGGTGACTTTGGCAACCGTTTCCTCCGCACCCACCACTTCCCGCGACGCAGCAGCCGGACTGATTCCGGCCGGCAAGACGCTGCGCATCGCCAGCGTCAACGTGAACGGCATCCGCGCAGCCTACAAGCGCGGCATGGCCGACTGGCTGGCCGCCCGGGACGTGGACATTCTGTGCCTGCAGGAAGTGCGCGCGCCCGACGCCGTCGTGCACGAGTTACTGGGCAACGATTGGCACATCCTGCACGCAGAAGCGGAGGCCAAGGGCCGGGCCGGCGTCGCCATCGCCTCCCGGGTAGCGCCGACGGCTACCCGGAGCCACATTGGCGACGAATATTTCCTGTCCTCCGGCCGCTGGGTGGAGGCCGACTTCGCCGTCGAGGGCATCGACGGCGACAAGACGTTGACCGTGGTCAGCGCCTACGTCCATTCGGGCGAGGTGGACACCCCCAAGCAGGTGGACAAGTACCGCTTCCTGGACACCATGTGCCACCGGCTGCCGCACTTGAAGGCCGAGCGGGACTACGCCCTGGTGGTCGGCGACCTGAACGTGGGACACACCGAACTGGACATCAAGAACTGGAAGGGCAACGTCAAGCGGGCGGGATTCCTGCCTGAGGAGCGGGCCTACTTCGACCGGTTCTTCGGCGAGGAGATCGGCTGGCGCGACGTCCACCGCTCGCTGGCCGGCGCCGTCAGCGGACCCTACACCTGGTGGTCCTGGCGCGGCCAGGCCTTCGACAACGATTCCGGCTGGCGGATCGACTACCAGGTGGCCACCCCGTCGCTGGCCGACCTGGCAACCGCGGCCGTGGTCGACCGCGCCGCCACCTACGACGCCCGCTTCTCCGACCACGCACCGCTGGTCGTCGACTACCAGTTCTAGAAAGCATCCCGATGAGCACAGGAACCACAGAACCGACCCACACCGCCCGCGCGGACAACGGCCAGACCCTGCCGCCGCAGGCCGCGCGCCCCAGGCTGCTCTCCGGTATGCAGCCCTCGGCCGACTCGCTGCATCTGGGCAACTACCTGGGCGCCCTGGTCAACTGGGTCAAGCTGCAGGACGAGTATGAAACGTTCTTCTTCATCCCGGACCTCCACGCCATCACCGTGGACTACGATCCGAAGGACTTGGCCCAGCGCACCCGGGTCACCTGCGCCCAGTACATTGCCGGCGGCATCGACATCGAGCGCACGGCGCTGTTCGTCCAGTCGCATGTTCCCGAACACGCCGAGCTGGCCTGGGTGCTCAACTGCGTGACCGGTTTCGGCGAGGCGTCCCGGATGACCCAGTTCAAGGACAAGACCCAGAAGAGCGGTACCGACGCAGCCACCGTGGGCCTGTTCGCCTACCCGGTGCTGATGGCGGCGGACATCCTGCTCTACCGCCCCTACGGCGTGCCGGTGGGGGAGGACCAGCGCCAGCACCTGGAGCTGGCACGCAACCTGGCCCAGCGGTTCAATCACCGGTTCGGCGAGACGTTCGTGGTGCCGGAAGCGGTCATCCCCAAGGAGGGAGCGAAGATCTACGATCTGCAGCATCCCACGGCAAAGATGTCCAAGTCGGCGGAATCGCCGGCTGGCTTGATCAACATTTTGGACAGCCCCAAGCAGGCTGCCAAGAAGATCAAGTCCGCCGTCACCGACGACGGCACCGAGATCCGCTTTGACCGTGAGGCCAAGCCGGGGATCTCCAACCTCCTCACCATCTACTCCACCCTCACCGGTAAGAGCATCGCCCAGCTGGAGGAGGAGTACCAGGGCAAGATGTACGGGCACCTGAAAGTGCATCTGGCCGACGTCGTCGTCGAGACCCTTGCACCGGTGCAGGCCCGGGCCCAGGAGCTGCTGGACGACCCGGCCGAACTTGACCGGCTGCTGGCCCGCGGGGCCCAGAAAGCCCGTTCAATTGCATCGGCTACACTCGCTGATGTGTACAGCAAAGTCGGTTTCCTGCCCGCCGGAGGCGGACGCTAGCCATGAGCCAGCAGGACCAGGACAGCATCGCCCGTGTGGAGCACGACGGCGGTGCTGACCCGGGTGCCCGGCCTGCGGTCGGGAGCATCGGAGTGGTGATCGGGATCCCCGAGCCGATGGCCAGCGAGCTGCGCGGCTGGCGGGCGTCCTTCGGGGACCCGCTGGCCGCGGTGATCCCGCCGCACATCACGCTGATCACCACCACCCCGGTGCACGACTGGGATGAGGCGACCGACCACGTGCGCTCGGTCGCCCGCCAGCAGGCCCCCTTCACGTTGGCCATGTGCGGAACCGGTAGTTTCCGTCCGGTCTCGCCCGTGGTCTATCTGGGCATCCGGGACGGTTTCGACGATTGCGTCGGACTGCACCGTAAGCTGCAGTCCGGGCCGCTGGAACGCGAACTCGAGTTCGACTTCCACCCGCATGTCACCGTGGCCCACGATGTCAGCGACGCCAGCATGGATTCGGCCGAGAGTAAGCTCGCCGGTTATGACGCAGCCTTCCTCGTCAGTAGCATGGGCCTCTACGAGCACGATGCGACGGGTGTGTGGAAACTACGGGAAGAGTTGACCTTTGGCGCCGAATCCGCAGGAGAAGGCTGACGGAAGGCCGGACCCGCTGCAACGGCAGCAAATGGTCCTCGCTGCCTTAAGACTGCGGCGGGAAGCCGGCCGGGCCAAGCGCGAAGGCGGCAGATGGACGGGGATGCTGGCCAGCGCCCAGTACCGGCTGGCGCAGCTCAATTCCTGGCGACTGATGCGGGTCTTTAATCTCTATGCCCTGCGGCACGGGCCGTTGCTGGCCGCCGGCTGCGCCTACAACCTGTTCTTCTCGGTGGCAGCGATGCTGGTCGCCGGTTTCTCTATTCTCGGCCTGGTGGTCTCCGGCAACCGTGAACTGCAGCTGGCCATCATCCGGGTGCTGGACGAGACCACCCCAGGTCTGATCAACACCACCGGTGAATCCGGGGAAGGCCTGGTCACACCAGAGCAGCTGTTCTCGCTGGGCGGCGGATTCGGCGTCAGCCTGGTCATTTCCACGGCGCTGATGATCTGGACGTCACTGGGGTGGATCGCCGGGCTGCGCACCGGAATGCGCGGCATCTTCGACCTGCCGCCGCTGAAGACCAACATCGTTCTGGTCAAGCTCAAGGACACGGGAACGCTGCTGATCCTGGCCGTGGCCTTGATCGTGACCACGGCCCTCGCCGTCTTTGCTAATACCGCGCTGGGCCTGATCGTGGAATGGCTGCACTTCGAAGGCGCCGCTGCCGAACCGTTGGCGCGGATCGGCAGCATCGTGATCATGCTGCTGCTGGACATGGCGGTGGCAGTGGTGCTGTTCCGGGTGGCATCAGGAATCCGGATGCCTCGTCCCATCATGCTGCAGTGCGCCTTGATCGCCGGCGCCGGCAGCACCGTACTCCGGTACTTCTCATCGATCCTCCTGGGCAGTGTTGGCAACAACCCGCTGCTGGCCTCTTCCGCCGTCATCCTGGGCCTCTTCGTGTGGTTCTACCTGCTCAGCCAGCTGTACATGGTCGCCACTGCCTGGGGAGCCATCGGCAAGGCCGACGCGGTGGCCAGGCATGCGCTGGCGGGCGGCCGGGGCAGCCGCTCGCTGCGGCGGCGGGCATGGGGCCTGCGCCGCCGGAAGCCCGGGAAAGGAACCCGCCGGGACGGGGGAGCGGCGGTCGTCTGACATCGATCCCTACCAAGGCTTACGTCCCCACACGAGCCTAAAACCCCACGAGAACCTTAGGTCCCCACACGAACCTCGGGTCCCCACGCGAACCTTGGGCCCCCCGCGAACCTTGGGTCACCACGCGGGGCTAGTCCCGGGATGACCCCTAGGACTGCTGGAACAACTAGACGGAGCGGTTCAGGACGGCCTGCTTGACCTCGGCAATGGCCTTGGTCACCTGGATGCCGCGGGGGCACGCCTCGGTGCAGTTGAAGGTGGTGCGGCAGCGCCACACTCCTTCCTTGTCGTTGAGGATCTCCAGACGCATGTCACCGGCATCATCGCGCGAGTCGAAAATGAAACGGTGCGCGTTCACGATCGCGGCCGGACCGAAGTACTGGCCGTCGGTCCAGAACACCGGGCACGAGGACGTGCAGGCTGCGCAGAGGATGCACTTGGTGGTGTCGTCGAACCGCTCGCGGTCCTCCGCGGACTGCAGCCGCTCGCGAGTGGGCTCGTGGCCATTGTTGATCAGGAAGGGCATGATCTCGCGGTAGGACTGGAAGAACGGTTCCATGTCCACGATCAGGTCCTTCTCCACCGGCAGGCCCTTGATCGGCTCCACCGTGATCGGCTTGGAGGTGTCAAGGTCCTTCAGCAGGGTCTTGCAGGCCAGACGGTTGCGGCCGTTGATGCGCATCGCATCGGAACCACAGACGCCATGGGCGCAGGAGCGGCGGAAGGAGACCGAGCCGTCATGCTCCCACTTGACCTTGTGCAGCGCGTCCAGCACGCGGTCCGTACCGTACATGGTGACCTTGAACTCGTCCCAGCGGGCTTCAGCGGAAACCTCGGGATCGTAGCGGCGAACCTTCAGGGTGACGTCGAAGCTGGGGATTTCGCCGCCGCCGCCGACCCCGGGAGCCAGCTCGACCTTAGACGGTCCTTCGGGAATTTCGGTCGGGGTGCTCATCAGTACTTCCTCACCATCGGTTCGTAGCGCGTGAATACCACCGGTTTGGTATCCATGCGGATGCCGGCCGTCACGTCGGTGACGGCATCGGGATCCAGGTAGCACATGGAGTGCTTCATGAAGTTTTCGTCGTCGCGGTCCGGGAAGTCCTCGCGGAAGTGTCCGCCGCGGGATTCCGTGCGGTGCAGCGCGGCCACGGTCATCACCTGGGCCATGTCCAGCAGGAAGCCGAGTTCCACGGCCTCGAGCAGGTCCAGGTTGAACCGCTTGCCCTTGTCCTGGACGCTGATGTTCTTGTAGCGCTCGCGCAGCGACGCGATCACGTTCAGTGCTTCGGTCAGGGACCGCTCATCGCGGAACACCTGAACGTTGGCGTCCATGATGTCCTGCAGTTCCTTGCGGATCTGGGCGACGCGCTCGGTACCGGCGGCACCGCGGACGGTCTCGAGCAGGTCCATCGTGTACTGCTCCGGGTTCTCCGGCAGTTCGACAAAGTCCGCGGTCTTGGCGTACTCGGCAGCGTTGATTCCGGAGCGCTTGCCGAACACGTTGATGTCCAGCAGGGAGTTGGTGCCCAGGCGGTTAGAGCCGTGCACGGAAACGCAGGCAACCTCGCCGGCGGCGTACAGTCCGGGAACAACGGTGTCGTTGTCCTGCAGGACTTCGCCCTTGATGTTGGTCGGAATGCCGCCCATGGCGTAGTGCGCCGTGGGGAATACCGGCACCGGTTCGGTGTACGGCTCGACGCCCAGGTAGGTGCGGGCGAACTCGGTGATGTCCGGCAGCTTGGCGTCGATGTGTGCCGGCTCCAGGTGGGTCAGGTCCAGCAGCACGTAGTCCTTGTTCGGGCCGCAGCCGCGCCCTTCGCGGACCTCAAGGGCCATCGAGCGGGCCACAATGTCGCGCGGCGCCAGGTCCTTAATGGTGGGGGCGTAGCGCTCCATGAAACGCTCACCGTCGGCGTTGCGGAGGATTCCGCCTTCGCCGCGGGCGGCCTCGGAGAGCAGGATGCCCAGGCCGGCCAGGCCGGTCGGGTGGAACTGGACGAACTCCATGTCCTCCAGCGGCAGGCCACGGCGGAAGGCGATGCCCATGCCGTCACCGGTGAGGGTGTGGGCGTTGGACGTGGTCTTGAAGACTTTGCCCACGCCGCCGGAGGCGAAGACCACGGACTTGGCCTGGAAGACGTGGAGCTCACCGGAGGCGAGGTCATAGCTGACGACGCCGGCGACGCGCTTCTGCTTGTACGGCGTGCCGTCTTCGCGGACGGCGTCTTCCTCCACCATCAGCAGGTCCAGCACGTAGTACTCGTTGTAGAACTCCACGTTGTGCTTGACGCAGTTTTGGTACAGGGTCTGCAGGATCATGTGGCCGGTACGGTCCGCGGCGTAGCAGGCGCGGCGCACGGGGGCTTTGCCATGGTCGCGGGTGTGCCCGCCGAAACGGCGCTGGTCGATCTTGCCTTCGGGTGTCCGGTTGAACGGCAGGCCCATCTTTTCCAGGTCCAGCACGGCGTCGATGGCTTCCTTGGCCATCACTTCGGCGGCGTCCTGGTCTACCAGGTAGTCCCCGCCCTTGATGGTGTCAAAGGTATGCCACTCCCAGTTGTCCTCTTCCACGTTGGCCAGCGCGGCACACATGCCGCCCTGGGCAGCGCCGGTGTGGGAACGAGTGGGGTACAGCTTGGTCAGTACTGCCGTGTGCGCGCGCTGGCCGGATTCGATGGCCGCGCGCATTCCGGCGCCACCTGCACCGACAATGACGACGTCGTACTTATGGACCTGCATACTGGATGCTCTTTCTGTTGAACTGAAGTTTGTCGCCGCTTCAAACCCGCGGCGAGGCAGCGGGACCGCGTTCTCCGCGGACCCGGTTACGGTGCCGGGCAGAAGGACGGCAGCAGCTCAGCGCTGGCGTTGGCCGGGCACGGATCGAAGGTGAAGATCACCAGAGTGCCGAGCACGATGATGACGGCAGAGGCCACGTACAGGACCATCTTGAACCAGAAACGGGTGCTGTCCTTCTCCGCGTAGTCCTCAATGATGGTGCGGACACCATTGGTGCCGTGCAGCATGGCCAGCCAGAGCATGGCCAGGTCCCACACCTGCCAGAACGGGTCCGCCCACTTGCCGGCCACGAAGCCGAAGTTGATCGCATGGACGCCATCGCCCAGCATCAGGTTGACGAACAAGTGGCCGAAAACGAGCACGACCAAGATGAGGCCGGAGAGCCGCATGAACAGCCAGGCGTACATCTCAAAGTTGCCCTTGCGCCCCTTATTGCGCATGTACTCGGGAGCAATGCGTGCGCTGCGGGGAGCCTGGATTTCAGAGTTGACCGACATGAGTTAGTGACCCCCGTTGAAGGCGAACGTGAAAGCGAGCGTGAGGTGGCGGATGAGGAACGGAATCATGACGATGACCGCCAGGCCGACGACGCCCCACAGAAGCTTGGCCTGGTTCTTGGGGCCCTTCTTCCAGAAGTCGATGAGGATGATCCGCAGCCCGTTGAAGGCATGGAAGACGATGGCTGCGACGAGACCGGCTTCCAAGACGGCCATGATCGGGTTCTTGTACGTGGCCATGACGGCGTCGTAGGCACCCGGAGATACCCGGACCAACGCGGTGTCGAGTACGTGTACCAAGAGAAAGAAAAAGATTGAGACGCCCGTGATGCGGTGTCCTACCCAAGACCACATGCCTTCACGGCCGCGGTATAAGGTCCCTGCTGGTGTCTTCGACACTGAATTACCCTCCCTGCATCGCTCCAGGCGCAGCGTGGCTTCCACGCAAGAGTTGACGCCGGTGCGAGAGCGCTCTATTAGCTCAAGACTAATCTAGGCTTCGCTGAGGGCTTATTCAATTTAGGAACCAGCCGATGTGACCTTTTTAACAGCAATCGGTGACACGGGGTCCCGGACGCCGTATTCCGCGGATTTCCGGCAATATACGCAACTAAACCATGCCCTAATTGTGGTTTTTCGTTCCGGCTTGCACGGGGCAACTGCCTGCGGCGCACGAAATCAGCCCCGGGGTGGAGGCCAGCAGCTTTTCTGGGGATTACCCTGGAGAGGGTGAAGACTCAAGATTCAGGCCGGGGCGCGGCCGAAGATGCCGTGCTGGATCGTTTCTATGCCGTGATCCCGGCCGGCGGTACCGGAACCCGCTTGTGGCCGCTGTCGCGGGCGGCGGCACCGAAATTCCTGCATGACCTGACCGGGTCTGGCTCCACGCTGATCCGCGCCACGTATGCACGCCTGGAGCCTTTGTGCCACGGTCGCACGCTGGTGGTCACCGGCAAGGTCCACCGTCAGGCCGTCTGCGCGCAGTTGCCGGAATTGGAGGACGCCAACCTGGTGCTGGAGCCGGAACCGAAGGACTCCGCGGCGGCCATCGGCCTGGCCGCGGCCATCCTGCACCGCCGCGATCCGCGCATCATCATGGGCTCATTTGCCGCCGACCAGGTGATCACCCCGGTAGAAGATTTCCAGCAGGCGGTGCGGGAGGCGGTGCATACCGCAGCCGAAGGCTACATCGTCACGATTGGGATCACTCCGACCCACGCGGCCACCGGCTTTGGGTACATCCGCTCCGCCGGGGCGCTGCAAGTGCCCGGGGCTCCGAACGCGCATGCGGTAGCCGAGTTCGTGGAGAAGCCGGACGAGCAGGTGGCGCGCGGCTACCTGGCGACCGGGGAGTATTCGTGGAACGCGGGCATGTTCGTGGCCCCCGTGGACGTGCTGCTCAAGCACCTGGAGACCAATGAGCCCGAGCTGTTCGCCGGGTTGACCGAGATCGCCGAGGCCTGGGACGCGCCGGAGCGCGGAGCGGTGATGCGGCGGGTCTGGCCCGGCTTGCCCAAGACAGCCATCGACTACGCGGTGGCCGAACCTGCGGCGGCCGCGGGGGACGTGGCGATGATCCCTGGCTCGTTCTCCTGGGACGACGTCGGTGACTTCGCCGCCATCGGGCGGCTGAACACCGCCAGCGAAACGTCCGGGCTGACAGTGCTCGGCGACGGCGCGAGGGTCTTCGCCGAGTCCGCCACCGGCGTCGTGGTCTCCGATACCAAGCGGGTGATCGCGCTGATCGGGATCGACGACGTCGTCGTGGTTGATACCCCGGACGCGCTGCTGGTCACCACCAAGGAGCACGCGCAGAAGGTGAAGTCGGCTGTGGAGCACCTTAAAGCCAGCGGCGATACCGACGTCCTGTAGCGGAACCAACGGAGCGGAACGCCGGAAGCTGGCAAAAGTTACCGGGAAAGACCAGTGTCCGGCACCCCGCCTGAGTCGGCACGCGCGCAAGTCGCTAGAGTGCTTGTGTGCAGAAGATTTCAGAAACTCCGACGGCCAATCTCAATATCGGCGTCTGGGCATCGCCGCTGCTGGATGAGCTGAGGCACTTCCGGCGGGACCTGCACCAGCATCCCGAACTGTCGCACAAGGAATTCCTCACCACCGAGAAGCTCGCGGCCCGGTTGGCGGCCGCAGGACTGGAACCGCAGCGGCTGGACGGGACCGGGCTTTTTGTGGACGTCGGCGAAGGCCCGCTGGCCATCGGACTGCGCGCTGACATTGACGCGCTGCCGATCCTGGAGGAAACCGGCCTGGCCTACGCTTCGGTCAACACCGGCATCAGCCATGCCTGCGGGCACGATATCCACACCACGGTGATGCTCGGTGTAGCGCTTGTGCTGCACAAGCTCGATCTGGAAGGCGAACTGCCGGCCCGCGTCCGGGTGATTTTCCAGCCGGCCGAGGAAACCATGCCTGGCGGGGCTTTGGCCGTCATCGAGCAGGGCGTCCTGGAAGGCCTGCCGCGCATTCTGGCGCTGCACTGCGACCCGCGGATCGACGTCGGACAGGTCGGTACCCGGATCGGCGCCATCACATCGGCCTCCGACACCATCCGCATCCAGCTCAACGGCCGCGGCGGACACACCTCGCGTCCCCACTTGACCGAGGACTTGGTGTTCGCGCTGGCCGAGATCGCTGTCAGTGTGCCGGCCGTCATCAACCGGCGGATCGACGTCCGCAGTGCTGTTTCGCTGGTCTGGGGACAGATCCAGGCCGGCGCCGCCCCGAACGCCATTCCCGCCGTCGGTTACATGGCTGGAACCATGCGCTGCCTCGACGGCGAAGCCTGGCAGGCCGCTGGGGAACTGGTGGACGAGGTAGTGACGCAAGTGGCGGCCCCGTTCGGCGTGGACGTGAAACTGGAACACATCCGCGGGGTTCCCCCGGTCATCAATACCGAGCGGGAGACGGCGCTGATCGAGGCCGCGGCCCGGAGCGAATTGGGCGAAGACGCGGTGACGCTGACGCCGCAGTCCATGGGCGGGGAGGACTTTGCCTGGATGACACAGGAAGTGCCCGGCGCCATGATGCGGCTGGGGACCAGGACCCCCGGAGGCGAAACTTTTGATTTGCACCGGGGCGATTACACCCCGGACGAGCATGCCATCGGCGTGGGCGTCCGGGTGATGGCGAAGGCAGCGACCCTGGCCGCACGGCGCCACCGGGACATCGCTGCCGGAGCTACCCAAAAGTAACAACTTTTCAACAATCCAGGCGCGCACGTCCGATGGCGTCGCCCGTTGCCCGTCGGGCCACTACTGTAGGCTCATCAACTGTGCACCTGCAGGCCAGGTGTTGTGCCACGCGGAGTACAAGGCATGCGCCGCACTTTGTGAAGCGACCATTGAACTGTGGCGTGGGCAGACATTCTTTTATGGAGGATAATTGAAGACTTCACTGCGCAAGATCAAGCGTGGCACCGGCCTCTCCGCCGCAGTGCTCGGCGCGTCCGCCCTGGTCCTGACCGGCTGCGGTGCTCCGCCGGCCCAGGAAGGCGGCAGCGGCAGCCCGGCAGCGGAAGCCACCGATTACCTGGGCTGCATTGTTTCCGACTCCGGCGGATTCGACGACCGTTCGTTCAACCAGTCCAGCTACGAAGGCCTGAAGATGGCCGAACAGGACCTGGGCATCAAGATCCGTGAAGCGGAATCCCAGGCCGAAACCGACTTCGGCCCGAACGTGGACGCCATGGTGCAGGCCGACTGCAACATGATCCTCACCGTGGGCTTCCTGCTGGGCGACGTCACCAAGGAAGCTGCGGCAGACAACCCCGAGACCAACTTCGCGATCGTCGACTACAACGACCCGGAGTTCACCGACAACGTCAAGCCGATCGTCTACGACACCGCCCAGGCTGCGTTCCTGGCCGGCTACGCCGCGGCGGCAACCAGCGAGACCGGCAAGGTGGCCACCTACGGCGGAATGAACATCCCGACCGTCACCATCTTCATGGACGGGTTCGCCGATGGCGTGGACTACTACAACCAGCAGAAGGACGCCAACGTTGAACTGCTGGGCTGGGACAAGAAGTCCCAGAACGGCACCTTCGTGGGCAACTTCGAGGACCAGGGCAAGGGCAAGACCAACACCCTGAACTTCATCAATGAAGGCGCCGACATCATCATGCCGGTGGCCGGGCCGGTCGGCCTGGGCACCCTGGATGCGGTGATCGAGGCCAACGCAGACGGCAAGGATGCCAAGGTTGTCTGGGTTGACTCGGACGGCTACGAGACCGCAGGCAAGGCAGAGGAATTCATCCTCACCTCCGTGATGAAGCTGATGGGAACCGCCGTCGAGGAAGTCATCAAGACCGACACCGAGGGCAACTTCGACAGCACCCCGTACGTCGGAACGCTGGAAAACGGCGGCGTGGCACTGGCTCCGTTCCACGATCTCGACGCTGCGGTTTCCGACGACACCAAGTCGGAACTGGACACCATCAAGGAATCGATCATCTCCGGCGAGATCAAGGTCGAATCCAAGGCCAGCCCGCAGCAGTAAGCATGAAGCGGACCGCCGCTCTCCGTGCCGGACATCGGTGCCGAGGGCGGCGGTTCGTGCTGTCAGCAGCCGAATCGGTTTAGGCTAGGCACAGCTTGAAAGACCGGCACCGCCCGACGATGCCGGACGAGGACCGTCGTACCTACGGACAAAGAACAGGTGGGTTGGGGTTTGAAGCTCGAGCTCAAAGGAATCACCAAGCGGTTCGGTTCCCTGGTCGCCAACGACCACATTGACCTTGTGGTCCAGCCGGGCCAGGTGCACAGCCTGCTCGGCGAAAACGGGGCCGGGAAGTCGACACTGATGAACGTCCTTTACGGGCTCTACGAGCCGACCGAAGGCCAGATTCTGGTAGACGACAAGCCGGTGACCTTCGACGGCCCCGGCGACGCCATGGCCGCCGGCATCGGCATGGTGCACCAGCACTTCATGCTGGTCCCGGTCTTTACCGTCGCGGAAAACGTGGCGCTGGGCAACGAGGCTACGAAGGCCGCCGGCATGCTGAACCTCGACGACACCCGGGCCCGGATCAGGGAGATCTCGGACCAGTACGGCTTCCAGGTGGACCCGGACGCCGTGATCGAGGACCTGCCCGTCGGCGTGCAGCAGCGCGTGGAAATCATCAAGGCTTTGGTCCGCGACGCCGAAGTCTTGATTCTGGACGAGCCGACCGCCGTCCTCACGCCCAAGGAAACCGATGAACTGCTGGGCATCATGGGCCAGCTCAAGGCCGACGGCAAAGCGATCGTCTTCATTTCGCACAAGCTGCGCGAGGTCAAAGCGGTTTCGGACATCATTACCGTGATCCGCCGCGGCAAGGTGGTCGGCGACGCCCCGCCGTCGGCATCCACCACGGAACTGGCGGAAATGATGGTGGGCCGGGCGGTCAGCCTGACCCTGAACAAGGAAGCAGCGCAGCCGGGAGAGGAAACCTTCACGGTCTCGGACCTTACGGTGCTTTCGCCAACCGGCCAGCGCGTGGTGGACGGCCTAAGCTTTGGCATTGCCCGCGGCGAGATCATGGCAGTGGCCGGCGTGCAGGGCAACGGACAGACCGAACTGACCGAGGCCATTCTGGGCCTGCAGGACCACGTGTCCGGCTCCATCCGGCTCGAAGGCCACGAACTCGTGGGGAAAAAGGTCAAGGACATCATCGAAGCCGGGGTCGGCTTTGTGCCGGAGGACCGCAGCGTCGAAGGCCTGGTCGGTACCTTCTCCGTTGCGGAAAACCTCATTCTCAACCGTTATGACCAGCCGCCCTTCGCCCGCGGCCTGGCCATGAAACCGGCCGTGATCGCCAAGAACGCCGAGCAATACATCGCCGAGTTCGACGTCCGCACGCAGTCGGCGGAAGCCGCGGCGGGCACCTTGTCGGGCGGAAACCAGCAGAAAGTGGTGATGGCCCGGGAGCTGTCGAGGCCCTTGAAACTCTTCATCGCCTCGCAACCCACCCGTGGCGTCGATGTGGGCTCCATTGAATTTCTGCACAAGCGGATCGTCGCCGAGCGCGACGTCGGCACCCCGGTGCTGATCGTCTCCACCGAGCTGGACGAAGTGCTGGAGCTGGCCGACAGGATCGCCGTGCTGTACCAAGGACGGCTGATGGGGATCGTGCCGGCGGGCACTTCGCGCGGCGAGCTGGGCCTGATGATGGCCGGCATGAATGCAGAGGAAGCGCAGGCACAGCAGGCACAGGTCGAAGCAGAACAGACAGACGTCGAAGGAGGCGAGGCATGAGTGCGGATGAGACCGGTCAGCAGACCGGGAACCGGCCGGAACACGGTGGCAAGCCAGCGGCCGGCGACGAGCAGCGGCTGCTAGCGGCCGCCGAACTCGGCGACGGCACCCAGGCGCCGCCGGCGGTCCCGGCCTCGGGGGAGCGGCTGCAGCCGGAACTGCGCGAGCAGCAGACCGTAATACAGCGGATCGTCACCGGTAATGCCCTGGTGTCGGTCCTCGCCGTGGTGCTGGCGCTGGTCGCCGGCGGCATCCTGATCGCACTCACCAACGAAGAAGTGGCGCGGACTTCCAGCTACTTCTTCGCCAGGCCGCAGGACATGCTGATCGCGGCCTGGACAGCTTCATCCGAGGCCTACATCGCCCTCTTCCAAGGGGCTGTCTTCAACGCCGACGGGTCTACCTTTACCCGGATGATCTACCCGCTGACCCAGACGCTGACGGTGGCGGCGCCGCTGATCTGCGCCGGTCTGGGCGTTGCGCTGGCTTTCCGTGCCGGGCTGTTCAACATCGGTGCCCAGGGCCAGATCATCATCGGCGCCACCCTGGCCGCCTGGGTCGGTTTCAGCTGGCACCTGCCGGTGGGCCTGCATCTGCTGCTGGTCATCCTGGCCGGCATCGTGGGCGGCGCACTCTGGGGCGGCCTGGTTGGCTTGTTGAAGGCCAAAACCGGCGCCCATGAGGTGATCGTCTCGATCATGCTCAACTATGTGGCCATCAACTTGGTGCTGTACCTGCTGACCATTCCGGCCTTCCAGCGCCCGGGATCCACCAACCCGATCAGTCCCCAGCTGGACGAGACGGCCATGTACCCGCCGCTCTTTGGCGACGCCTTCCGCCTGCATTGGGGCTTCATCGTCGCCATCCTGGCCACTGCCTTTGCCTGGTGGCTGCTGAACCGCTCGACGATCGGCTTCGAATTGCGCGCCGTGGGTTCCAACCCGCATGCCGCCCGGACCGCGGGCATCAGCGTCACCAAGGGCTACGTCGTGGTTATGGTGATCGCCGGTGCACTGGCCGGACTGGCCGGCACCGCCCAGGTGGCCGGCACCGAACAGGTGTTGACCGCCGGTGTGGCGGCCAGCTTCGGCTTCGATGCCATCACCGTCGCGCTGCTGGGGCGCTCGACGCCGTGGGGTACGTTCGCGGCAGGTGTGCTGTTCGGCGCCTTCCGCGCCGGCGGCGTCACCATGCAGACCAACACCGGCACCGCGATCGACATTGTGCTGGTGGTCCAGTCCCTGATTGTCCTGTTCATCGCCGCTCCGCCACTGGTCCGGGCAATTTTCCGGTTGCCTGAGCCGGGCCGGCTGACGGCGAAACCCCGCAAGACCGCAAGCACCGGAGGTGCAGCATGAGCACGGCTACTGCCACCGAACCGCAACAAGGCTCGGCCCCCACGGACGTCGTGCGCAACTGGAAGACCCCGGTCATCCTGGCCGTGCTCTCCGTCCTGGCCCTCCTGGTCTTCGCCATCGGCGCCCCGGACAACTCCGTCACCTTCCGGCTGTCGGCTACCAACGACGCCCTGGTGCTGCCCGATATCGTGCTGTCGGCAGTTGTCACCGGCTGGGTCACCGCTATCCTGATGCTCGCCGCCGCCGTCTGGTCGTTCCAGCTGGTCCGGTCCGGCCGCAAGGTGCCCGGCTGGCTGGTGGCCGTTTTTGCCATCCTCTTCATTGTCGCTTTCCTAACCTGGGTGGTGGGCAGCGCCCGCACACCGAACGTGGCCCTCTACGGGCTGCTGGCCGGTTCCTTCACGTTGGCCGTTCCGCTGATCTTCGGGTCCCTCTCCGGCGTGCTGTGCGAACGGTCCGGCGTGGTCAACATCGCCATCGAAGGGCAGCTGCTCTTCGGTGCGTTCTCGGCTGCGGTTGCCGGATCGCTCTCCGGCAACGCCTTCGTTGGCCTGGCCGCCGCGGCCATCGGCGGCGTCTTGGTGTCGGCCGTGCTGGCGGTGTTCAGCATCAAGTACATCGTCAACCAGGTGATCGTCGGCGTGGTGCTCAACGTGCTGGTCTCCGGCCTGACCGGCTTTCTGTTCTCCACCGTCCTCTCCTCGGATCCGGCCAAGTGGAACTCGCCGCCGCGCCTGCCGATCATCAGCATCCCGGTGCTGTCCGACATCCCGGTCCTCGGCCCCATTCTGTTTGAGCAGTCGGTGGTCGGCTACCTGATGTACATCGCGTTGGCCGTCATCTACGTTGGCCTGTTCCACACCAAATGGGGCCTGCGGACCCGTGCGGTCGGCGAGCACCCCAAGGCCGCCGACACACTGGGCGTGAAGGTCAACCGGATGCGGTTCATGAACGTTTTGCTGGCCGGCGTCGTCGCCGGTTTCGGCGGCGCTTTCTTTACCCTCGTCCTCGTCTCCAGTTTCGGCCGGGACATGACGGCCGGGCAGGGCTACATCGCACTGGCGGCGCTGATCTTCGGGCGCTGGAATCCGCTCGGGGCCTTCTTCGCCGCCCTGCTGTTCGGTTTTGCCACCAACCTGCAGTACGTGCTCAGTGCTCTCGGCTCCACGGTGCCGAACCAGTTCCTGGCCATGCTGCCCTACGTGGTGACGATCTTCGCCGTCGCCGGGCTGGTGGGCCGTGCCCGACCGCCGGCCGCCAGCGGCGTGCCGTACATCAAGGGGTAAGGGATGGAACCGACGACGGGCCGACCGGTTGACTGGGATGCACTCCAACGAGCCGCAGCTGACGCCATGCAGCGGGCCTATGTGCCGTACTCGGGGTTCCCGGTCGGCGCGGCGGCACTGACCGACGACGGGCGGGTGGTTTCCGGCTGCAACGTGGAAAACGCGTCCTACGGGCTGACCTTGTGCGCCGAGTGTTCACTGGTCAGCCAGCTGAACATGACCGGCGGCGGAAAACTGGCGGCCTTCAGCTGCGTGGACCGGGACGGCAGTGCGCTGATGCCGTGCGGCCGCTGCCGGCAGTTGCTGTACGAATTCCGGGCGCCCGGCATGCTGCTGATGACGCCCGCCGGAGTCAAGACCATGGACGAGGTGCTGCCGGATGCCTTCGGTCCGCAGCACTTGGCTTGATAAGCCGGCACAGATCAAGTGAGGAAGAGGGCATGAACGAAACTTTCGACGCGGTGGACATCATCCGGACCAAGCGCGACAAGGGAACGCTGAGCCCGGAGCAGATCGCCTGGACCATCGATGCCTACACCCGCGGGGTCATAGCAGACGAGCAAATGTCCGCACTGAACATGGCCATCCTGCTCAACGGCATGGACCGGCAGGAGATCTCGCATTGGACGACGGCGATGATCGCCTCCGGCGAGCGGATGGACTTTGCATCGCTCGGCAAGGCGACGGCGGATAAGCACTCGACTGGTGGCGTGGGGGACAAGATCACTCTCCCGCTGGCCCCTCTGGTGGCCGTTTTCGGTGTGGCCGTGCCGCAGCTGTCGGGTCGCGGACTGGGCCACACCGGCGGCACCCTGGACAAGCTTGAATCGATCCCGGGCTGGCGGGCACTGCTGACCAACGACGAGATGATGAAACAGTTGGCCGACGTCGGCGCGGTGATCTGCGCGGCCGGCTCCGGCTTGGCCCCGGCGGACAAGAAGCTCTACGCGCTGCGGGACGTGACCGGAACGGTGGAAGCGATCCCGCTGATTGCCTCTTCGATCATGAGCAAGAAGATCGCCGAAGGCACCGGCTCGCTGGTACTGGACGTGAAGGTCGGCAGCGGTGCCTTCATGAAGGACGAGCGCAACGCCCGCGAACTGGCCGAAACCATGGTGGCCCTGGGCAAGGACGCCGGCGTGAACACCGTGGCCCTGCTGACGGACATGAGCACCCCGCTGGGGCTCACCGCGGGCAACGCCATCGAAGTCGAAGAATCGGTGGAGGTGCTGGCCGGCGGCGGCCCCGAGGACGTGGTGGAGCTGACCGTCAGGCTGGCCGAGGAGATGCTGCAGGCGGCCGGCGTGGCGGACGCCGACCCGGCGGCAGCGCTGCGCGACGGCCGGGCCATGGACGTCTGGAAGTCCATGATCCGCGCCCAGGGCGGCGACCCCGACGCGCCCTTGCCCGTGGCCAAGGAATCCGAGGTCGTCTACGCGCCGGCAGACGGTGTGCTGGTCCAACTGGACGCCCTCTCGGTGGGTGTGGCGGCCTGGCGGCTGGGTGCAGGACGCGCCCGCAAGGAGGATGCAGTGCAGGCCGGTGCCGGCGTGCGGCTGCATGCCAAGCCCGGTGCAACGGTCCGCGCTGGCGAACCGCTCATGACGTTGCTGACCGATACCCCGGAGAAGTTCGACCGGGCCAAGGACGCGCTGCGCGACGCCGTCGTTATTGCTCCCGAGGGAAGCCGGCCTGCCCGCCGGTTGATCATTGACCGGATCGCCTAGCCCCAGCCGTCTGACCATCGACTGGCGAGCTGGCCCCAGCAGAAAACATCTGGGGATGGCCGTTTATAGATTCGCTGGATAAACCTCTTCCCGGCCTTACCGCACCCGGCTACGATGATGTGTGCGGCCGGAGCCAGGGGGAGGGCTCCGGCGCACTGCAGGGTCTGCGGCATCGATCGTTGGGGGCCCGGTCAGGGATTTACCCGATAGCGGCACCAAATGCGGCATGGCATCGTTGGACTAGACATCCAGCGGACAGGAACACCTCGTGCAGACTTTTATGGACGCGCTCAGCGTCTTCATCATCGACGCGGCAGCACAATGGTGGATCTACCCACTGCTCTTGGCGCTCTGCCTGATCGACGGCATCTTTCCACCGGTGCCCAGCGAATCGGTCGTCGTCGCCCTGGCCGCCATCGCCATCTCGGCCGGAGCGCCCAATATCTGGCTGATCGTTGCCGTGGCGGCTGCGGGCGCCATCGCCGGCGACAACATCGCCTATTTAATCGGCCGCAGCATCGGAGCGGACCGCTTCCGCTGGATGCAGCGCCCACGCGTTGCCGCCGCCTTCGCCTGGGCCCGCCGGGAACTGGACCGGCGCGGCGCCCTGCTGATCTTGGGCGCCCGCTACATCCCCGTGGGCCGGGTAGCGGTCAACATGACGGCCGGGGCCACTGGATACCACCACCGGAAGTTTGTCCTTTTCTCCGTGGCGGCCGGCATCTCCTGGGCTTTGTACTCGGTGGGCATCGGCGCGCTGGCGGGTCAGTGGTTCCATGACCACACGCTGCTGGCCGCGGGCCTGGCCATCGTGCTGGCACTGTCGCTGGGCCTGGTGCTGGACCATGCAATGAAACTGGTCGGCCGCCGCCACGCCGCGCGGCTGCGTGCGTCAGCCCAGGCCGCGCACAGCCCTGCCGGGCGGGCCGAATCAGGACAGCGGGCCACCGAAGACGACGGCGCGACGTCGGCCGCCGGGGCCCCAGTCCAGGCGTGGCGGCATCCCGGCGACCAACCGCCGGAATCCGGTTCGCGCACGGTGCGCTTTGAGCCGTACGTCCATGCCAGCGTGCCCTCGCGCAATCGTTCCACGGCCGCTCTGGACGATTGAACCGGCGCGCTGCAGCCGTGCCGGTTCAGGCAGGCCACGGGCTCGCGTAAGGTGGTGCGTGTGACTGAGCCTGATTACTCCGAAGACACCGCAGCCGACATGGACATCGACATCCGCAGCCTGCCGAAGGTATCACTGCACGACCACCTGGACGGCGGTTTGCGTCCGGCCACGATCATCGAACTGGCAGCGGCCGTGGGCCACGAACTGCCCTCCACCGATCCGGTGGCGCTGGGCGAGTGGTTCCGCGAGTCGGCAGACTCCGGTTCGCTGGTCCGCTACCTGGAAACCTTCGATCACACGGTTGCCGTCATGCAGACCAAAGAAGGCCTGTTCCGGGTGGCACAGGAATTTGTCGAAGATCTGGCCGACGACGGCGTCGTGTACGGAGAGGTCCGCTGGGCGCCGGAGCAGCACTTGGCCAAGGGCCTGACCTTGGACGAAGCGGTGGAAGCCGTCCAAGCGGGGCTGGAAGCGGGCGTGGACGCGGTCGAGGCCAGCGGGCGGCCCATCCAGGTGGGACAGCTGATCACCGCAATGCGGCACGCCGACCGTTCACAGGAGATCGCCGAACTCGCCATCCGCCACCGCGACCGCGGCGCCGTCGGCTTCGACATCGCCGGCGCCGAAGACGGCTTCCCGGCCTCGCGCTTCAAGGACGCCTTCACGTACTTGGCCGAACACCAGTTCCCGGTTACCGTCCACGCGGGCGAGGCGGCCGGAGTGGACAGCATCGCGGATGCACTGGTCAGCGGCCGTGCGCTGCGGCTGGGCCACGGCGTGCGGATCGCCGAGGACATCACGGTGGACTTCGGCCCGGACGAGGAGGACGGCGAAGAGGTCGGCATGGTCACCCTGGGCCGGGTCGCCAGCTGGGTCCGCGACCGCGGCATTCCGCTGGAGTGCAGCCCATCGTCCAACCTCCAGACCGGAGCCATCGCCGTTTTCGGCGAAGGCATCGAAGCCCATCCCTTCGACCTGCTGTACCAGACCGGGTTCAAGGTCACGATCAACACGGACAACCGGCTGATGAGCGGGGTTACGCTCTCGGACGAGTACGAGTTGCTCGTGGAAACCTTCGATTACGACCTGGACGACCTGCTGGAGATCACGCTCAACGCCGCGGAAGCCGCCTTCCTGCCGCTGGAAGAGCGCGAGGCGCTGGTCGAGTACATCGCCGAGGGCTTCCGCAGCCAACTGGACTGACGGGACCATGCCCGACTCCGTTCCACCATCACCCGGACGGCGCCGGGACAGCACGACGGCGGAGCCCGGCCCTGGCTGGGCGGTTCCGCGGCTGCTCCAGGTGGTCGCGCAACTGCGCGACCACTGCTTGTGGACGGCCGCGCTGACGCATGAATCGCTGATCGAGTACCTGGTCGAGGAAGCGCACGAGTTGGCCGAGGCAATCGAAACGGGCCACACCGGCCCGGCCGACGTGGCCGAACTCAGGGGCGAACTGGCCGACGTGCTGTTCCAGGTGCTGCTGCATGCCCGGTTGCAGGAAGAACGCGGGCATTTTAATTTCGACGCCGTGGCTGCCGCACTGACTGCCAAACTCATCCGGCGGAACCGCCACGTTTTCCGGCCGGACGGGTCCCTGCAGGAGACGTTCCCGGACACCATCGCCAAGATCGTGGCCAGCTATGACGCGGTGAAGGCCGCAGAGAAACCGGAGCGCAGCACGCCGTTCGACGGCGTTCCGATGTCGCTGCCGGCACTGACCCTGGCGGCAAAATCCCTGGACCGGGCACGTCGGGCCCCGGTCGTCGACCAAGGCGCGCAGCGCCGTCCCCCGGTCGTCGACCAAGGCGCGCAGAACGGCAACCCGGTCGTCGACCAAGGCGCGCAGCGCCGCCCCCCGTTCGTCGACCAAGGCGCGCAGCGCCGTCCCTCGGTCGTCGACCAAGGCGCGCAGAACGGCAACCCGGTCGTCGACCAAGGCGCGCAGCGCCGCGTGGAGACGCATCCGGAGCGCGGCAACGCCGACCCTGCCGCGAACGGACCGCATCTGCCAGAGGATCTCCGGGCGGCCTTTGAGGGCCTTGGCCGATCACCGGGAGAAGCTGAGGTCGGCGAGGCGCTGTTCGCCGTCGTCCGCCGCGCTGCGGAGGCAGGCGTGGACCCGGAGCAGGCCCTCCGGGCCGCCGTCCGGCGATTCCAGCAGCGCGTAACGGAAGAAAACTCCACGGGCTGATCTCGATTAGTCTTAAGCCGGACCTTGCGGCCGGCTGTTGCCTTGCCTGCAGACATTCCATCTTTCGTTCCAACGAACAGGAGCTACTCCATGGCGCTGATCGATGCCATCCACGCGCGTGAAATTCTTGATTCCCGCGGCAACCCCACCGTTGAAGTTGAGGTGCTGCTGTCCGACGGCTCGATGGGCCGCGCCGCGGTGCCGTCCGGCGCCTCCACCGGTGCTTTCGAGGCCGTCGAACGCCGCGATGGCGAGAAGGGCCGCTACCTGGGCAAGGGCGTCAGCCAGGCCGTGGCCGCCGTGCTGGACACCATCCAGCCGGCACTGGTGGGCCTCGACGCCACCGACCAGCGGCTGATCGACCAGACCATGCTGGACCTGGACGGCACGTCCAACAAATCCGATCTGGGCGCCAACTCCATCCTGGGTGTCTCGCTGGCCGTGGCGTCGGCTGCCGCCGAGTCCGCCAACCTTCCGTTGTACAAGTACCTGGGCGGACCGAACGCGCACGTGCTGCCGGTGCCGCTGATGAACATCCTCAACGGCGGTTCGCACGCCGACTCCGACGTCGACATCCAGGAGTTCATGGTGGTGCCGCTGGGCGCCGCAACGTTCTCCGAGGGGCTGCGCTGGGGCGTGGAGGTCTACCACAGCCTGAAGGCCGTGCTGAAGGAGAAGGGCCTCTCCACCGGGCTGGGCGACGAGGGTGGATTCGCTCCGAACCTGCCCAGCAACCGTGCCGCACTGGACCTGATCACCGAGGCGATCACCCGCGCCGGCTACACGCCGGGCAAGGACATTGCCCTGGCCCTGGACGTGGCGTCCTCCGAGTTCTACCAGGACGGCGCCTACCAGTTCGAAGGCAAGGCCCTGACGGCAGCGGAGATGAGCGCCTACTACGGTCAGCTGGTGGCTGACTTCCCGCTGGTGTCCATCGAGGACCCGCTCGACGAATCCGACTGGGACGGCTGGGCAACCTTGACGGCCGAGCTCGGCGACAAGGTGCAGCTGGTGGGCGACGACCTGTTCGTCACCAACCCGGAACGCCTGCAGCAGGGCATCGACGCCAAGACCGCCAACTCGCTGCTGGTCAAGGTCAACCAGATCGGGTCGCTGACCGAAACCCTGGAAGCCGTGGCCCTGGCCCAGCGCAATGGCTACACCACCATCACCTCGCACCGCTCCGGTGAAACCGAGGACACCACCATCGCCGACATTGCCGTGGCCACCAACGCCGGCCAGATCAAGACCGGTGCACCCGCCCGTTCGGAGCGGGTGGCGAAGTACAACCAGCTGCTGCGGATTGAGGAAGAGCTCGACGACGCGGCACGCTACGCCGGTCGCAGCGCTTTTCCGCGTTTCACGGCATAGTTCGGCCCAACCCTCGGTAATGTCTTAAGCGGGGGACCGGCCGTCAGCCGACGCCGGCCCCCGCACGACAACGGTGAGGAGCCTCCATGTCCACCCGACGCCCCAACATGCCGCGGGCTGGCCGTCCGGCCGGCAGCGGGCCTGCGCAGGGCGGCGGACAGGGGACCGGAACGGATACCGGCCGCAGGGAACCAGAGACCGGAAAAGTCATCAGGGCCGACTTCGGCCGGACGTCTGCTGCGCCGGTGGACCGGGCATCGGTGGACCGGGCTCCCGCTGGCTCCCCGAGCACCCCGGAGGCAGGCCACCGCCGGAGACCGAAGCCGAAGCCGGCGCCCTCGGAAGCCCGCGCCGCCGAACGCCGGCAGCTGTCCGGGGGAATCAGGCAGCCGGTAGAACCGGCTGTGCGCCGGGAACCCCGGGAACCTGCCCGGGAAGCGCCTGCCGATGCCGTCCCGGTCCCGGCCAAAGCCTTCTCCGGCCGACTTCTGGCGCTGGCGGTGGTCCTGGTCTCGATCACGGTGCTGCTGGCACCGTCGGTGCGGGTTTTCATCGAGCAGCGCGCGGAACTGGCGGCCCTGCAGGCCGACATCGCAGCCAAGAAGGACTCCAACGAGCAGTTGACGAAGGAGCTGGCCCGCTGGGATGACCCCGCCTACATCAAACAGCAGGCACGGGATCGCATATTCTATGTAATGCCGGGGGAGAAGCGGTACATGGTCACCGGCGCGGAAGGACTGGGTGAATCGGACGAACACGCCTCCGCGACGGCTCCCGAGGATTTGCCGTGGGTCGACGCACTGTGGAATTCGATGACCCGGGCCGCCACCGACGCGCCCGCCGCCGACTAACATCCCGCCAGCCACCGCTGCCGGATCACACGGCATGCTGCCAGACCAACCGCAGCGCCAGGAAGGACTGAGCCATGAACACCGCTCAGCGCACACCCACCCCCGAAGACCTCGACACGCTGAGCCGCCAGCTCGGCAGGCCGGTACGGGACGTGGTGGAAATCGGCGCACGATGCGTCTGCGGAAACCCGCTCGTCGCCACGACCGCACCGCGGTTGGGCAACGGCATCCCGTTCCCCACCACCTACTACCTGACCCACCCGGTCATTACCGCCGCGGTGTCCCGCCTGGAAGCGGCCGGGGTGATGACGGAAATGACCGAGCGGCTGGAGAACGATGCTGAACTGGCCGCCGCGTACCGTCGCGCCCACGAGCAATACCTGGCCGCACGCGATGAGGTGGGCCACCGGGCCGGTATTGGGGACGTGCCGGAGATTGCTGGCGTGTCGGCCGGCGGCATGCCCACCCGGGTCAAGTGCCTGCACGTCCTGGTGGGCCATTCGCTGGCCGCGGGGCCGGGCGTGAATCCGCTGGGCGACGAGGCGCTTGAGGGCATCGCGGAATGGTGGACGGCCGACCGCTGCTATTGCGCCGGCGCCTGGGACGTTGCAGGTGCCGCGCCCGCCCGCGATCTGAGCCGGCATACCAAGACGCAGGGCCTGTCCGCCGACGAGCTGGCAGCCAAGAAGGCCCGGCGTTCCGTCAGCAAGGAATCCTCCGACGGCGACGACGCCGGAGCTCCGCAGACGCCAGCCGGTGGAGTGGTGTCCTAGTGGCACGGGTCGGAGCCATCGATTGCGGCACCAACTCGATCCGCCTGTTGATCGCCGACGTAGAGGACGGCGGGCTCAGCGACGTGGTCCGGGAGATGAAGGTCGTGCGGCTGGGGCAAGGCGTCGACGCCACCGGGGCGCTGGCTCCCGAAGCGCTGGACCGAACGTTCGCGGCGGCGGAAGAATACGCAGAGCAACTGCGCAGCCAGGGCGTCGAAAGCCTGCGTTTCGTTGCCACCTCCGCCACCCGCGATGCTGCAAACCGGCAGGTGTTTGTCGACGGCATCCGGGACCGCCTCGGTGTGGAACCTGAGGTGATCAGCGGCCGCGAGGAAGCCGAGCTGTCCTTCGCCGGCGCCTCCAGCGTGCTGGCTCCGGCGCCGGGCGAAAAGGTCCTGGTGGTCGACCTCGGCGGCGGCAGCACGGAGTTTGTGCTGGGCACCGCCGACGGGGTGCTGGCCGCGCTCAGCACCGACATGGGCTGCGTCCGTTTCACCGAGCGGCACCTGCGCTCAGACCCGCCCACCGCTGCGGAGATTGCCGAGGCCGTGGCCGACGCCGAACAGCATCTGGCTCGCGTGCTGGACGAGGTGCCGCTGGCGGAGGTGGACCGGCTCGTAGGGGTCGCCGGATCCGTCACCACCGTCACTGCGCACGCCCTGCAGTTGGACCAGTACCGTTCCGAAGCGATCCACGGGGCTCGCCTGGAAGGGGACCGGCTGGATGCGGCCTGCACCTCCTTGCTGGAGATGACGCGGCAGCAGCGTGCCGCGCTACCGTACATGCACCCCGGGCGGGTGGACGTCATTGGCGCCGGAGCACTGATTTGGCGGACCGTGGCACGGCGGCTCACGGCATTGACCGCTGGTCGGGTGGACGGCGCAACAGCCAGCGAACACGATATTCTTGATGGAATCGCCCTGAGTGCCGCCACCCGGCTGCCCACCCAGCGGGCCCCAGGAACCTAGACAGCTGTGCCAACCGAAGGGACATCTATGCGCCACCGCGAAAGTGAACGGCCAAGCAGGCGCTGGTCCGCCGCGACGGCCCTTTCGCTGGGGTCGGCGATTGCAGTGCTCGCCTCGCTGGTGCTGGCAGGACCGGCCCAGGCTGACTCCACCCGGGACAAGCAATACTGGCTGGACTCCTACGGAGTACGGGCCGCATGGGAGGACTCGCAGGGCGAAGGCGTGAAAGTCGCCGTCATCGACAGCGGCGTCGATGGCACCCATCCGGATCTTAAAGGGGCCATGGCAGGCGGCACGGACGTCTCCGGATCGGGCGATCCCGACGGCCAGCGCGGGATCGGACAAACGCCCGAGCACGGCACCCTGGTGGCGACCCTGCTGGCCGGACGCGGACATGCCCCGGACAAAGACAACAAGGATGACAAGAAGGACAAAGAGCCTGATCCCAAGGACAAGGGAATCGGTGCCGGCACCGACGGCGTGATCGGGGTGGCGCCCAAGGCACAGATCCTGACCGCCTCAACCTGGCTCGGGACGCCGAACCCTTCCGGCGTCGGTGTTGACGAGCAGATCCCCGCGGCCGTCCGCTGGGCAGTAGACAACGGCGCCAAGGTCATCAACATGTCGCTGACCAGTTCCAGCACCTCCTGGCCGGAGAGTTGGGACGCCGCATTCCTCTATGCCGAACAGCATGACGTGGTTGTGGTTGCCGCCGCCGGAAACCGCGCCGGAGGGACCGAGCAGTCGGGTGCTCCCGCCACCATTCCGGGAGTCCTGACCGTGGCAGGACTTAACCGCGACGGCGAAGCCAGCCAGGAGGCCTCGGCCCAGAGCATCGTCATTGGCGTTGCGGCGCCGGCCGAGGACCTGGTGGGCGGGCTGCCCGGCGGGCTCTATGCAGACTGGTCCGGAACGTCCGGTGCCACCCCGCTGGTCTCCGGCGTGGCCGCACTGATCCGCTCCAAATACCCGGACATGAGTGCCGCCCAGGTCATCAACCGCATTATCAGCACAGCCAAGGACTCTGGCGTTGCCGGGCATGACCCGATCTACGGTTACGGCCTGTTGGACGCTGAAGCGGCATTGAACGCCGAAGTCCCAGAGGTATCAGCCAACCCGCTGGGTTCGATTGCCCAATGGATCACCGTGCACCGTCGTGGCGAGGTAGCGGCGCCGGAATCGCAGTCTCCCGTGCAGTCCAAGGCCCAGGCCCCGGAGATTCCGGAACCGACCACGCCGGTGGCAGTTCCTCCCCGCACCGAAAACTCGGTATTGCCGGCCATCCTCGTTTTCTCGTTCGGTGCGCTGATCGCCGGTGTCCTGGTGCTGGGCGCTGTGCAGACAGTCCGGGCGCGCCGGGCTGCACGCGGAGCCCAAGCCGTCGAAGAAGCGGATACCGACTTTATTCCGCCGATCCGTGACGGCCAGCAGAAGCCGACCAAGCGCTGATAATGTGGCTCCGGCCACTTCGTGAAAACTTTCACAAAAGCCGCTA
The DNA here is from genome assembly GCF_047607445.1 of Arthrobacter sulfonylureivorans. GTDB lineage: Bacteria > Actinomycetota > Actinomycetes > Actinomycetales > Micrococcaceae > Crystallibacter > Crystallibacter sulfonylureivorans_A. The sequence continues at coordinate 52,677 of NZ_JBLKRT010000022.1, forward strand.
CACTGGAGGGCATGGCAAACACTGAAGCTCTGTCCGATCGCCCGCGCGTCCTTGTGGTCGGCGGCGGCTACGTTGGTCTCTACGTTGCGCTGAAGCTCCAGAAAAAGGTGAAGCAGCACGGCGGCATCGTCACGTTGGTGGATCCGCTGCCCTACATGACTTACCAGCCGTTCCTGCCCGAAGTGGCTTCCGGCAGTATTGAAGCACGGCATGCCGTGGTCAACCACCGCCAGCATCTGCAGGACACCGAACTCATCACCGGCCGGGTCACCTCCATCGACCATGCCGCCAAGAAGGCCGTGGTTACCCCCGCAGCGGGCGAGGCCTTCGAACTGGACTACCGCGACGTCGTCGTTGCCGCCGGCGCCGTGACCCGCACCTTCCCGATCCCGGGGCTGGCCGAAGCCGGCATTGGCCTGAAGACCATCGAAGAAGCCGTGGAACTGCGCAACAAGGTGCTGGAGCGGATCGAGACCGCCTCCCAGCTGCCGGCAGGGGCGGAACGGACCCGCGCCCTGACGTTTGTTGGCGTAGGCGGCGGCTTCGCCGGCATCGAGGCCATGACCGAAATCGAGGATCTGGCCCGCTCTGCCGTCAGGAAGAACGCCCGGCTGCGCCAGGAAGACCTGCGTTTCGTGCTGGTTGAGGCGATGGGCCGGATCATGCCCGAGGTCACCGAAGAGCAGGCCAAGTGGGTCGTCGAGCACATGCGCTCCCGCGGCATCGAGGTCATGCTCAACACCTCCCTGGCCAAGGCAGAGGGCGGCGTGCTGGAACTGATCAACATGCCGGACAAGACTCCGGCCGAAACTTTCGAGGCCGATACCCTGCTGTGGACCGCCGGAGTGCAGGCGAATCCGGTGGCTCGCAGCTTCGGCTTCCCGCAGGATGAACGCGGCCGGATCAAGGCCGACGCCACCCTCCGGATTGTCGACGAGAACGGCCCGATCGACGGCGCCTGGACCGCCGGCGACGTCGCCGCCGTGCCGGACCTGACCGGAGGCGGAGTGGGCGGTTTCTGCGTGCCGAACGCCCAGCACGCCATCCGCCAGGCCAAGCGGCTCGCCAAGAACATCTACGCGGCCCGCTGGGGTGTGGGCAGCGTCCAGCAGTACAAGCACAAGAACCTGGGTGCTGTTGCCGGCTTCGGCCTCAACAAGGGTGTCGCCAAGATCATGGGCATCAAGCTCAAGGGCTGGCCGGCATGGATGGCCCACCGCGGCTACCACGGACTGGCCATGCCCACCGTGGAGCGCAAGATCCGCGTGATCTCGAACTGGTTCTGGACCATCTTCCTGGGCCGCGATACCACGCGACTGGCCGACCTGCAGACTCCGTACCGCCAGTTCCGCGAGGCCGCGTCCCCGCAGCCGCGCCCGCAGGCCGCCGCAGCCCCCCAGCCCGCAGCAGAGGCCAAGGGCACCGAGTCGGACAAGGAACTCGCTTCCACCGGCCGCTAGCCACAGCAAGACAGCAGGCCCGGCTACCGCACGGCGGTGGCCGGGCCCGCTGTTTTGGGCCTGCTGCTTTTACCGCATGGCCGCGGCATAGAATGTCTTGGTGCTCATCCGGACAGAACAATCAGCGGACCGTCCCGCCGTCCTCAACCTTGTAGCCCGGGCCTTCGCCACCGATGACGGTTCCGAACCCGTTGAATTCCGGCTGCTGGCCGAGTTGTACGCATGCGACGGGTTCCTGCCGGAGTTCTCCCTCGTCGCCGAGGATGCGGGAACCGTCGTCGGCCAGGTCATCAGTACCCGCGGTTGGATTGACGGGGCGCCGGCGCTCGGATTGGGGCCGATCGCGGTGGAACCGGACCGTCAGCGTTCGGGCATCGGCGCTGCCCTGCTGGCCGAAACGCGCCGGCGGGCCGAGGCCGCGGGGGAGAGCGTCACCAGGCTATCCAGTACCCTAGATAGGTGCAGGAACGCCACGCCCCCGTAGTCCAATGGCAGAGACAACCGACTTAAAATCGGTCCAGTGTGGGTTCGAGTCCCACCGGGGGTACCCGAAGTGTGTGATGAGCGTTACAAGGATGTAACCGAAAACGCTTATTTTCAACAACAAATTCGACTAGTTTTCTCTGTAATCAGGAATACCTGGTAATCGCATCAAAGGTTCATAAACCTTTAGATCGAGGGGAAAACATACATGACTGCAACACGTAACGCAGTGCTTTTCGGCACCGGCGGCAACTCCGCGCGGGCGGGGAAGCTGGCCGCGCTCGGATTGGGGATCGCTTTGTTTGCCTCGGCCTGCGGCGGAGGGTCTTCCACGCCGTCGGAGACTGGAGGGGGAGCGTCCTCGGCACCGGCGGCGGCATCGGGCCTGACATGTCCAGGTCCGGGGGAGGACGGGGGACCCACCGGCGGTGCAACAGGAAACCCGGCGGACGTTCCCGATTCCAAGGGATCCACCGATACGCCGCTGAAAATCGGCACGCTGCTGCCGACCACCGGAACTTTGGCCTTCCTCGGCCCGCCGGAAATTGCAGGCGTCAAGCTTGCCGTGGACAAGATCAACGAAGCCGGCGGCGTGCTCGGCAAAGACGTTGAAACTGTTCAACGCGACTCCGGTGACACCACCACGGACATCGCAACCCAGTCCGTGACCGACTTGCTCAGCGAAAAGGTCAACGCGATCGTGGGAGCGGCGTCCTCGGGTGTTTCCTTTACCGTGATCAACCAGATCACCGGCGCGGGTGTCCTGCAGATTTCCCCGGCGAATACCTCACCGGACTTCACCACGTGGGACGACAAGGGCCTGTACTGGCGCACCGCCCCGTCGGATGTGCTGCAGGGACGCACCCTCGGCAACTACATGGTGACCTGCGGTGCCCAGACCCTGGGCATGATCGTACTGAACGACGCGTACGGCACCGGTCTGGCGGACAACGTCAAGGAGGCCTTCGAAGGCTCCGGCGGCCAAGTGGTGGCAACCGAGATGTTCAACGAGGGCGATTCGCAGTTCAGCTCGCAGGTTGACGCCGTGGTCAACGCCAAGCCCGACGCCATCGCGCTGATCACGTTCGACCAGATCAAGTCGATCGCACCGTTGCTGCTGTCCAAGGGCGTCAAGGCCGACCAGCTGTTCCTGGTGGATGGCAACACCTCGGACCTGAGCAAGGAACTTGACCCGGGTGCCATGGCAGGGGCACAGGGCACCATTCCCGGCACCTTCGCCAAGGACGAATTCCAGGCGCAATTGGCGGAAGTCGACGACAAGCTGAATTCCTACTCGTACGCGGGTGAGTCCTACGACGCGGTGAACCTCGTGGCGCTGGCCTCCGAGGCAGCCGGCAGCACCAAGGGCGAGGACATCGCCAAGGAGATGAAGGCTGTGTCTGAAGGCGGTGAGAAGTGCTATGACTTCGCCGGTTGTGTGACGCTGCTGCGTGACGGCCAGGACATCGACTACGACGGCATCTCCGGGCCGATCACCTTCGACGAGAACGGTGACCCGACCGAGGCCTACATCGGCATCTACCAGTACGACGACACCAACGTACCGCAGCCGAAGCTTGAGGAGTTCGGCAAGCTGGAGTAAGCCGGTTCACAGAACCGTGCTGACGCAGAGGGTCCCAGCCATCGGCTGGGGCCTTCTGCCGTTCCGGTGCTGCGCACGCCGCCTCATGGAGCTCCGGAAGCTGTAGTGGGCCGCGCCACTCGGCGCCCTGGCGACGCCCGGAGGGCCGCCTACCGTGAGTCTGGCGACGACACTCTGGCGACGCCCGGGAGGAGCCGCTTAGCGTGGGTCGGGCTAGGACACCCTGGTCGGCCCGTAGGGCCGCCTCCGTGGATCTAGCGCAGGCACCAACGACGGCGGCGCCCGCCCCGTGAAGGGCAGGCGCCGCCGTCGATCTGGCAGAGCTGGAGATGCCTAGGCAGTATCCGCCAACGTGCCCAGATAGAGCTGGATGACCTTCGGATCCTTGAGTAGTTCGCGGCCGGTGCCGGTGTACGCGTCCTTGCCCTGGTCCAGGACGTAGCCGCGGTCGCAGATCTGCAGGCAGCGGCGCGCATTCTGTTCCACCATGATGACCGAGACACCGGCCCGATTGATCTCATGCACCCGCAGGAACGTCTCGTCCTGCTTCACCGGGGAGAGACCGGCCGAGGGCTCGTCCAGGAGCAGTACCGCCGGGTTCATCATCAGGGCCCGGCCCATGGCCACCATCTGGCGTTCGCCGCCGGAGAGCGATCCGGCCCGCTGGGCGCGCCGCTTGGCCAGATCGGGAAAGATTCCGGCCACAAAGTCGAAGCGTTCCTTGAAGTCCTTGGGCCGCTGGAACATGCCCATTTCCATGTTCTCTTCGATGGTCAACGTGGAGAAAACGTTGTTGGTCTGCGGAACAAACCCGATGCCGCGGCTGACCAGCTTGTTGGCTTTCAGCCCCGTCAGGTCCTGGCCGCGGACCACAACCGTGCCGGAGTGCACTTTGACCAAGCCGAACATTGCTTTGAGCAGGGTTGACTTTCCGGCGCCGTTTGGTCCGATAATGCCGATCAATTCACCCTGGCGGGCTTCGATACTGCAGCCGTTGAGAATGTTGACGCCGGGCAGGTAGCCTGCCACCAGGTCCTGCACAACGACCACAGGTTCCCCCGCCGCCACGTTGGTCGGGCTTGTTTCCGCCCGGTGCGCGTTCATGACTGGTCCTTCCTGTTTGGGTCCTGATCGGCTCCGTGGGTCTCATCCCGGCTGGAATCGTGCTCGCTGATGTGGCTGCCGAGGAGTCCCTCGTCATCCGTGCCCACGACCGACTCCGCGTCTTGGGCGAGTTCCTCGGTCAGCGCTTCGACGCCCTCCGCGTCGCCAAGGTCAACGTCGTGGTGGGCGCCCAGATAGGCGTCAATCACGGCGGGATCCTTCATGACGACGCCGGGCGGGCCCTCGGCCACAATCCTGCCTTCGGCCATGACCACCACCCAGTCCGCAATGTGGCGGACCATGTGCATGTCGTGTTCGACGAACAGCACAGTCATGCCCTCCGCCTTGAGGTTCCTGACATGCTCCAGGAGGGACTGGGTCAGGGCCGGGTTCACGCCGGCCATCGGCTCGTCGAGCATGACCAGCTTGGGCCGGACCATCAGGGCGCGGGCCATTTCCAGCAGTTTGCGCTGGCCGCCGGAGAGCGAGGCTGCGTAGTCGTCCCGCTTGGCATCCAGCTTGAATTTCACCAGCAGGTCCTCTGCCTGCTCGGTGATTTCTTTTTCCCTGGGCCCCCAGATCTTCTTGAAGAGGGCCCTGAAGAGGTTCTCGCCGGACTGCTCTGTGGCGCCCAGGCGCATATTTTCGATGACGGTCAGCTTGCCCATGACCTTGGTCAGCTGGAAGGTGCGGACCATGCCCATCCGGGCCACTTTGTAGGACGGCACGCCTGCCAGCGAGTGGCCTTCAAACGACCACTCACCGGTCTGCGGGATATCGAATCCGGTCAGCAGGTTGAACAGCGTGGTCTTGCCGGCTCCGTTCGGTCCGATCAGCGCCGTGATCTGGTGCCTGGGAATCTCCAGATACTCCACGTCCACCGCGTTGACTCCGCCGAATTGGCGCGTGACGTTCTTGGCCACGAGGATGGGGTCGCGCTTGCGGCAGCCGGGACCCGGTTCGTCGGCCGCAATGGGGCGCGTGTCGGTCATGTACTCGTTCGGCACGGGTGCCTGGTCCGGGGCGGCGGTGCCGCCTCCGGTCGGGGTGCGGTCTTCTTCGCTCATGCGAATACCAGCTCTTTCTTATTGCCCAGCACGCCTTGGGGCCTGAAGATCATCAATAACATCAGAGCGACGCCGACCAGGATGTAGCGCAACTGTCCGGCCTGGGTGGTGGTGAGGAAGGTAATGTAGCCCGCCTCGATGGCTCCGTACAGCAGACCCTGGGTCAGCGAGAGCACTACCCAAAAGATCATGGCGCCGACGACGGGGCCGAGAACGGTGGCCATGCCGCCCAGCAGCAAGCACGTCCAGAGGAAGAACGTCAGTTCCGTCTGATAGTTGGCCGGCTGGACCGCGCCGCGGGGCAGCGTAAAGATCATGCCTGCAAAGGTACCCAGCAGGCCGCCGAAAATCAGCGACTGCATTTTGTACGAATAGACGTTCTTGCCCAACGAGCGAACTGCGTTTTCGTCTTCGCGGATGCCCTTCAGGATGCGACCCCAGGGGCTGCGCATCAGCAGGAACACCAGCAGGCAGCAGAGAGCAACCAAGGACCACGCAACCACACGGATCCAGAGGTCCCTCTCGTTCATGCTCATCAGCCCGAAGTTGTAGGTGCCCCGCGGGATCGGATTCATGGCGTAGAACCCGCCCTCGAAGGCGGCCAGGCCATTGGCAGAACCGGTGATGTCGGTCAGCTCGTTGGTGGTCACCACATAGCGGATGATTTCCGCGGCAGCAATGGTGACAATGGCCAGATAATCGGCCCGCAACCGCAGGGTCGGGATGCCCAAGAGCAGCGCGAAGATCACCGATCCGACGACGGCGATCAAGACGCCGACAGCGAACGGGACATCCCACAACAGGGTCGGGATGGCGAATCCGTAAGCGCCAATGGCCATGAAACCGGCCTGGCCGAAGTTCAGCAGCCCGGTAAAGCCGAAGTGGACTGCCAGGCCGAGCGAAGCCAGTGCATAGGCCGCCGTCGTCGGGCTGACAATCTCGCCGAGTGCGTTGGCGAATATATTGAGGAAATCCATGGTGTTGCCTCCTAACCCACGCGCTCTCGACGGCCAAGGATGCCTTGTGGCCGGAACAGCAGGACGACGATCATAATCAGCAGGGCGCCGACATACTTAAGGTCTGCCACGAGCCAGAGCGTCGACAGTTCGACGAACAGGCCAACGAGGACCGAGCCAACCAGAGCGCCGAACACGGTGCCCAAACCGCCCAAGATGACGCCAGCAAAGACGAGCAGCAGGATTTGCTGGCCCATATTGAAGGTGACGCCGGGACGGTAATAGGCCCAGAGGATGCCGCCCAGGGCAGCCAGGATGCCGCCCACTGTCCAGACAATCCTGATCACCCGGTCAACATCGATGCCGGAGGCTGCCGCGAGTGCGGGATTGTCCGCAACAGCTCGGGTAGCCTTGCCCAGGCGGGTCTTGAGCAGCAGCATGGCGATCAGGACAATCACGACCAGGCTGACAACCAGCGAGATGAGCGTATTGCGGCTGATCGAGATGCTGCCAAGCTCCACGATGGGGCTGCTGGCCCCGGGAAGCTGTTGGGTGGCGCCACCGAAATTGAACAAGATGGTATAGCGCGCGGCTAGGGCCAAACCGATGCTGATGATCATCATGGGGATCAGCGCGGTACCCCGGCGCCGCAGCGGCTTCCAGAGCCACGCGTCCTGGACCCAGCCGAAGGCGCCGCCGAAGATGACACCCAGCAGCAGCGCCGCCCAGATGGGGAGGCCGGCTACAGAGAAGCCGAACATGACAACAGCCCCGAGCGTGACCATCTCGCCGTGGGCGAAGTTGGTCAGGCCGGTGGTGCCGTAAATGAGCGACAGACCCACCGAAGCCAAGGCCAGCAGCAGGCCGAAGCTCAAACCGGCAATCAGTCGCTCGACGAAAATTTCGCCGAAACTGGCGGACTGGACCACAATGCCTTCACCCAGTGGAAAGACGGCTGCGGCATTGGACGTGTTAGTGAAGGTGACTTCGCGGGGATTCGGCGTCCCCTCGGCCAACTCCACGCCCTCCGGCAGGGTGGAGACATCAACCTCCACTTGGTAGGTCCCCTTCACCGGAACTCCGATGGACCAGGTCCCGTTGTCCCCGGTGGTGGCCTCGCCGCTGAATCCCTCGCCCGTCGCCGTGATCCGCACTCCCGGGACAGGACCGTCAGTGTTTCGCAGAACACCGCCGATCTTGTAGGGGGAGGGCTCCGCAGGCGCCGTCGTCGCTCCGGGTGTTGGTGCGGGTGAGGTGGTCGAAGCCAGTGAGGGGGGAGCGGACAGCAAGATCCCCGTGATGATCGCCAGCAAGGCGAGTAGCGTCCCCAATGGCCGAACACGCTTCGGCATCGCTATCAAAATATGAACCTCCACAGTGTGGGGTGGTCCGCCGGGTCACCGGCAGGCACTGACAGCGTCTGTGACAAAAATCACCGACGTGTCGTTTATGTTACCTGCGCCTCAGGTGCTGGGGTGCGCGGTTCTGTCGCGATCAGGTAACAACTGTGAAGCAGTTGTTAAGCAAGGGTAAAACGTTAGGGCGCCACGGGGCAGGTTGGCTACAGAGAGCGGCGCGAACCTAGGCTGGCGATCCTGTCCGGGCGGCTACTGAGAGCGGGTCGGACCAAGGCTGGCGCTCCTGCCCGGCGGCTACAAATAGAGCCCGGTGCTGCTGTCCGCTTCCTCTGGCTGGGACACCGCGTGGATGTCGCGCTCTCGGAGCAGGGTGTAGTCGGTGGCGTTGACCTCGACCTCCGCGCGGTCCTCCGGATCGAAGAGCACGCGGTCGCCCACAGCTACCTGGCGCACTTGCGGCCCGGCGGCTACCACCTCTGCCCACGCCAAGCGTTTGCCCATCACTGCGGTGGCCGGAATGACAATCCCGGATGATGAACGGCGCTCGCTGCTGTCCTGGTCCGGGGCCACCAAAAGACGGTCATGGAGCATCCGCAGGGGCAGTTTGTCCTGCGCGGAGGGGCGCGGCTTGTTGGAAGGACTGGGAGTCACCGGAGCATTCTACCCGCGGCGGGCTCCGCCCCGGACGCGGCTGTTTGCCGCGGGTGCTGCTTCGCCGCGGGTGCTGCTTCGCCGCGGGTGCTGCTTCGCCGCGGGTGCTGCTTCGCCGCGGGGATGCTCCGCCCGAGTCGGCGCATCGGGCCGCAATGCGGTGTCCGGAAGAGTTCACCGGCACGTTATGGAATTTTCCGCGGTGTCGTTCGTTGGGATTGGTAGTGTAATCACTAGCTCGCCCCCCTGACGATGGAGGACAACAAGATGGCAATCGGAGGAAATCCGGTTTTCAACAATCCCAACGCGTTCCGCAGCTCGCCAGCGGGATCTGCGGCCGCCGGCTCGACCGCGCTGGCCGGCCAGACGCAACTGACCAGCCAGCAGTTGCAGGACCTGTACAACCAGCCGTCCGCTGGCCCTGCCCAGACTGGCCGGATGACCTACGACGATGTCATCTTCAAGACTTTGGCCTGCCTGTCCCTGGTGGTCGTGGGCGGCGCCATCGGCTGGATGTTCCCGATCCTGATGATCCCGGGCATGATCGTCGGCCTGGTGCTCGGCCTGGTCAACGCCTTCAAGAAGGAGCCGTCCAAGGGGCTCATCCTGGCGTACGCAGGCGCCGAGGGCCTGTTCGTCGGCGGGCTGTCCATGTTTATTGACGGCATGTACCCGGGCGTCGCCCCGCAGGCCGTGCTGGGCACCGTGTGCGTCTTCGCCGTCACCTTGCTGCTGTTCAAGAGCGGCAAGGTCCGGGCCACGCCGAAGGCCATGCGCTTCTTCATGATTGCGCTGCTGGGCTACGCACTCTTCTCGCTGGTGAACCTCGGCCTGATGTGGTTTGGCGTGCTGGACAACCAGTGGGGCATGCGCGGCGCTGAGATCAGCATCATGGGCATCAGCATCCCGCTGGGCGTCATCATCGGTCTGATCGCCATCGGACTGGCCGCCTTCTCGCTGATCGTCGATTTCACCTCGATCGAGCAGGGTGTCAAACAGGGCGTGGACCGCAAGTACTCGTGGACGGCGGCCTTCGGTCTGACCGTGACCTTGATTTGGCTGTACGTGGAGATCCTTCGCCTGCTCGCCATTCTGCGCGGCGACGAATAGCCCACAGTTTCCTTTTGAACCGACCCCGGCCCAGTGCCGGGGTCGGTTGTTTAAGCGGCAGCCGGTACGGTGGACCCTATGACGCGGGAGCGCGGCCACGGAGCCACCGGAGAACAGTTTGAACTACGGCGCGCCGGATCGCGGGCCGTGATCACCGAGCTGGCGGGCAGCCTCCGGCTGTTCGAAAAGCACGGCGTGCAGCTGACCGAAACGTACGATGACGATCGCATCCCGCCGTCGGCCTGCGGCATCCTGCTGGCGCCGTGGCCCAATCGGGTGGCGGAAGGCCGCTGGACACTCGACGGCGACGCCCAGCAACTCGACATCACGGAACCGGGACGCGGACACGCCATCCACGGGCTACTCCGCAATACCGGCTACCGGCTGGTTGAACGGAGCGAGCACCGCGTGGTGCTGCGTGCCGAGATCTTCCCGCAGCACGGGTACCCCTTCCGGCTCAGCCACAGTGCCGAATACTCCCTGGACCAGGCCGGTGACCTGGCCGTGCGGCAGGAGCTGCTGAATCTGTCCGGCGCGGCGGCACCGGTGGCGCTGGGTGCCCATCCATTCCTTCGGCTGGGAGACGAACCTGCCGACCGGTTGACGTTGACGGTCCCCGCCGCACGGTACTTCCCGGCGGATCCGCAGACCATGATTCCGGCGGCAGATGTCCCGGTCGATAAGCAGACCGATCTGCGCGGGGGTGCCCGGCTGGCGGAACAGGCGATGGACCGTGCCTATACCGGGCTGTCTGCCGGGGCTAGCGGTCGGGTGGTGAGCACCTTGGTGTCGGATAGCGGTTCGTGGGTCGGTCTGTGGCAGGACGAAACATTCCAGTACGTGCATATATTCGTCACGTCCAAGTACCCGGGGAGGGCCTGCGCGCTGGCGGTGGAACCGATGACGGCGCCGGCGGACAGCTTCAATTCCGGCACCGGGCTGACATGGTTGCGGCCCGGCGCTTCCTTCGGCGGCAACTGGGGCATTACGGCGCAGCTTCACTGAACACATGTCGGGGTGACAATATGAAACTATTGGGTCTATGAACCGGTCATTCCCCGAAAACCGCCCGCTGCCGGCGGGACGATCGGCGGGCACCGACGGCAGGCACCATGTGCGCGAGGACGTGCCCTATGCGCTGCGGATCAGCGCGGCGTGGGCTTGGCGGGTGGGCCTGATCCTGGTTGTCGGCGGACTGTTGGTCTGGCTGCTCAGCTTCGTCTCGCTGCTGATCATCCCGCTGATGGTCGCGGCCTTGATTTCCGCCCTGATTTCACCGGTGGTTCGGTTCCTGCGCAAGGCCAAGGTGCCCAAGAGCCTGGCCGTGGCCATCACCATCCTCGGTTTCCTCGGCTTGATCGGCGGCGCGCTCTCCTTGGTTGGCCGGCAGCTTTACATCGGCTTCAGCGAGCTGTGGGACCAGGTGCTCCAAGGCATTGGCCAGGTGCAAGACTGGCTGACCAATGGTCCGCTCCGGCTGACCAACGAACAGCTCAACTCCTACCTGAACGAAGCCTTGCAGCAACTGCAGAGCAACAGCAGTGCGATCTTTTCGAGTGCCCTCAGCGTGGGTTCCACGGCCGGGCACCTCTTCACCGGACTGCTGCTGACCATCTTCGCGCTGATCTTCTTCCTTTACGACGGCGAGCGGATCTGGCGTTTCATCGTCGGCCTGTTGCCCAAGAAAGCCAGGGCGGCCGGCAACGGCGCAGGCCGCAAGGGCTGGACTTCGATGGTGCAGTACATCCGGGTCCAAATGTTCGTGGCCTTCGTGGACGCGGTCGGGATTGGTGTCGGCGCCGCCATCATCGGTGTCCCGCTGGCCCTGCCGCTCGGCGTTCTGGTCTTCCTCGGCTCGTTCATCCCGATCATCGGCGCGTTGGTGACCGGGTTCGTTGCCGTGCTGCTGGCACTGGTCGCCAACGGCTGGGTCAATGCGCTCATCATGCTCGCCATCGTGCTGGGCGTGCAGCAGCTCGAGGGGCATGTGCTGCAGCCGCTGGTCATGGGCAAGGCCGTGTCGCTGCATCCGCTGGCAGTCGTGCTTGCCGTGGCAGGCGGCTCGATGGTCGCCGGCATCGCCGGGGCACTGTTTGCCGTGCCCCTGCTCGCCATCCTCAACTCCGTCGTCAAGTACATCGCCGCGCGGGGATGGGAAACAGATCCGGCACTGGGGGCTCCTCCACCGGTGGAAGAGCCCTACATGGCTCCTGAACCGGCGCTGGCTTCGCCCGGTCCGGGCAACCCGCCAGAGACTTCAGATCAGGAACCCGTCCGCCGACGCCGCGTCCAGCTGCGCAGAAAAGAGTCCGACAAGTGACAGCCACCACCCAACTGCCCGTCACACTTGATGACATCCAGGCAGCACGGAAAACCCTTGATGGGGTCATCGCCAAGACGCCGATCGAACAATCCCGTGCGCTGGGCCGGATGGTCGGTTCCGATGTCTTCTTCAAGTGCGAGAACCTGCAGCGCGCCGGCTCCTTCAAAGTCCGCGGAGCCTACGTGCGCATGGCGGGGCTGACCGACGAGGAGAAGTCGCGCGGGGTCGTGGCCGCCTCCGCCGGGAACCACGCCCAGGGAGTGGCGGTGGCCGCGGCCCGACTGGGCATCAAGGCGCGCATCTTCATGCCCCTCGGCGTAGCGCTGCCCAAGCTGGCAGCCACGCGCGGCCACGGCGCCGAAGTGGTCCTGCATGGCCACAACGTGGACGAGGCCCTCGCCGAAGCCAAACGCTTCGCCGAGGAGACCGGCGCGGTGTTCGTCCACCCGTTCGACAGCCCGGACATCATTGCCGGCCAGGGCACGCTCGGCTTGGAAATCCTGGAACAGGTTCCGAACGTGGACACCATCGTCATGGGTGTCGGTGGCGGCGGACTGCTGGCCGGAGTCGCCACCGCCGTCAAAGCACGAGCCAAAGAGTTGGGCCGCGAGATCAAGGTCATCGGGGTGCAGGCGGAAAATGCTGCGGCCTATCCGCCGTCGCTCGCCGCCGACGCCCTGGTCCCGCTGCAGAAGGTGTCCACCATGGCCGACGGCATCGCCGTGGGTCGTCCCGGGCAACTGCCGTTCTCGATCATCAGGGAACTGGTGGACGACGTGGTCACCGTCAGCGAAGACGCCCTGGCCCGAGCGCTGATCTTCTTGATCGAGCGGTCCAAGCTGGTCGTCGAACCGGCCGGCGCCGTCGGCGTGGCCGCGCTGATGGAGGGCGTCATCCCGAATCCGGGAACCACAGCGGTCATCCTCTCGGGCGGAAACATCGATCCCATGCTGATGCTGAAGGTCATCCAGCGGGGCCTGTACGCCTCCGGCCGTTTCATGTCCGTCCGCATCATGCTCGATGACCGACCCGGCTCGCTGGCCCAGATTTCGCGGATCATCGCGGAATCGGACGCCAACGTTACCCGTGTGGACCATACGCGGATCGGCGGCTCCATCAGCATGGGCGACGTTGCCATCACTATCGACATCGAGACCAAGGGGCACGAGCACTGCGAACTGGTGCTCGGCAGCCTCCGCGCCGAGGGCTTCCAGCCCGTCGTCGTCCACTGACCCGTGGCCGGCAGCCAGGCCCTGCGCCCCGCCCAGGCCCTGGCCGGAGCCGGGGTGTTTGCGGTGTTGCTCTGGGCGGTCTTCCTGGTCAATGTGATCGCCGGCGGATACTTCAGCCTGCTGCTGGGGATCGCGCCACGCCGGCTGGACGGGCTGGACGGAGTGCTCTTCGCCCCGCTGCTGCATGCTGATACCAGCCACCTGTTGAGCAACATTCTGCCGCTGCTGGTGCTCGGGTTCCTGACGCTGCTGGAAGGGATCCGGCGGTTCCTGGTGGTGCTGTCCTGCAGTTGGCTGGCCTCCGGGCTGGGAGTCTGGCTGACGGGCGCGGGCCTGACGATCGGTGCTTCGGGCCTGGTCTTCGGGCTGCTGACCTATCTGTTGGTGCGCGGCTTCTACAACCGCAGTTGGCGGCAGATCTTGCTGGCCGTGGTCATCTTCATTTTCTACGGCTCGGTGCTGTGGGGTGTGCTGCCGACGGCGGTGCCCGGCATTTCCTGGCAGGCCCACCTCTTCGGGGCAGCCGGCGGAGTGATCGCCGCCGTGCTGCTGCGCCGTCGACAGCCCCGTCTCGGCTGACCGCGCAGGCTTGCACCCGCCGGCTAACGGCTGCCGGCTATCGACCCGTACAGACGCGGAAGGCGGGTTCCCTGAGGGAACCCGCCTTCCGCGTCTGTCAGCGTGCTTGATCAGCCGGCGTAAGGGGTGGCCGAGATGATTTCCACCGAAATCTGCTTGCCGTTCGGGGCAGCGTAGGTGGTGGAGTCTCCCACCCGCAGGCCGTGGATGGCCGCGCCGAGCGGGGACTTTTCGCTGTACACGTCCAAGTCGGATTCGCCGGCAACCTCGCGGCTGCCCAGCAGGAAGCGCTCAGTGTCACCGGCGACCTTGGCCTCGATGACCATGCCCGGCTCGACGACTCCGTCATCTGCCGGTGCTTCGCCCACGTGCGCGTTCCGCAGCAGGTCGGTGAGCTGGCGGATCCGGGCTTCAGCCTTGCCCTGTTCTTCCTTGGCCGCGTGGTAGCCGCCGTTCTCCTTGAGATCCCCCTCGGAGCGGGCCTGTTCGATGCGGTCGACGATCTCTGCCCGGCCGGGGCCCGAAAGGTGATCCAGTTCAGCCTTCAGGCGGTCGTAGGCTTCCTGAGTGAGCCAGGCGACGGGTGCGCTGGAAGTGGACACGTAGTTCTCCTTAATTGCTGCCGGAGCCGCTGGACGCGGTGCCGGCACGGTGGCACTTTGCACAAAAGGCCGCCATGCCGGCGGCCACTTGATGCAAAGACCCCGCCGTGGTGGTGAATCAATTCGTTCTGGGATGTTCCCAGTTCACCAGCTTGGCGGGGTGGAATGTATTTGCTCAATTGTAGTCAGCCGTCGCCGGATTTCCCAATAACAAGGTGGTAAAGGAAGTTTTCGCCCGTTCCGGGTGCGCCCGCCCGGATCACGCTGGGGCCGGATGGGGGCGCGGTACGCGGCGAGTGCTGCGTCAGCTGTTGGCGTCGTCGGCCCAGCAGCTGTCCACACCGCCGGAGACGGCCATGGATTCAGTTCGGAGCTGGACGCGGTGCGCTGTGGTCCCGGAAGCAGCTTCGTTGGCGGGGCCAATCGTGGCCACTTTCCAGCCGACTACCGCATAGTTGTCGCTCAGGGCCTGTACGGCGCAGTGGACGGTGGCTTCCGGATCCTTGGTGACTTGGAAGTCCACGGTGATGTGTCCAGCGTCGGCCACGGTAAAGCCAACGTCCTTGCTCTCAATCTGCGGGCCGTTTTGGCCCAGGGCAAAAAAGCCTGCGCCAATAACGGCGACTCCGAGGGCGCCGCCAGCCAGCGCAAGTTTGGCGCGGCGGGACAGGGATCGCCGCGGTGTGCCGTAACGGTTGGAAACAGTTAAGCTGGAGGAAGTCTGAGGAGTACGGGGGCCTGCGGTGCTCACGCCCTCAAGTTTATCCTCCCGCCCACGCCAGATTTCCCAGGAGCAGCCACGTGAGCTTCGATGCAGCCCAGCCAGCGCAGAGTGACGGACTGCGCCTGCTGGCGGTCCATGCCCATCCGGACGACGAATCCAGTAAAGGCGCGGCCTCGATGGCGCGTTATGCCGCGGAGGGCGTCCAGGTGATGGTTGCTACCTGCACCGGCGGTGAGCGCGGAGACATTCTCAACGCCGAGGCTGCCTCGGATCCGCAGGCGCACCGGGACCTTGCCGGGATCCGCCGGCTGGAAATGGCGCAGGCCGCGGCCGAACTGGGTATCCAACAGCGCTGGTTGGGGTTCGCTGATTCCGGCCTGCCGGAGGGGGACCCGCTGCCGCCGCTGCCGTTCGGCAGCTTCGCCACGCTGCCGCTGGAGCGGGCCGCCGCCCCGCTGGTCAAACTGGTGCGTGAGTTCCGGCCGCATGTGGTGATCAGCTACGACGAGAACGGCGGCTATCCGCACCCGGACCACATCATGGCCCACAAGGTGGCCGTGGAGGCGTACCACGCAGCCGGCGACCCCGAGCGTTATCCGGAGGCGGGCAGCGCCTGGGAGCCGCTGAAGCTCTACTATGACCGCGCTTTCAACCCGGAGCGGTTCCGCGCACTCCACTATGCGCTGGAGGAAGCAGGGCTGCAGTCGCCCTACGCGGCGCGCCTCGCGGCCTGGCTGGAGGCCGACGCCGAAGGCCACCAGCCGCCGATGCCGAACCACCGCACCACCACGCAGATCGACTGCGGCGACTTCTTCCGCCACCGCGACCGCGCGTTGCTCTCGCACCGGACCCAGGTGGAGCCTGCAGGGTTCTTCTTCGCCGTCTCCGAGGAGATGCAGCGGACGGTCTGGCCCTGGGAGGATTTCTCGCTGATCCACGCACGGGTGGAGACCAGCGTGCCCGAGACGGATTTCTTTGCAGGCATAAGATAGTGCCTGCAGCCAACCAGCGCCGGAGCCTCGTGTCCCGGCTGCACCCAGAAAGAGAATGATTTGCCCCTGATCCAGATCCTTGCCGCCGTCGCTGCCGGTGCCGGCGAGCCCACCCTCCGGCCCGGACTCGACGCGGACCAGGTTTCGCCTGGACCGTGGGGCTTCTTCTTCACCTTTGCGCTGGCCGCCGTCGTGGTCTTCCTGATCTGGGACATGACCCGGCGCATCCGGCGGGTCCGCTACCGCTCGCAAGTGGACGAGAACCTTGCCGCGGATGCACGGCAGGGCGGTCCCGGATCGACCGGATCCAGTGGATCCGGTACCAGCGGGACGGATCATTATGCCGGGGGAGAGGCTCCGGCAGCCGGCGGAACCAGCGAAGCCGGCGGCGGTTCTGGCCGTCCGGAACGCGGGGACTGACCGTGGCCGGCAGACTGCGCTCGGAGGCCTCGGCCTACCTGCGCCAGCACGCCGGAAATCCCGTGGACTGGTGGCCCTTTGGCGACCAGGCCTTCGAACAGGCACGTCTGCGCGACGTGCCTGTTTTTGTTTCGGTAGGCTATGCGGCCTGCCACTGGTGCCACGTGATGGCGGCGGAGTCTTTCGAGGACCAAGCCACCGCAGAATATCTGAACGAGCACTTCATCCCGGTCAAGGTGGACCGGGAAGAACGTCCGGACGTGGACAGCATCTACATGTCGGCCACCCAGCTGATGACCGGACAGGGCGGCTGGCCCATGAGCGTGTTCGCGCTTCCGGACGGCAGGGCCTTTTACTCGGGCACGTACTTCCCGCCGCGGCCGCAGCCGGGCCAGCCGTCGTTCCGTCAGGTCCTCCAAGCGGTCCATGAGGCCTGGGAGCAGCGGCGCGGGGCCGTAGAGACCACGGCTGCGTCGGTGGCGCAGGCGCTGGCACAGGCAGGGGAAGCGAACCGTGGGCTCCTCGGCGACCTTTCCGTGGAGCCTAGTGGCGGCCTGCCGCTGCCGGCCGGAGGCCCGGAGGCCGGATGGGGGCCGGTACGGATGCCGCCCGCCGACGCCGGGGGCGGCGACGACCGCCAGGCAGTCCTCGAAGAAGCCGTCGAAGTCTTGTCGGGCCAGGAAGACACGGTCTTCGGCGGTTTCGGCGGCGCGCCCAAATTCCCGCCGTCGGCCGTGCTGCATTTCCTGCTCCGGCATGCCGGGGCGTCCCGCTCCGAATCGGCACAGCTCGCCGCCGGATTGTCCGCCCGCACGTTGCGGGCCATGGCCGGGTCCGCGTTGTACGACCAGCTTGAGGGCGGTTTTGCCCGCTACACCGTGGACCGCCGCTGGACGGTGCCGCATTTCGAGAAAATGCTCTACGACAACGTCCAGTTGTTGCGCGCCTACGCGCAATGGGCCGTCCAGTCGCCGGCGGGGCCGGACCGGGAACTTGGTTGCGCCGTCGCGGCGGGCACTGCCGGGTGGTTGGTGGACCGGCTGCAGCTGTCCCACGGGGGCATCGCTTCCTCGCTTGACGCTGACACCATCGTCGATGGCGTCCACCACGAGGGTGCCACCTATGTGTGGTCTCCCGCTGAACTGCGCGAGGTGCTCGGCGACGACGACGGCGGCTGGGTGGCGTCCGTCATGGGCGTGGGCGAGCGGGGCAACGTCACCGGTACGCGGTCGACGCTGCATCCGGGGAGGCCGTTGGAACCCGACGAGCAGCTCCGCTGGGCGGCGCTGCGTCCGGTACTGCTGGCGGCCCGACAGCAGCGGCCACAGCCGGCACGGGACGAAAAAGTTGTGGCCGGCTGGAACGGGCTGGCCGTGGCCGGGCTGGCCGAAGCGGGAGAGTTGCTGGACCGGGCCGACCTCACCGAGGCCGCAGTGGCGGCGGCCAACTATGTACTGTCCGTGCATCTGGACGACACCGGCCGGCTGGCCCGCGTTTCACACGATGGTTCGGCGCAGCCCTTTGAAGGGTTGCTGGAGGACTATGCCGGCTGCGCGGAGGGATTGTTCTCGCTGTACGCCGCTACCGGGGAAAGCCGCTGGTACCGCGCCGCAGAGGGGCTGGTCCTCCGGGCGGAGACAGTGTTCCTACGGGACGGCACGCTCAGCGACCAAGCTGTCCCGGCGGCGCAGGTGGCAGCCGCCGCCGGAGCCGTTCCGCCGGCTGACCCGCTGGAGAGTGCCACACCCAGCGGCACCAGCCTGTTCGCCGGCGTGCTGGCCACCTACGCCGCCTACAGCGGGTCGGTAAAGCACCGCGAACTGGCCGGCCGGCTGCTCGGTTATCTGGGTCGGATCGCGGCCCGCGCTCCACGGGCCGCCGGGTGGGGCCTGGCCGCGGCTCAGGCACTCACGGCCGGACCGGTCGAACTGGCCGTGACCGGAGCCCCGGATGCAGCCGCTGACCTGATCACTGCTGCGCGTGCCAGCGGCAGCCCGGGCATCGTCGTCGCCCGTCACCCGGCGGAGCCAGGACTGGAAGAACCGGCCCCGCTGCTGGCGGACAAACCGGTTCCCGCGGACGGTGCATTGGCGTATGTCTGCCGCGGGATGGTCTGTCGCCGCCCGGTGCCAACGGCCGCTGCCTTGCTGACGGAGCTCGGCCTGGCAGGGCTCGGCGCGGCAGGTCGCTAGCACCGCGGGCAAAACGCCGGACGCCCTGACGCCGGCGGTGGTCCTCAGCCGGCGGAGCCAAGCACCGCGATCATGATGGCAATGTAGTGGCAAACGAAAGCCACCACGGTGAAGGCGTGGAAGAACTCGTGGAAACCGAACCAGGTCACCGAGAAGTTCGGCCGCTTGATTCCGTAAACGACGGCACCGGCAATGTAGAACGCGCCGCCCGCGCAGATCAGCACCGCGGCGGGGACGCTGGCAGTGAAGAAGTCGGGCAAGTAGAACAACGCCGCGAGTCCCAGTGCGCAATAGATCGGGACGTAGAGCCAACGCGGGGCGTGCGGCCAGAGCACCCGGAAACCCACACCGGCGATGGCGCCGGCCCAGATCAGCCAGAGCAACAGCGCGGCCTTCGGCGGTTCCAGCAGCGCCCAAGCCAGCGGCGTGTAGGTGCCGGCGATGACCAGCATGATGTTGGTATGGTCCAGGCGCTTAAGCAGCAGCTTCACCGGCGGGCTCCAGTTGCCGCGGTGGTAGACGGCGCTGACGCCGAAAAGCAAAAGCCCGGTCAAGGCGTAGACCGCGCAAGCCCATTTTCCGGCCGCGGTCGGCGCGAGCGCCACGAGCACGATCCCCGCTGCCAAGGCCAGGGGAGTGGCACCGGCATGCAGCCAGCCGCGGAACTTCGGTTTGATATTGAGTGCGTCCGCAACCTGCTCAACAGCCCGCTCGACAGGTCCGTCCGTCGCCTCAACCCGTGCGCTCGAACCGTCAATATCGCGTGGGTACGGCCCGGCAGCAGCACGGTGTTCACTCATGCGGATATTCTAGCGCCCGCGCGCCCATTTGTTACTCACGGGTAACAAGGGGTGTGTTCGGGACCGCCCGAGCGGGAGGATAGAATTCGAAGTCGTGAATGGGCGATCAGGAAGGCAGGGTGCGGTGTCACTTCCCGGCGTCCTCTACCGCCTCTATGAGCGTCGCCTGCAGCGCTCGCTGGCCCCCGGCCGCATCCCGGGCCACATTGGCGTGGTGGTGGACGGCAACCGGCGCTGGGCCAAGCTGGCCGGGGCGCCGACGAGGGAAGGGCATCAAGCCGGCGCAGACAAGATTCTTGAGTTCCTCGGCTGGTGCGGCGACCTGGGCGTCAAGGTGGTCACGCTCTACATGCTGTCCACGGACAATATGGGCCGCTCGGAAGACGAACTGCGGGAGTTGCTGGGTGTCATCGGCAATACCCTGGACCGGTTGGGCGAGGGCAAGAACGTACGCGTCCATCCCGTCGGTGCGTTGGAGACGCTCCCTGCAGACCTTGCCGCCAAACTCCGCAGCCTGGGTGAGCAGACCGCAGCCGTGGAGGGTGTGCACGTCAACGTGGCCGTGGGCTACGGTGGCCGCCGGGAAATTGTTGACGCGGTCAAGGGTTTGTTGCGCCATGCCGAGGCCGACGGCAGGAGCCTGGCGGAGGTCGCGGACACCTTGACCGTGGACGATATTTCCCAGTACCTCTACACCAGCGGCCAGCCGGACCCGGACCTGGTGATCAGGACGTCCGGAGAACAGCGGCTGTCCGGCTTCCTGATGTGGCAGAGCGCTTACAGCGAGTATTACTTTTGCGAGGCGCTGTGGCCTGACTTC
>NZ_JBLKRT010000023.1:0-71019 GCF_047607445.1 Arthrobacter sulfonylureivorans
TGTGCGGAATGCTTCCGCTGGACCGCAG
This sequence comes from Arthrobacter sulfonylureivorans, assembly GCF_047607445.1. Taxonomy (GTDB): domain Bacteria; phylum Actinomycetota; class Actinomycetes; order Actinomycetales; family Micrococcaceae; genus Crystallibacter; species Crystallibacter sulfonylureivorans_A. The sequence goes on from NZ_JBLKRT010000023.1 coordinate 29, forward strand.
CAAGGTGTCCCGGCTGATGTCGCGCGGGGACACCCGCTGGATCAACCGCGGCGCGCACGACCTGATGGGCTTCGATCCGTCGGCGCAGGCGTCAACGGCCGGCATGCCGATGGCGCGGGCGCTGTACGGCACGCTGCCCGAGCAGCTCGAGGATGAATCCTCCTTCGCGCGGCAGCTGACCCGGATCCTGGAAGTCCGCGACCAGTACGGGATCGCCAAGAGCGCGCTGATCGATGTCCCCGATGTCTCCCAGCGCGGCATGCTGGTGATGGTGCACCAGTTGGTGGACGGCGGGCAGGAAGTCACGGTGCTGAACTTCTCCGGCCAGGAAATGGCCGGCACCGTCCGCTCCGAAGCGCTGCAGCTGGGGTCGGAAGTGACCGACGCCTTCAGCGGCGAGGCCATCGGCACGTTGGATGACCTGCACAGTTTCTACCTGCAGCTGGGGCCCTACGAAGGGACGGCGCTGCTCGTCACCCCGCCGCCTACTGAAGAGGACACCAACGACGGCGCGGCCTCTGAAGAGTTCGACGTGGCCGATGAGCAGGGGCCGGAAGCCTACGACTGACCGGCGCTGACGATGGCCATGGCCCCTGGACTTGGAGGTCCGGGGGCCATCAGTCGATGGGCGGGCTCATTAACCCCGTCGACCCGCGAGGCTATTTTTCGCTGTCGGGGTCGCCGATGTGGCCGGGAGCGTTGACTGCCAGGACCCGTTCGACGAACGCCCCGTACTCCGCCATGTAGTGGCTCAGGAAACCCCTGGTCGACTCGTCCTTGACCTCGCCGTCCTCCCCGTAGGCCTCCGGCTTGAAGGCAATGTAGACCTCCGGGGCGTTCAACTGCGGCGCATCGAGGAAGCTCAGCACACCACGCATGGAGGACTGCATGACGGCGGTGCCGATGCCGCCCGGGGAAGCGCCGACGATGCCGGTGGGCTTGCGGGCAAAGGAGTTGGTGCCCCACGGGCGGGAACCCCAGTCAATGGCGTTCTTCAAGGCGCCGGGAATGGAGCGGTTGTACTCGGGGCTGACAAAGAGGATGCCGTCGGAGGCTTCGATGGCTTCCTTCAGAGTCCGGGCCTCGGGCGGGAAGTTGTCGTCATAGTCCTGGCTGTACAGCGGCAGGTCCTTGATGGCGATCTCGTTGAACTCCAGACTGGCCGGAGCCAGCTTGATCAGAGCCTTCGCCAGCGTTCGGTTGATGGAAGAGCTGGACAAGCTGCCGACAAAATAGCCGATCTTGTAGGTGGGCATGGGATGGCTCCTTCCCGGTGGCCGGCGCAGCCGGCCCGTTGCGGTTGATCCATTGGCACGGGCGCCGGAGGAGGCCGCCCGACACCCGCAAGGCTACTGCGAACCGCAATGCCCGGTAACCCTGCGCGCCCTCAAGGGCCAGTCGACGGCCTGATCAATTTTCCCAGTCGCCGAGGCCCTCGGCTGCGTCGCCAAAGATGCCGCCCGCGCCGTCGCCGAAGATGCCGCCGAACCCGGCGTTGTCCGCAAAGCCCTCCCCAGCGGACGCAACGCTGTCGCCGATTCCTTCCGCCGCTCCGGCAATTCCGTCGCCGAGTCCGGAGAACCCGTCCAAGAGGGGACCGGCGATGGCCGAGCCGACGAACCCTGCGGCCACTCCGGCGAGCAGTCCGGCGCCCAAGCCGCCGGCGGCACCGGCCGTACCCGCCGCCAAGCGGCCGCCGCCGCCGCGTCCCGTCCCGCTCCGGCCGAGGATCCGTTCCATGAATCCCGGCTGGGCAACTTCGGCGCGGGTTGCGGTTCTGGCCAGGGTTTCCGGCTGGTCGGAGGCAGCCCGCTCCGAGGCAGGAAGCTGGCTGTTGAGGTCCTCACGGAGCATGGCGCGCTGCTGCGGCGTCAGGCGCGCGAACGCTTCGGCGTGCGCCCGCTCCATATCCTGCGGCGGCGCCGTGTGAAGCATGTATTTGTACTTGGCAATGGCGGCCTCGTCCGCGTCACGTCCCGCGGCGGGGCCGGGCTGGCCGCCGTGGGGCTGCTGCGCAGGCGGATACTGACCGGCGTCGTACCCGCCGCGGCGGTTGTAGCCGCCGTCGTTGTACCCGCGGTCCTGGCCGTAGCCGCCGTCGTTGTACCCACGGTCCTGCCCGTAGCCGGGTTGCTGGCCGTACCCGGAGCCCCGGTTGTAGCCGCCCCCGGAATCCTGCGGACGGTTCTGGCGCGGCTGACCGGTGCGCTGGGCCAGCTGCTCTTTGGCATACTGGATCGCCATGGTTTTGCCCTTGCGGACCAGCTTGTCGAACATTCCCATGCCCTGCTCCTTGCCTGCCCGGGCTCACAGCCCGCGCGTGGTGACCATCTCTCGCCTTAACAACTGGCGGCCAGCGGCGGGAGTTCCGACCGGTCCGCATGCTGGAACGATCGGCGCAGGTCCAGCGGGGACCTCCACATGCGCGGGGCGGATTACTCGCTGGTGAGTTCTGCGACCGCCTGCAGGTGCTGGGGCCGGACGGGCACGGTCTTGGGCTGGTATTCCGGGTGCTTCTCCACGTAAGCCTTGAAATAGGGGCACACGGTGACCACCGCCAGGCCCGAGGCAATGGTGTCGTCGAGCGAGAACCGGGCCAGGCGGCCGGCGAGCCCCTGGCCGGAGTATTCCTCCTTGACCGTGGTGTGGAAGAAGATCCGTTCCGGCCCGGTGCTGCCCTCGAACGGCAGCCAGTGGGCCTTGCCGATCACCTTGTCTCCATCCACCAGTTCGTAACGGTGGCGTTCGGCATGAAGGCGGACGGTGATCGGCGATTCGGGTTCCATGCTGTCTCCTGTCGGTGTGGGCCGGGGATGTTCTGCGGGTCAGCCTCGGGGGCGCAACTGGACGGTCGGCAGCGTTGGCGCCGGGAGCGGGGCCGGCATCCCTTCCGGGTACGGGCCGAACCGCGGAAAGGGGGTGCCGTCCGGGTAGGTACCTCCGGCCGGTTGCTGCGCGGGCTCGGCGTCGATCTCGGCCTGCCAGGCGGCGCGGTAGGCAACGATCTCGTCGTGGCTCCGCCCCACAAAGTTCCACCACATGATGATCTGCTCGCCCAACGGCTCGCCGCCGATCAGGAGCAGCCGTGCCGGGGCGTCCCCCGCCTCCAGCACCACCCGGCCGCGTCCGGGGGAGAGGTAGACGAGGTGGTCTACCGGAACCTCGTCCCCGTCCAGCCGCAGGTCGCCGGTATCCAGCAGGATGCCGTGTTCAAACGCAGGGTCCAGGTCGAGTTCCAGTCGCGATCCGGCCCGAAGGACCGCCTCGGCGCCCAGCAGCGGCGGGGTGCGCGTGTTGATCGGCGAGGTGGAACCGGCCAGGGAGCCGATGAAGACCCGCAGTTCAGTGCCGTCGCCGATGACCGGGTCCGGCGTGTAATGCTCGAACGTCGGCGGCATTTTCCGGGTCGAATCCGGAAGGGCGAACCACAGTTGCGCGCCGTGCAGGAAGGTAGTGTCCGGCGTGGAGAATTCCTGATGCGAAATGCCGCGGCCGGCAATCATCAGGTTCACCTCGCCGGGGCGCACGATGGCCTCAAACCCGGCGGAATCCCGGTGCGAGATCTTTCCGGAGAACAGCCAGCTGACCGTGGCCAGGCCGGTGTGCGGGTGGCGCGGAACCTGCATGCCGCCACTCTGCGAGACCGGATCCGGCCCGTAATGATCGAGGAAGCACCATGCTCCAATCAGGCTGCGGCGTTTTTGCGGCAAGGTCCGGCGGACGTTCATGGCGCGGACCCCGCCCAGTGGGACATCCCTCGGGGCCAGGACTTCCACGTCGGCGGCGTCGGCTTCCAACGTGCAGACGACTTCCCGCGGTGCAGTCTCCATGTTGCTCATGGGCTAAGTCTAGGCACCTGGACCGTCGAAGCACCCCGGTGCAGCGTCCTTCAGGCTTCCGCCCTGTGCTTCGGGGAGGATAGAGGGATGGAGGAACTCGGCGAACTGCTGCGCAGTCTGGATTATTGGTGGATCTATCTCGCCGGGGCGTTATTCGTGACCGTGTCCGCCATGGTTCCTCCGGTGCCGAGCACCACACTGTTTGTTGCACTGGGATCGTTGTCGGTGCATACGGACCAGCTCGACCCCTACCTGCTGGCCGCAGCCATGCTGGCCGGGGCGGTGGCGGGTGACGCCGCCACTTTCGTCTTGGTGCGCCACTTCAACCTCTCGGAGCGCAAGTTATTCTCCGGGGACCACTGGCAGTCCGGCTTCCGCGCCGCCCGCACCCGGCTGGGGCGCAAGGGCCTGCCGCTGGTGATGACGTCCCGGTTTGTGCCCTTGGGGCGGCTGACGCTCAATGTGGCGGCCGGGATGATTCCCCAGCCGGGCCGCCGGTTCTTGGCCCACTCCGTCATCGCCGGCGTGCTGTGGTCCGTGTACTCGGTGGGCGTCGGCGCACTCTCCGGCGCCTGGCCCCAGCTGACCACGGAGTTTGCCGTGCTGCTGGCTATTGCCGTCTCCTTGGTCCTGGGAACGGTCATTAACCATGTGGTGTCCTGGTGGGAAGGGCGTCAGCTGCCGGATTTTGTCCGGAACCGGGTCAACGAGCCATAGCCGCCGTCACCGGCTGGAACCGATGACGGCGGCAACGGGCCTATCGCTGCTCGTCGACCCCGCACCAGTTGGCGATGAACAGGGCGATGCTTTTGGTGATCCGCCGGACTGACTCGACGGACACCCGTTCGTCGAAGCCATGGATCGCTTCGGAGATCGGTCCGTACACCAGCGTGGGGGTGTCGGCGTAGAGCGTGAAAACGCGTCCGTCGAGGTAACCGGGGGTGGTGAAGCTGCCAAGCTCGGTGCCGAAGACTTGCTCGTGGGTGCTCTCCAGCAGCGACTCGGCGTCACTGCCGGGTTCCAGTACGTATCCTTCGGAAAAGAATCCGGTCTTGGTGGCGACGGCGTTGATCGGTGCGGGTCCGGTCTGTAGCTGGGCGAGGCATTGCTGCACTTCATTCCAGGCTTGTTCGGCCGGGATGCCGGGGTAGATGGCGGCCCGCACGTCGACTTCACACCACGCCGGAACACTGGAGGGCCAGTCCCCGCCGACGATCTGCCCGAAATTGAAGTTGATCGGGTGCTCCAGGTCCTCGAAAAAGCGGTGCTGGCCGCGGTCAGCGTTCCACTTCTCCTCGACCCCACGCAGAGCGGTCATGACGGTGTAGGCGGCGTCGATGGCGTTGAAGCCGGTGCCCATCTCGCGCGGATGGGTCGGGCTGCCGCTGACACGTACTTTGAACCAGAGGACTCCGACGTTGGCCCGGACCAGCATGTCCTCTTCGGGCTCCGGGATGATCACGGCATCCGCCCGGTAACCGCGCATCAGTGCGGACAGCGAGCCGTTGCCGGTGCATTCTTCTTCGACGACGGACTGGAAGTGGATGCGGCCGGCCGGTTCCAGTCCGGCGGCCCGGACGGCGTCGAACGCGAAAAGGTTGGCGGCCAGTCCGGCCTTCATGTCGCCGGCGCCGCGGCCGTACATCCAGCCGTCGATGATGGGGGCGTCCCAGGGGGAGCGGGACCAGTGCTCTGCCGGGCCCTCCGGCACCACGTCGACGTGACCGTTGAGGATGAGCGAGCGGCCGGCTTCGGTGGCGGGCCGATAGGTTCCGACGACGTTCGTGACGTCCTCGTAAGAGACGGTGACCGGACCGAACCCCTCATGCGTGGCGAGTTCCTCGGGATCAAGCTGCCAGCGGTCCATATCCAGCCCGCGCTCCGCCATGGCCGCATGCAGCAGGTCCTGGGCGCTGCCTTCCTGGGTGCGCAGCGACGGATGCTTCACCAGTTCCTGGGTGAAAGAGAGCTGTTCGTCGAAAGCGGCGTCGACTGCCTCGAGGATACGCCGGGCCTGTTCTTCGGTGATCATCCATTGCTCCTTGGTGATGACGCGGGGGAGCCGTCTGGTTGGACGGCTCCCCCGCGCGTTGTTAGAGAGTGCTGCTTTCGACGGCGGTCCGTGCCGGCCGCCGGGACCCGCACCGGTTGGCGCGGGCAGCAGGATTAGGCGTCGGCCACGATCTGCTTGTCCTGGACACGCATCCGCTCGCCGACGAATCCGCCGACGGCGGTGAGCAGCGCGATGATGGCCAGGATCATCGCCGCGCCCCAGGAAGCGTTCCCGGAGACGCCGAGCATGGCGGTGGCAATCATCGGCATGAAGCCGCTGGTGGCACCGGCGATGTTGTAGCCCAGGGCCACGCCGGAGTAGCGCAGCTTGGCCGGGAACAGCTCGGTCAGAAGCGCGCCGTTGACGGCGTAAGCCACGGCAATCAGCATGATGCCCAGCGTGATGGCCAGGGTGATCAGCAGCGGGGACTTGGTGTCGATCATCGCGAAGATCGGGAAGGCCAGGATGGCGGTCAGGATGCCGCCCCACATGGTGACCTTGCCCGGTCCGACCTTCTCGGCGAGACGGCCCATCAGAATGGTGACGATGATCTGGGCGACGGCGGCGACCAGCGTGGCGTTGACCATCACGTTGCGGTCCACGCCGAGGGTGTTGGCTCCGTAGCTGACCGCGAAGGTGGTGATCATGTAGAAACCGCCAACGCCGAGCAACGCGGCCAACACGGCGACGAACAGGCGTCCGCCGGCATGGCGGAAGACCTCGAGCGCCGGCACCTTGGCGGTATCTTCCTGGGCCAGCAGGTCCTTGAAGATCGGGGATTCTTCCACCTTCAAGCGGATCCAGAGCGCGACGAGCAGCATCGGGATGGCCAGCAGGAACGGGATGCGCCAGCCCCAGGCGTCGAAGGTCTCGGACGGGAACAGCAGCACCAGCGTGAATGCGGCGGAGGCCATCAGGGTGGCGACCGGCGAACCGATCTGGACCAAGGCGGCATAGCGGCCGCGCTTTTCCGCCGGGGCGTGCTCGACGGCCATGGTCACCGCGCCGCCCCATTCGCCGCCCACGGCCAGGCCCTGGACCAGGCGCAGCACGGCGAGCAGGATCGGTGCGGCCAAGCCAATGGCCTCGAAGTCCGGCAGCAGGCCGATCAGGGCGGTGGCAACGCCGATCAGGACGATCGTGGTCAGCAGGGCCGGACGGCGGCCGTAGCGGTCACCGATGTAGCCGAAGAGGACGGCGCCGATGGGGCGTGCGGCGAAGCCCACGCCGAAGGTGGCGAAGGAGGCCAGCAGGGCTGCGGTGGGGTCCAGGTCCGTGAAGAACAGTCGGTTAAACACCAGGGCAGCAGCGGTGCCGAAGAGGTAGTAGTCATACCACTCGAGGGCGGTGCCGACGAAGGCGGCGCGGGCGATCTTGCCCGCGTCCTTGCCGGAAACTGTCGGCGGTGCGCCAGGAGTGTTGAGGGATTGCGGCGTCGTCACGTGGTTGCCTTTCAAGCTGAGCGGGGCCGGCGTTGTCGATGGAGCAGTGCCAGCCCGATAATTCCAATGGCCCTGAACGGAGGACATCCCGCGGTAGAGCTGTGAAGTACCTCTCGACTGTATTGGAGTGCCAATACCCTAAACAATGACAATACTCACCGGTTTGACAAGAGCAGATTGTGCATATCCACAAGACGACTCACTTTTTGTAGTCCGCGAGGGCTACCAGCGCCAAGGCGGCCTGCGCCGGGACGGTCAGGTCCAACCCGATGACCTCCTCCAGGGAATGCAGCCGGTTGACCACCGTGTTCCGGTGACAGTACAGTTCCTCCGCCGTTTCCTTGATCGAGCCGGTGCGGCCGTAGCTGCGTGCCACCTGCAGCAACCGCTGCCGTTCGTGCGGTGTGCAGTGGTCCAAGGCGGCGGTGATCGGGTGCGAGAACCCGGGAAGGGCGTTTTCCAGTAGGTCCCGGGCAATGGTCATCCAGGTTCCCGGAACGGTGGCCAGTCCCGCCTCCTCCCCGTGTTTGGTGGCCAGTACCAAGGCGGACGCCGCTGCTTGGGGAATCGCCGCCAGGCCTTCCACACCAGGGACATAGCCGGCAGGAAATTCGGGCGGGTCGTCCTGCCACGTCCGGCCGGCGCGGGCTACGCGGAAAAGGTACAGCGCCCCGGCGCGTTCGTAGCTGAAGGTCTGGCGATCCGCGCCGGGCTGGCGCGGCAACTTCGCCGCCGTCTCCCGAGTGACTGCCATCATCTCGAACACGTCCGAGCTCTGTACCTCCAGCCCGGCGGCGATGTCGGACATCTCGCTGGTGTTTCGGGTATCCGTATTAAAGAGCCTCGAAAGCAGCCGCTGGCGGTGCAATTGTTTGTCGCGGGCGAGCAAGGCTTCTTCTTCCGAAAAGGCTTGCTGGATGCTGCTGACGTAGTTCTCCACGGTGTCCAGAACGCGGTCCATGTTGGCCACGAGGATCTCGGTACCGTGCCCGCGCGCTACCCGTTCAAGCCCTTTCCAGAGCACCCTGAAGTCATTGCGGACCGCGCTCAGGAAGGCCTCCATCGGGACCCCCTGACGGGCCCGGCGTGCAGCGACGTCGCGCGGCAGGGACTGCAGGTCTGCGGGCAGTTCCAGCCCGGCCAGCAGGAACAGGAACATCTCCATGGTGTCTGCCGCGGTCCGGTGGACATCCTCGTCCGGCACCAGCGCCCCCTCGTAGGAGATGCTCGCGAAGCGTTCCAGGAAGTCGCTGACCAGCGAATCGCGCTCCTGCCACAAGCGTTGGATCAGTTCCATCCACTCAGGCTCAGCTGGCGTGTTCGGATTGAACTCCCGGGGCAGGCTGGCGCCGTGCGCAAGGACCTCTGCTAGCGACTCGCTCATAGGTCCATCTTATGCAATCGCCTAATCCATCCAGAAGTTATGGCGTCATTTAGCCATTGAGCGCGACAATACTCCAGTGTTCAAATGAAGGTGGCGGCCCGGCATGGCCCTGCACGCCACCGATCGTTGCGGGCACGCCGCAGCGAAAGCACGAAGAGGACTCATGCTCGTCGATCTCCTGATCCGCAACGCCCGCATTCTGACCCAGGATCCCCAACAACCGGTGGCTGAAAGCCTGCTGATCCACGATGGGAAGGTGCTGGCACTCGACGTCGACCAGCAGAGTGTTCCCCGCGCCCGACGGGTGGTCGACGCCGCAGGCGCCGTCATTGTCCCCGGCTTCAACGATGTACACGCCCACAGCGTGTGGTTCGGGCTCGGCCTGATGGAAGCGAATCTTGGATCCGTCGCGAGCCTGGACGAGGCGTATGCGGTGATAGCCGACGCCGCTGCTTCGCTCGCGGAAGACGAATGGGTGGTGGCCTCGGGGTACAGCCCGCTGCTGCACAACGGTGCCCAGCCGGACCGCGATCGGCTCGATGCTGCCTCCGGCGGCCGCCCGGTCTGGATCAAGCATTCGTCCGGCCATGCCTGCAACGTCAACGGCATTGCCCTGGACCTGATCGTGGCACGCGGTGCTGACCTTGCCGCGCCGATCGACGGCGGCATTGTTGCGCGGGATGCCGAGGGGCGGCCCACCGGGCTGCTGGAGGAGAACGCCATGCGGCTGGTGCAGGACATCATGCTGCCCTACCCGCTGGCCACCATCGAGCGTGCGCTGGACCTGGCCACGTCCCACTACCTGACCGAGGGCATCACCAGCGTCACCGATGCCGGCATCGCGGGCGGCTGGATCGGCTACTCGCCGCGCGAGTTCGGCGCGTACCAGAGCGCACGCGACAAGGGACTGCTGAGTGTCCGGATGCAGCCGATGATGGTTCTGGACGCTTTGCACCAGGTGCCGGGGCACGAGGCAGACCCGGAGTCCCGGGGCCTGGATGCCGGCATCCGCACCGGTCTGGGCGACGATTGGCTGCGGCTGGGGCCGGTGAAGATTTTCAGCGACGGATCGCTGCTGGGCAGCACCGCCTACGTGACCGAAGAGTACGTGGGCTGCCCGCACAACCACGGCTACCTGCAGATGGACGCCCAGGAGCTGCGCTCCTCCGCGCTCCAGGCGTATCGGGCCGGTTGGTCCATCGCCATGCACGCGATCGGCGACCATGCCGTGGACCACGCGATCGACATCATCATCGAAGCGCAGGAAACGTATGGCCGCAAGCCGCTGCCCAACAGGATCGAACACGGTGGCGTGATCCGCCCCGAGCAGCTGGACCGCATCGCCGAGGCAGGCATCGTCCTGGTCCCGCAACCGCACTTCATCACGGAGTTCGGCGACGGCATGGCAAAGCTGCTGGGACCGGAACGGACGGCGACGTCCTACCCGGCCAACGGCCTGCTGAAGCGCGGCGCCACTCTCCCGGGCAGCTCGGACCGCCCGGTGTCCAACGGCCGGCCGCTGACCGTGATGCAGTCCTTCGTCGAGCGGCTGACCCCGTCCGGCGAGGTGTACGGACCGGAAGAGAGAGTCACCGCGGCCGAGGCGCTGAACGCCTACACTGCAGGCTCCGCCGCCGCCACGGGAACGGACGGGTCCAAGGGGCGTTTGGTGCCGGGAATGCTGGCCGACCTGGTCTTCCTGGATCAGGACCCCACCGCCGTCGACCCATCGCAGATCGGCGCCACCCAAGTGCTGGCGACTATGGTGGGCGGCGAGATCCGCTTTGGCGCAGAGAAGTTCCCGGCGCAGGAAGACCGGGATCCGGCAATGGCAACTAGCGGGGAGGAAACCCGATGAGCACCACCAACGAGGAATTTCTGGCTGACTTCGCCACCATGTCCGGCTTCGGCGCCACCGCCGGCGGCGGCGTGGACCGGCAGGCGGGCACGACGGCGGACCATGCCACCCGCCGTTGGTTCGGCGAGTGGCTGGCCCGGCATGGCTTCACGGAGAAAGTCGATGCGGCCGGAAACCAGTTCGGCACCATCGAGGTTATTCCCGGGGCCCCCTATGTACTGCTCGGATCGCACCTGGACTCGCAGCCGCTGGCTGGCCGCTACGACGGCGCCTACGGCGTGCTGGCCGGCGCCCACGCGGTGGCCCGCGTCGCAGCCGAGGCGGCGGCCGGCGAGCTGGACCCGGTCTGCAACATTGCCGTGGTCAATTGGTTCAACGAAGAAGGCAGCCGGTTCACGCCCAGCATGATGGGCAGCTCGGTGTTCACCGGGAAACTCCCCTTGGAGCAGGCGCTGGCCACCACGGACCCGGCCGGGACAACAGTTGCCGAAGCCCTGGCGGAGGGCGACCGCGGCGCCGCAGCCGGCGCCCCGGTGCTGGCGGAGGTGGCCCGGTACGCCGAAATCCACATCGAGCAGGGCAAGAATCTCGAGGAAACCGGAACCCAGGTGGGAATCGTTGACCGTACCTGGGCCGCCAGCAAGTACCGCGTCACCGTTGACGGCGCGCAGTCCCACACCGGTTCCACCCGAATGGAGGACCGGCGGGACGCCCTCTACGGGGCCGCGCTGGTCATCTCCGCCGCCCGTGATCTCGCTGCCGAGTTCGCGCCCGGGCAGCTGCACACCTCGGTGTCGGAGATGTACGTTCTGCCCAACTCGCCGGTGACCATCGCGCGGCAGGCGGTGATGAACCTGGACCTGCGTTCGCCGGACGAAGAGGTCCTGGCCCGTGCCGTGGAGCTGCTGGACAAGCGCATCGCCGACGCCGAGGCCCTCTCCCGGACGGAGATCTCGCTGGTGCAGACCCACCGGTGGGGGCTGGTGTCCTACCAGCCCGCAGGAGTGGCGCTCGGGACCGCCAGCGCGGAACAGTTGGGCTTCAGCCACACCGAGATCATGACGGTGGCCGGGCACGACTCCACGAACATGAAGGACGTGGTCCCGACGGTGATGCTCTTCGTGCCCAGCGTCGACGGCATCTCGCACAACGAGGCAGAATTCACCCGCGACGATGACGCCCTGCGCGGCGTGGACCTGCTGACCGAGGTCACCCGACGGCTGGTCCGCGGGGAGCTCGCGGCGGAATAGCTGCTGGGGCTCGACGGCGGGGCACACCACTTACGGTGTGCCCCGCCGTCGTCGTTTAATTCTTGTTGTGACGCCCGGCACTTGCAGTTAGATCACTGACAGGCAACACTTGTTGCGTCTTAGAAACTTTCCGTGCGGCCGCCGTTCGGCTGCAGCTAGGAGACATCACATGGGAACGGTGGAAAACCGTGCTCCTTCAATCGAGCAGGTCAAAGACGCAGCGGCCAGCATCGTCAGTGCCTTCGCCGCCACGGACACGGACCGCTACTTTGCCGGCTTCGCCCCGGAGGCCAGCTTTGTGTTTCACACGGAGCAGGAACGGCTGGAGGGCCGCGCCGCCTACGAGTCGCTCTGGGCCGAATGGCTCAACGACGGGTGGCGCGTGGTCGACTGCCAATCCAGCAACCAGCATGTGACCGTGTTCCCGGGCGGCGCCGTGTTCGTGCACGACGTGGCAACCACGGTAGCCCTGCCCGACGGCGAGGACTCCTACCGCGAGCGGGAAACCATCGTCTTCCGCCACGACGCAGACGGCCGCCTGGTTGCCGTGCATGAACACCTCTCACCGATGACCACGGCTGCAGCAAGCTGAGCTTCCCCTCCCGATCCTTCTCGCACCTAGGACCCTCATGAATCTCTACCAGCGTCTGGACAACCACCTTCAACGGAACGCGGACGGCTTCGGCCCGATCCGCGGCACGCTGTCCACTCCCCGCATCGGCATGATCTGGCTGGCGGCCAACTTTGTGGTCACCACACTGCTCACCGGCACCCTCTTCATTCCCGGCATCAACTTTGGTTCGGCCATTTGGCTGATCGTCGTCGGCACCCTGGCAGGCGCGGTCGTGCTGACGCTGATCGGCAACATCGGTACCCGCACCGGCCTGCCCACCATGGCCATCACCCGGGGAGCCTTCGGCACCCGCGGCAGCCTGCTGCCGGTGGCCGCCAACGTGATCATCCTGATGGGCTGGAGCTGGGTGCAGGCCATGCTCGCCGGTGTCACCGTCAACTATGTGGTGGCGCAGTTGACCGGATTCTCCAACCCCATCCTGTTCGCCGTGCTGTGCCAGGCCATCGTGGTCTGCCTTGCCATCCTCGGCCACGAGGGCATTGCCAAGGTCGAGCCGTGGCTCGCCGTCGTCATCCTGGCGATCATGGTCTACGTCTTCATCACCGCCTTCACCACCTTCAGCCCGGCCGAGTTCAACCAGATTGGCGTCGACGAGTCGCTGGGATACACGCAGTTTGTGGTGCTGGATATTGTGATCGCCACGGCCATTTCCTGGACGGTGCTGTCCGCCGACTTCAACCGCCTGGCCAAGTCCAGCCGCGCAGGAATTGTCGGGTCCGGCATCGGCTACACGCTGTCCACTGTCCTGGCCATGACGCTGGGCGCCACCGCCATCGGTTACGTGATCCTCTCCGGAGGTCAGCCGGCGGAATTCGATCCGACCGTGATCGTGGCGGCATTCGGTACGCCGCTGGCCATCGTGATCTTCATGTCCGTCATGGCCACCAACACCATGGTGGTCTACGGCATGGTCACCTCGATCGTGAACGCACAATCACGCTGGAAGCTGCGGTTCCTTCCGACGGCGTTGGTAGTCGGCGTCGTTTCCATCGCCGGTTCCACCTGGATGGCACTGCTGAACCAGTTCACCGACTTCCTCGTCATGATCGGCGCCTTCTTCGTGCCGGTGTTCGCCATCATGATCGTGGACTACTACATCATCAAGCGCCGCAGCTACGGCCGGGACATCCTACGGGAAGGCGGCGGAAAGTACTGGTACACCGGCGGGGTGAATTGGGCCGCGATTGCGGTGTGGCTGGTGGGCGCCGGAGCCTCCTACGTGCTGACCTACGTCTGGCCCAGCCCGGTCGGAGCCACCATTCCAGCGTTCGTGCTGAGCTTCGTGCTGTATCTGGGCCTCTCGGTCAAGAGCCGGGCACGCTTCGCCGGGGAACCGGCCGGCCACCTCGCGGAGCAGCCCGCGGCAGTGGCGGACGCCGACTCTTCTGCCCGGGGCACCGGAGATTGAGCTCGACGTGAAACTTGTGGACCTCACGCACCCGCTGTCCTCGGGGATGCAGGTTTTCCCGGGCGATCCGGAGGTGGCGATCGGCGGCGCGCTGACCATCGCGGAGAACGGGGTGGACGTGTCCGCTCTGCACCTGGGCAGCCACTCCGGCACCCATCTCGATGCTCCCTGCCACAGCATTGAGGGCGGCCGCACGACCTCCGACGTGCCGCTGGACGAACTGGTGGGCGAAGCCTTGGTGCTGCAGGTTCCGGACCTGGACGCCGGCGATGAGATCCGCTGGCACCACGTGGCCAGCCAGGTTCAGGGCAACGTGCCCAAGATCGTGCTGCTGGCTACCGGCTGGGACCGCCACTTCGGCACCGAAAGGTATCTGGATCATCCGGTGCTCTCCCATGCCGCGGCCGATGAGCTCTGGGCCAGGGGCATGCGGGTGCTCGCCGTGGACACGTTGAACCCCGACCGGACGTTGCAGCCTGCCGAGTCGTTTAGCCTTCCGGTGCATGAGTTGGTGCTGGGATCCGACGGCCTGATTGTGGAGAACGTCCGCCATGCCGCCAAGTTGCCCGCCCGGTGCACGGTGGGCTTCTTTCCGCTCAAGCTGACGGCGACCGACGGAGCCCCGGTCCGGGCCGTCGCGTGGCTTTAGCACGCGTCAGGTTAGAAACCCAGCCTTCGCGACGGCGGCGAGGGCTGGGTTAGGCGTCGGAAGCGTGGCGGCAGAGAACCCAGACGTTGTCCTCGCCGTGGCGCTCAAAGGTGACCGTGCTGACCAGGGCATGAATCAGGTTCAGCCCCCGGCCGGACTCGGATTCATCATCGATCTCCGACGGGTTCGACAGGCCGGGGCTGGAGGGTGCTGCGCCGATTTCGGAAATGCGCGCCTCCAGCCTGCGGGACCAGATGGTGATCTCCACGCCGAGTTGCAGGGGAGTATCGGAGGCTGGGACGGCGTGCTGGACCACATTGCTGGCGGCCTCGATGACGGCGGTCGAGAAAGCCATGCGGTCCATGTCCGGAACGAAATCGGCTTTCCGCCACAGCGTCTCGAAGTCTTCGTGCAGGGCATCCACGGTTGCCCCGGTCGCCAGGCCCTGACGCGTGCTCCGGGCCAGGACCTCAGGCATGGGGAAAGGCCGCATCGACGCTTTCGTACGGGTTCAACACGCGGTGCATGCTGGTTAGTTCCAGGACCATCTTGACCTGCGGCTGCACATTCGCGATCCGGAGGTCGCCGCCGGCCTGCCGGGCAATTTTCAGGCATCCGATCAGGGCTCCGAGGCCGGAGGAGTCCATGAACTCGGTGCCCTCCATGTTCACCACCACATGATGGTTTCCCTCGGCCACCACCGCAGCAACCACCTCGCGGAGCAGGGGAGCGGCGACCATGTTCAACCTGCCGCTGCCATTGACTTCGGCATAGGCAGGCGTGGTCTCAACGGTGAACTGCATCGACGTTCCTTTCCTCGGGAGTGAACCCTTTGTACCTGACAGCTTTGACCAGCACGCTCAGGATCAGCAAATCGAAGATGACCCAGGCCACGTTGACCAGCGTGCCCACCGGCTCGTTCAGGCCAGTGGCAAGCCGGACCGCTCCCACCACCAGGGCAACCAGCAGCAGGGCGATGGCAACCAGCTGGGGGAGAATCAGTCGCCAGCTGTTCCCTTCGGCCTGGCGGGCCTTGGGGGTGACGGCAAAGCCGAGCGGGCGCCCGAGCCAGACGTTACGGGCCGCCGTCGTGCAGGCCTTGATCCAGGTGGGGAAGAGGGCGAGGCTGTACTGCTGTCCCCGCCAAGTGCTGACCCCCTTGCCCACTACCGCGAACAGCAGCTGGTTGACCACCATGAACGGGATGAACCGGATGAAGAAGTCAGTGCTCAGGCTGCTGACCGGCAGGATGCCCAAAGTGAGGTAGATGACCGGGGCGGCGAAGTAGACCACGGCGGCAAACCCGCTGAGGTAGCTCCACATGGTGGAAAAGTACATCAGCCGCTGGCCGAGATTCAGCCCGCGCTGCGCCAGAGGGTTTTCGCGCAGCATGACCTGGATGGTGCCCTGGGCCCAGCGCAGCCGCTGGGTGAGCATGGTCTTGAGATCCTCGGGGGCCAAACCGTAGGCGAGGACCTCGTGGTGGTAAACGCTTTCCCAGCCCATCGAATGCAGCCGCATCGAGGTGGCCATGTCCTCGGTCACCGAGATGGTGGCCAGCGGCATCACCGGTTGGGCCTCGTCCGGGCGTTCCACAGAGACGGCGTCCAGCACCGCCTGCACCGAGCCCAGCGCCCCCAGCGGGGACCAGTCCCGCTGCGACATCCGTTCCACCGCCCCGTCCAGTTGGTCCGGTTCAGGCGTACCGAGCTCGCTGCCGAGATCCATGGCGGCGATCTCGGCCAGATCTGCTTCCACGGCAGCGAAGTTCCCGGCGACCAGTGTCCGCACGGCGCCCTCCACCTTGGTTCGGAGTTCGTAGGTGATTTCACTCAGCGAGCCGCCAGCCTTGAGTTTCTCGCGGGCCGCGTCGGTGGCCGCTTCCACCTCGTCAAGCAGCCCAGCCACCAGCGGGTCGGCCGCTTCAGGGGACCGGCGGGCCTTCCGAATGGCGCTCCGGGCTCCGGCCAAGGCGCGGTGGACGCCGCGCTCCACTTCCGTCACGTAGCCTGCAAGGCCAAGCTGCATCAGGGCCTCGCGCCTGAGCAGCGCATTGGAGCCGCAGAAGAACGCAGCGTTCCACCCGTCCTTGCCCTGCTGGATGGGCCCATAGAAGAGCGGAGCCTGGCTGCCCAACGGATCGTCGGCCGGGACATTGCTGAAGTACTGCGGGGTCTGGACCAGTGCGACCCGGCGCTGGTTGAAGTACCCCAGCGTTTTGTCGAGGATGTCGGGCTGCGGGATCTGGTCGGCATCCAGGATCAGGAGGAATTCCCCCTGGGTCACCATCAGCGCGTTATTGAGGTTGCCGGCCTTGGCGTGCCGCGGCTTGTCCGCCCAATCGCCGCTGCGGGTCAGGTAGCCCAGCCCGTGGCGCGCGGCAAGGTCGGCCAGTTCCGGTCTGGCGCCGTCGTCCAAAATCCAGGTGCTGTGGGGATAGCGGATGTCCTTCGCCGCCAGCGCAGTGGTCATGACCAGGTCCAGCGGTTCGTCGTAGGTGGTGATGAACACGTCCACGGTGGCGTCCGCTGGCGGCGGCGGTGCTTTGCGTTCGCGGATCCGCCACATGGCCAGGCCGAAGAGACCGACGTCGATCAAGCTGTAGGTTTCGGCCAGTACCAGGGGGACGGCAATCCACCAGGCGGACCAGTTGAGCGAGTCCAGCCAGCGCCAGGCCAGGTAGTTGACGCCCAGGATAATCGTCAGGACGATGAGCAGCCGTGTGGCGAAAGGTTTCACGGGGCACCCTCGGTGTGGTCAGGCGGGCAGCGGCGCAACATCACCGCGGTGACATCGTCGGCTACGGCGGTGCCGGCCAGCTCCAGCACGGCGTCGCATACCTCCTCCGGAGACTCGCGCCCGGTGGTGGCGACAGCCGCCACCGCGTCCATCGCCGCATCCACCGAATCGAAGGCATCGAGGAGTCCGTCGCTGAGGACCAGAAGGGAATCGCCGGGCGCCAGCAGCAGGCTGCCGGCAGTCCACATGCTGCCCGGCACGGCGCCCACGGGCGGGCCGCCCGACGGCAGGCGGCGCAGGCCGCCGTCGTACAGGTGCAGTCCCAGGCCGTGCCCGGCATCCACGTAGTCCACGGCTCCGCTGCCGGCGTCCAGCCGCGCATGGAAGATGGTGACGAAGGAGGAGGACTGGGCCAGGTCCCACTCCAGCGCTTGGCTGGCCGCTGCGAAGGCCTGGTTGAGGTCCGCATGCCGGTTGGAGGAACGCAGCACCGCGCGGACTGTGGCGGCAATCAGCGCCGCACCCATGCCCTTGCCCATCGCATCGGCGACGGTGAGCTGCAGGCCGTTGTCTGTGGCGCACCAATCGAAGAAGTCGCCGCCTACGTTCCGGGTGGGCCGGCACCGGCCCGCCATGTCGTAGTCCTGAATCCTCAGCGGTTCCCCGGGCAGCAGGCTGCGCTGGACCTCGGCCGCGCGGTCCTGATCGGCGCCGGGGGCCGCATCGACCGGCTGGGAGCGCGGACGGCGGAACAGCGCGCCGATCCGTGCCTGCAGTTCCCGGGGGCTGAACGGCTTGCTGATGTAATCATCGGCCCCGGTCTCCAGGCCGCTGAGCCGGTCGACTTCCTCCACCCGCGCGGTGATCATCAGAATGTAGGCGTCCGAGAACGCCCGCACCTGGCGGCAGACTTCGATGCCGTCCAGATCGGGCAGGTTCAGGTCCAAGGTAATGAGGTCTGCGCCGCCGGCACGGATCAGTTCCAGCCCGTCCCTGCCGGTTTCCGCCTCCGCCACGGTGAAGCCCTGCTCGGAAACAATCTGGACCAGCAGCCTGCGAATGTCGGCGTTGTCCTCGACTATGACGGCACGGCGGTTGTTGGGGACGGCTGGCATGTTTTTATTAAGGCGGTTATCTTCCCGTTTGTCACATCCGTCACTGCAGAAACCGCCCGTGACGACGATATTGGAGTCGCCGCCGTGGATAAAGTCCTCGATCTACTGATCTTGAACCGGGTTAAGTTCCATACGCTCTCCCTGCGCGGGCGGGTTGTGATGAGCCAACTGCCGCTGTCGATCACCATGCTGTTCCTGCTGGCGGGAACATGGATTTTCTATCCGCCGCTCCTGTCGGATCCGCAGTTCCGCCTCAGTATGCTGCTCAACGCGGCGCTGCTGGCGGCCTGTTTCCTGGTGCCCTGGGACAAGCTGCCGTACCCGTCATTCCTGCTCATCCCGCTGTTGGACTTTGTTCCGATCGCCCTGCTGCGCGAAGGTACCGGGTCAGTCCTGACCGGAGTGGGGCTGCTGGCCGCCTTCCCGGTGATCTGGCTGGCGGCCTCGGGACAACTGCCCAAGCTGTCCGTGATCGCCGGCGCGCTGGCGTCGCTGGCGATGGTCTGGATCCCGGTGTTCCTCGGGGACGCCGCCGTCACGTTCAAGGCGTTGACCCACCCGCTGCTGGTCCCGTTCATGATGCTGGCCATCGGCATCACCGTACGGGTGATGACGGCGAGCATGATGGAACAGCAGCGAGTGGTTGAAGCCAAGGACGCGGAGCTGCGCAGCCTGCTGGAAGCCAGCGGCAGGCGCGAACGACTCCTGTCGGCCGTCCTCAGCGCGGTGGATGTGGGCGTCCTCGCCGTCGACGAAGCCGGCAACACGATCCTGCGGAACCGCCGGCAGGAAGAACTGCGCCGTCTGGCGCTTCCGCCGGGGGAGGAGGACGCGCCTGAGTCCCGGCTGGAACTCTATGCCGACGGCGGCAGTACCGTGATCCCGGCCCAGGACAGGCCCATTCGCCGTGCTGTCCGGGGCGAGTCGTTTTCCGAGCACCTGATTTGGATGGGCCGGAAACCGCAGCAACGGGTCCTCTCCGCCTCAGCCCAGGCCATGCTTGACGACAGCGGCCGACGGGAAGGCACGGTGCTGGCCTTCAACGACGTCACCGAGCTGGTGGCCGCGGTGGATGCGAAAAACGAGTTCCTCTCCAGTGTGTCCCACGAACTGCGCACCCCGCTGACCTCCATCCAGGGATACGCCGAGTTGCTGTCCATGGCTCCGGACTTGTCGCCGAACATGGTTTCAGGGCTGGACACCATCACCAGGAATTCGGACCAGCTGCTCAAACTGGTCAATGATCTGCTCGGCACTGCGGCAGGCTTCTCGGAGCTGCAGCCGGTCCAGGCGGATCTGGCGGAAATCGCCGCGCAGGCCGTGGCCGCGGCCGAACCGAAGGCCGCCGCCGGCGGGGTCACGCTCAGCACGCATTCGCTAGGGGACCTGGAAGTGGTCTGCGACCCGGCCCGCGTCCGGCAGGTGTTGGACAATCTGGTGTCCAATGCCATCAAGTACTCCCCGCAAGGCGGGGACGTCACGGTCAGCTGCACCGAGGGCGACGGCATGGTGGAATGCCGGGTGGCGGACACGGGAATGGGCATGGGCGCCGAAGAGCGCAGCAACGTGTTCACCCGGTTTTTCCGCAGCCCGGAGGCCCGCCGCGGATCCATTCCCGGGCTGGGCCTCGGGCTGGCGCTCTCCAAGGACATCGTGGAACGCCACGGCGGGACCATCAGCTGCATCAGCGAGCCCGGTGCCGGGAGCGTCTTCACCTTCACCCTGCCCGCCGACGGCCCGCCGAGCACGGATATCGCGGACCACGGCAGCTCCAGCGGCCGGAGGCTCTCGGCCGGCGCGCAGCCGGGAGCCTAAGGTACGCGGAAGTATCGGGGCGCGTTGTTATCCCGCGGTGTCGGCCCGCGCTGGTTGCGACAGCGTCGGACCGCACGGTGGGCCCCGCTGCTGAGCCCGCGCGTTGAGAGTTCCAGATGCCGGGTTCAGATCTGCCGGACCACCCGGGCCGGACTGCCCACCGCGACCACATTGGCTGGAATATCGCCGGTGACCACCGAGCCGGCGCCGATCACGCTGTTCTCGCCGATCGTCACGCCCGGGCAGACAATCACACCCCCGCCAAGCCATACGTTGTCGCCGAGGGTGATCGGCTGGGCCGCTTCCAGCTTGTCCCTGCGCGGCTGGGCTTCGATCGGATGCGTCGGCGTCAGGAGCTGGACGCCGGGTCCAATCTGGCAGTCGGCGCCGATGGTGATAGCGGCAACATCCAGGGCGGTGAAGTTGTAGTTGATGAAGGTGCGGGGACCAATGAAGATGTGTTCCCCGTAATCAACGAACAGGGGAGGCTTCACGTAGGCGTCCTCGCCGAGGCCGCCCAGCAGTTCGGCCAGGATCGACCTCGCATTGTCCGCGTCGGCGACCACCGCACGGTGGTACTCGTCGGCCAGCCGCAGGGCACGCTTGGCCCGGCGTTCGCTCTCCGGGTCGTCGGCAATGTACAGGTCGCCGGCCAGCATCCGTTCGCGGTTGGTCCGGGTGTCCCCGGCAAAGTAGTCAGTGTCCATATCCTTGACCGTATCGCCGCCGACGGGCCTCGAAAAGGCAGGAACAACGACGGCGGAGCTCACCTGCGAAAGGTGGGCTCCGCCGTCGTTGGTGGTTGGCCGGGCAAGGGTCCGGTTCAGTCCTTGGGTGTCTCCTTGCTGGGATCGAAGAAGGGCTTTTGCACCACTGTTCCTTCGCGGACTCCCTCTGGTGTGTGGATGGACAGCGCGGTGCCCTCTTCGCTGAGGTCGAACGGCACCATGGCCAGGCCGATGTTGCGTTCCAGCCGCGGGGAATTGCAGGCGCTGGTGACTTTGCCGATCTGCGCGCCGCCGCCGACCGAGACCGGGAAGGGCTCGATCATGGAGCCGTCGTTGTAGCTGCCCAGCGGTTCGCCGTCGATATCCACCCCGACCAGCAGCCGATCGATGCCCTTCTCGCGGATGCGGCTTAATGCTTCCTTGCCAACGAAGTCAGCCTCCTGATCCAGGTCCACCATCCAGTTGTAGTCGTAGCCGACTTCCAGCGGGTTGGTGTCGAGCGTGATGTCGCAACCGTAAGCGAGCATGCCGGCCTCGATGCGGCGGATGTGGCAGGGGCCGATCACACGCAGGTCGTGCGGTTGACCGGCTTCCCAGACGGTGTCCCAGAGGCGGCCGGCGTTCTGGGTGGCGTTGTAGAGGTAGATCTCGTAGCCGATTTCACCGGTGTACCCGGTCCGGCTGACCACCACGTCCAGGCCGTTCAGCGTGTGGTGCTGCATGTAGTAGTAGGGCATGTCCAGGATCTGCGGGCCGAACAGATCGGACATCAGCCCCTTGGCTTTGGGGCCCTGGACCTGGACCGGGGCCACGTCCACTTCTTCCACCGTGACGTCCCAGCCGCCGGCGTGGGCCAGGCCCATGGCCCACAGGTGCACGTCGCTGTCCGCCAGTGACAACCAGAACTTGTTCTCCTCCACGCGCAGCAGGATCGGGTCGTTGATGATGCCGCCGTCGGCAGCGGTGATGAAGGCGTATTTGCACTGGCCCACCGCGCATTTGGTCAGGTCGCGCGGGGTCAACATATTGGTGAAATCGAAGGCCTGCGGGCCGCTGATCTGCAGCTGCCGCTCTACTCCGACGTCCCACAGGGTGACGTCGTTCAGCAAGGACCAGTATTCGCTGACCGGATCGCCATAGTGGCGCGGATGGTAGGTGTGGTTGTAGACGCTATAGGCCGCGACGCCGTGCTCCCGCGACTTCCAGAAATACGGGGACTTGCGCAGCCGGGTGTAGAGCGTGACGGCCGGATGGGGGTTGACGCGTGAATCGGTGCCGTTGAACGGGGCGGAGCCCGAATCGAGAATCTCCGACATGGGTGCTTCCTCCTTCGAGGTTCTGGCGCCAGCCGGACCTGAAGAAGTTGCGCATGATGCGCAGCTCTGCGCCATGTGAGACATCGTGACAGCTGCTCAACGGACCAGTCAAGGGTTCATACATACCCTTTGTGGAGCACTACTTCTGGGGCTCCAGATGACGCCGGTGATGCGTGCTCGCTGCGCCTTGTGGCCCGGCATTCCAAGGAACATAGACCTTCTGCGTGAGATAATGGAAGCAGCCAAGCTTGCGGGTTCCGGGCGTATCCATCCATGTGGAGACGACACGGTCCGCGTGCCCACGCAACCGATTTCCCGGGCATTTGCACCAGGGTTTCGTTGGTGGGACGACCGTCTGGCGTGAGGCCCTTCGGGCACTCCGTCCACTGATGTCGAGTGTGGCGCTCGTGCTGAATCAGAGGACTCTCGAATGCAATTTGCTGAAGGTCAATCCCTTGTCCATCCCCACCACGGTCCGGCTGTTGTCCGCGGCATCAGGACCCGGCTTTCACGGCAGCACGCCGAATGCCGCTACGTCATGCTCGAAATCAAGGACTCGAACCTCACCGTCGGCGTCCCGGTCGAGAACGCGGAAGAAATAGGTCTGCGGACTGTCTTTGACGAGGTGCAGATGCAAGCTTTGTTCGAAGTGCTCCGTGCACCCTCCCGCGAGGAGGACCCGCAGTGGTCCCGGCGATTCAAGGACAATCAGGAACGCCTGCGCACCGGCGACATCTTCGTCATCGCCGGCCTGGTCCGTGACCTGTCCCGGCGCCTGCAGAGCAAGGGCAGCATGTCCCACGCCGAGAAGGATATGCTGCAATACGCCAAGAAGCCGCTGGCGACGGAGATTGCCCTCTCCAAAGGCATCGGTCTGCAGGAGGCCGAAGAGATCCTGGACGCGGAGGTGGCCTTGCCGGTACCTGCGGCGGAGCAGCTGGTCAGAGCCTAGAAAACGTACGACGGCGGGCCGCACCTGACCCTTTTCCCTCACCTCCGGGTGCGGCCCACCATCGTCAGAACGGCGCCGGCTGCGAAGATTCTTCTCTCTTCCCGGCCGGCACTTTCAGCCTCAGGCCGGGGTCAATTGGGAAGCCGCCGCGAGGTCGCGGGTGGCGTGGTCGTAGACAATGGTGACCGCACCGCCGTCGTGCTGGAACTCGTGGTTGGCGCCGTCCAGAAGGCCGTAGGCGCCGTAGTTCTCCTCCCACGAACCGTTCAGCGCGAACTTGAAGGCGTAGCGCCCGGCGGGCAGTTCGCCGTCCAGCCGCCACAGGCCATCGGCTGGCTCGAAGCGCATCTGCACCGCATTGCCAGCGGGGTCCCAGTCCCGATCGGCTCCGAGCAGGACGCCGAAGTCGCCGACGACGGCCACGGTTTCCGGCTGGTCGGCGGGGCGTCCGGGATCCACAGCCGGGGCGGGCGCGTCCGGCGAGGCAAGAGGCTCTGCATCCACGGCCGGCGCGTCTGCCGCGGCAACCGGCTTTGCCTCAGCCGTCGCCGCCGGTGCGTCGGGCAGCGGGGTTCCTGCCTCGAGGGCCTCTGCCAGTTCGGACGGGCTGGAGAAGGCGACGATGGCCCGCAGCCCATCTTCGGTGACGGCCCAACCGCCGCGGCCCTTGGACATCCAACCCGCCTTGACCAACCGGGCGGTCGCCGTCGTCAGGTTCTTGAAGCCGCGCGGCACTCCGCCGCTCAGCAGTTCCTGTTCGTGGGCGGTCGGCGGCACGCGGCGCAGGGCTTCGCTAATGACCTCGCGGGCATCGGGGCGAGTGCCGTTGGCGGCCGCATCGGCCAGGATCTCGAGGACGGGTCTGAGTCGCAGTTGGGCATTGTTGGGCATAGCCGTGGCTCCTTCGCGGTGCAGCCGGAACTGGTAACGCTCCCAGTCTGGAACCCGGACGCCGTCAGCGCCACTGTTTGGCGTTGTATGTCGGAGCCACTGCGTCCTTTTGTCCGGTGGCTTCGCCAGCTAAGCCTGTCACCGGTTAGATGGTGATGACGGCTTTGCCCCGCACTTCTCCAGCGTCCAGTCGGCCGATGGCCACCGGCATCTGCTTCAGCGGGTAGGTCCGGTCGATGCTCGGGGTCACCTTGCCCGAAACGATCAGTTCACCCAGCCGCTCGAACTCCGTGGCGTTCTCGCGTGCCATGAACATGACAAAACGCTGCCGGCTGAAGAGGGACAGGAACATGCCGCCAATCGGCCTGAACAAGCCGCCCGTCCAGCGGTCGCCGCCCTCGCCGCCAACGATGACTGCCGTGCCGCCAGGGGCGAGTGCCCGGCGCAGGCGCTTCAGTGATGGGTTGCCGGCTGCGTCAATGATCACGTCGTAGCGGCGGCCCTCGGCGGCGAAGTCCTGGCGGGTGTAGTCGATGACGGTTTCGGCGCCGAGACTGCGCACCAGGTCTGCTTTGGCAGCACTGCAGACACCGGTGACGGTTGCGCCCATCGCGACAGCGATCTGCACTGCGTAGGTGCCTACGCCACCTGAGGCGCCGGTGATCAGCACGCTCTGACCGGCTTGCAGTTTGCCGGCGTCGCGCAGGGCCTGCAGGGCCGTTGTGCCGGACACCGGAACCGCGGCCGCCTGCTCAAAGGTCAGTGCGGCAGGCTTTCGTGCCAGCATTTTCTCCGAGGCCACCGCGTACTCGGCGAAGCAGCCCTTGCCGAAGCCGAAGACCTCGTCTCCGACCGCGAACCGTGTGACGGCAGGGCCCACCGCGGCTACCGTTCCCGCAACATCCAGCCCCAGGATCGGATTCTTGGGAGTGCGCCAGCCCGACACCGCGCGGACCGGGTAGGGCAGTCCTGTGGCCATATGCCACGTTCCGCGGTCCAGCCCGGCCGCGCGGACCCGGATGAGCACCTGGTTGTCGGCGATGTCCGGCACTGCGACGGTGTCCAACTGCAGCGCATCGGCCAAGCCGTACTCGCGCTGGACCATGGCGCGCATGGTTCGGTCCGGTGCGGGGGCCTTGCTTTCCGACGGGGGTGTCTGGGCTGCCGGCGCGGAGGACTTTTGCGATTCCATGGAGGTTTCCTTCCCGAGGATCTGACGGTGGAGCTGCTGATGGGTCGTACTTTGTACGAAGTTATCGTACAAAGTACGAGAATGCTATAGTCACGGGAACAATGACTGAAAAATCTGCTGCTCCAGAACGCCCCCCGCTCAGCCGCGAACGCGTGGTGCAGGCCGCAATGGCCATCGCCGATGACGGCGGGCTTGCCGGGCTGACCATCCGCTCGCTGGCCAAGTCCCTGGAAACCAAGCCGATGTCTCTGTACCACTACGTGCGCAACAAGGACGAGATCCTGGATGGCATTGTGGACGCCATCTTCAACGAAATCGAGTTGCCCGTCCCGGGCGGCGAGTGGAAGGCCGAGCTAAAGCGGCGCGCAATCTCCGCCCGCGAAGTGCTGCACCGGCATCCGTGGGCGATTGCCCTGATGGAATCCCGGACCGTGCCGGGCCCGGCGAATCTTCGCCACCATGACGCGGTCCTCGGTACCCTCCGAGCGGCCGGTTTTTCGCTGTCCTTGGCGGCTCACACCTACGCTCTGCTGGACGCCTATGTGTATGGCTCAGCTCTGCAAGAGGCATCGCTGCCGTTCGACGGACCGGAAAGCTTGGCGGAAGTCGCCGGGCCGATGGTGGAAATGTTTAGTACGGGGGACTATCCGCATCTGCAGGAGTTTGCGCTGCAGCACGTTCTGCAGCCCGGCTACGATTTTTCCGAGGAGTTCGACTTCGGTTTGGACCTGATCCTCGACGGCCTCGCCGCCCATTTGCCGCGTCCCGTCGGTGGCGTCGAGGCAGCGGAGGCCTAGCGCGCTTGTCCTGGCCGCGTCGTCGGCGAAGGGCTTGCCCCGGCCGCGTAGCCGGGGGATGTTGCAGAAGACCCCGAAGACTGCACACAACCGCGAGGGCGGGACACCACATCGACGAACTGGTCGAATCAGGTGCCCGCCCTCTGCGGAAGCGGAGCCGGTGCCGTGCCGGTTAGGTGGCGGCTACGCGGCGGCGGCCATGCTCTCCGCCGTGACGCGGAGGCCATCCTCCCCGGCGGTCACGCGGATCCGGCCACCTTCGGCGACTGACTCCGCGACCAGCAGGTCCGCAATCCGGTCGTCCAGTTCGCGCTGGATCACGCGGCGCAGCGGCCGGGCCCCGTATTCCGGTTCGTAGCCGGCCTCGGCGATCCACTCCACCGCGTCCTCGTCCACGGCCAGCGAGATGCCCTGGGCAGCCAGCCGGGCCTCGGACCGGCGCAGCTGCAGCCGCACGATGGAGCGCAACTGCTCCTTCTCCAGCTTGCGGAACAGCACAATCTCGTCGATCCGGTTCAGGAACTCCGGCCGCATGGCCTCGCGCAGCCGGCCCATCACCCGGGCGCGCAGGTCCTGCTCGGAGGCGAAGCCGTCCACGCCGTGATTCGAGGTGAAGCCCAGTGCTCCGCCCTTGCTGGCCAGGAACTCCGACCCAAGGTTGGAGGTCATGATCACCACGGTGTTGCGGAAGTCCACGGTTCGGCCCTGTCCATCGGTGAGGCGTCCGTCGTCGAGCACCTGCAGCAGCAGGTTGAACACGTCCGGGTGCGCCTTCTCCACCTCGTCCAGCAGCACCACCGAGTACGGATGCCGGCGGACCCGCTCGGTCAGCTGGCCTGCCTCCCCGTAGCCGACGTAGCCCGGAGGGGCACCGACCAGCCGCGAGACGGTGTGGCGCTCGCCGTATTCGCTCATGTCGAAGCGGACCATGGCGTTCTCGTCACCGAACAGCGACTCCGCCAGAGCCTTGGCCAGCTCGGTCTTGCCCACCCCGGTGGGGCCCAGGAACAGGAAGCTGCCAACGGGCCGGCCCTCGTCGCCCATGCCGGTGCGGTTGCGCCGAACCGACTTGGCGATGGCGGCCACGGCATCGTCCTGCCCGATCACCCGGGCATGCAGGTCCTCCTCCAGACGGGCCAGCCGCTGCCGGTCGCCCTGGGTCAGCCTGGCGGCCGGAATGCCGGTGGCGCGGGTAATGATTTCGGCAATCTCTGCCTCGCCCACCACATCGGAGGGCACGACGGCGAGGCGCGCCCCGGCGTCGTTGTCTTCCGTGGCGTGGGTGGCTGGCTGGGCGGCGGAATCGATCGTGGCCCTCAATGCCTCGATCTCATCGCGCAGCGAGGAGGCATCCTCGTAGCGTTCCTCGGCAACGGCCGCGTTCTTGGCCGCCTCCAGCTCCGTCAGCTGATCACGCAGCGCTGCCACGTCAACACGCGGGCCGCGCCGCAGGCTCAGCCGGGCTCCGGCCTGGTCGATCAGGTCGATCGCCTTGTCCGGCAGGAAGCGGTCCGTGATGTAGCGCGAGGACATCTCGACGGCGGCGCGGATGGCTCCGTCGGTGTAGGTCACCTGGTGGTGCTCCTCGTAGCGGTCCTTCAATCCGGCCAAGATCTGCACCGCGTCCTCGATCGAGGGCTCGCCCACCATCACCGGCTGGAAGCGGCGCTCCAGCGCAGGGTCCTTTTCCACCTTGCGGTACTCGCCCAGCGTGGTGGCGCCGACCAGGTGCAGCTCCCCGCGGGCCAGCCGTGGCTTGAGGATGTTGCCCGCATCCATGCCGCCCTCGCCGCCTCCGCCGGCACCGACCACGGTGTGCAGTTCGTCGATGAAGACGATCAGGTCGCCGCTGGCGGCACTGATCTCGTCCATGGTCTTGGTCAGCCGCTCTTCGAAGTCGCCGCGGTAGCGGGTGCCCGCCAGCATGCCGGGCAGGTCAAGCGACACCACGCGCTTGCCGCGCAGCTGCTCCGGAACGTCGCCGTCCACGATGGCCTGGGCCAGTCCTTCGACGATGGCGGTCTTGCCGACGCCGGCCTCGCCGATCAGCACCGGGTTGTTCTTGGTGCGGCGGGCCAGGATCTCGATGGTTTGCGCAATCTCGTCGGCGCGGCCGATCACCGGATCCAGTTCGTTCTCCCGGGCCCGCGCGGTCAGGTCGAGGCCGAACTGGTCCAGCATCGGGGTTGCCGAGCCAGCCGCTTGTTCCTGCTGGGTTGCCGGGTTGCCGCCCGGGCCCGCCTGCGCCTGGGCTGCTTGCGCTTGGGCTGCTTCGGCCGCGTTGGCCTGCTGCAGTGCCTGAGGGGTGACGCCGGTGGCGGCCAGGATCTGGCCGGCTGCCGTCTCCTGGTTCAGGACGAACGCGGCGAACAGGTGCTCCGGGTCAATGTAGGTGGAGCCGAACGCCCGGGCCACTTGGTGGGCATCCAGCAGGGCGCGCTGCGCCGACGGAGTCAGGGACGGCGCTTCGCTGATCGGGTCCGCCTTTTCCGGCAGGCTTTGTTCGGCGGTGCGGACGATGGCCTGCGGATCGGCGCCGGTGAGCTTGATCTGGCCGGCAGCCGGTTCCTGCTCGGCCATGACGCGCAGAATGTGCAGCGCATCTACTTCCGTGTGGCCAAGGCCGGCGGCGAACGCGGCTGACTGTGCCAGCACTTCGTGGGTGCGGCGGCTGAGCAGCCGGGTGAGATCGACCGTGCGGCGGGACTGCGCCGCGCGCTGGCCCTGCAGGTAGCGGACCAGGAACTCGTCGAAAGATCCGTTGCCGGATGCGGGTCCGAAGAACAGTGGCATTGATGATCCTCCTGTGGACTTGAGTGCCTTCGACTCATGTTAACGCCTCGCTTCGAGAATTATTCCAACCGCTTCCAAGAGTTGAGTCAAGTTGGCTCATGTACTTGATGGGCGGGTTTACACCGCGGCTCGCTCGGCATCTTCTTGCCGCTGCACCTGTACCTGCACTCCCTGCAAGCCCTGCACTCCGGCCGGATGGAAAGTACGCTGACAAAATGGAATTCAGATACCTGGGCAACAGCGGACTCAAAATTTCGGAGATCACCTACGGCAACTGGCTTACGCACGGGTCGCAGGTGGAGAACGACGTGGCTACTCAGTGCGTACACGCAGCGCTCGATGAGGGCATCACCACGTTCGATACAGCGGACGTCTACGCCAACACTGTGGCGGAAGAAGTGCTGGGCAACGTGCTCAAGGGGCAGCGGAGGCAGTCGCTGGAAATCTTCACCAAGGTCTATTTCCCCACCGGCCCCAAAGGGCACAACGACACCGGGCTGAGCCGAAAGCACATCATGGAGTCCATCGACGGCTCACTGAGCAGGCTCCAGACCGACTACGTAGACCTGTACCAGGCACACCGATTCGATGTGGAGACTCCACTCGAGGAGACGATGCAAGCCTTCGCCGACGTGGTCCGGGCCGGCAAGGCGCTCTATATCGGGGTCAGCGAATGGAATGCCCAGCAGTTGCGGGAAGGGCACGCGCTGGCCAAGGAGCTGGGCATCAGCCTGATCTCGAACCAGCCGCAGTACTCCATGTTGTGGCGGGTGATCGAGTCCGAGGTGGTGCCCGCGTCGAAAGAGCTGGGCATCTCACAGATCGTGTGGTCGCCCGTCGCGCAGGGCGTGCTGACCGGCAAGTACCGCCCGGGCGGCGAATTGCCCGCGGGCAGCCGCGCAACGGACAGCAAGGGCGGCGCGGATATGATCTCCCGCTTTATGCGGGACGACGTCCTGGAGGCGGTGCAGTTGCTTGAGCCGATCGCCAGGGATGCCGGGCTGACGATGGCGCAACTGGCGGTGGCCTGGGTGCTGCAGAATCCCAACGTGGCCTCCGCGCTGATTGGTGCCTCGCGGCCGGAGCAAGTGCGGGACAACGTCAGGGCCGCGGGCGTCACCCTCGACGAGGGCACCATGGCCCGCGTCGATGAAGCAGTGGGCCGGCTGGCCGAGCGCGATCCGGGAAAGACCCGTTCCCCCGAGGCCCGCCTGACCTGAGGTCCGGAGCGCTGGCGCCCCTAACGTCGGCGGCCTGGGTCCGGAGCGTTCGAGCCTCGGGCAGCCGGCGGCCGGGTGCTAGTCTGGTCTTCGAAGGTTTGTTCGAAAAGCGGGGGTGGGGAATGTTCGGTTTGGAGCGGCCCTCTGGCGCGTCGGCCGGCCCGGAGTTGGGGGAGGGGACACCCGAGGACGCGCGTGGTTTTCCCTCCCCGGCGCGGGATTATTTCCACGGCGGCATCGACCTGAACCGGCATCTGATCCGGGACCGGACCAGTACCTTCGTGATGCGCGTGGCCGGAAACTCGATGGCAGCGGCCGGAATCTGTGACGGCGATGAGCTGATTGTGGACCGGTCACTGGAACCGCGCGACGGATCGGTGGTCATCGCAGTGCTGGACGGAGAGCTGGTGGTGCGGCGCCTGCATCTGGGTGCAGACGGTGTGCGCCTTCAGACCGACGACGGCGGCGTCCCCACCGAGGTTGGCGAACTCGGCGACCTGAGCATCTGGGGCGTGGCGACGCGCTGCCTGCACCATGTCTAGCGGAGGACCCGCCGCATCGCCGACGCAGGTCCGTGAGCAGATCGCGTTGGTGGACGTCAACAACTTCTATGTCTCCTGTGAGCGGGTGTTTGATCCGTCGCTCGAGGGGCGCCCCGTCGTCGTGCTGTCCAATAACGATGGCTGCGTGGTGGCGCGGTCCGAGGAGGCCAAACAGCTGGGGCTCAAGACGGGCACGCCCTGGTTCCAGGTGGCGCCGCGGGCCAAGGCGTGGGGGCTGGTGGCGAAGTCCAGTAATTACGAGCTGTATGGCGACCTCAGCGCTCGGGTGATGGAAGTGCTGGGCCGGTTCGGAGCGTGGCAGGAGGTCTACTCGATCGACGAGTCGTTCCTCGGGCTGCCGGGGGATGAGCGGCAGCTGTGGGAAACGGCGGGCCGAATCAGGGCGGCCGTGGCCCGGCAGGTGGGCGTTCCGGTGTGCGTGGGTGTGGCCGGGACGAAGACGCTGGCCAAGTTCGCCAACCACATTGCCAAACGGAATCCGCAGATGGCCGGAGTCTGTTCGCTGGGCTCCATGCCGGCGCAGGACATCGAGTGGATCCAGTCGCGCGTTCCTGTCACCGGGCTGTGGGGCGTGGGCGGACGGACCGGGACGCGGCTCAACGCCATCGGGATCGAGTCGATCGCCGATTTGAAGGCTGCCGATCCGCAGATGATCCGCAAAAAGTTCTCCGTGGTGCTGCAGCGCACTGTGCTGGAATTGAACGGGACGGCGTGCATTCCGCATACCGAGGAGCGGGCCGACAAACAGCAGATCATGTTCTCGCGCAGCTTCTCCACGCCAGTGACCACGCTGGAGGAGATGGACCAGGTGATGGCTGTTTATGCCCAGCGGGGTGCGGCCCGGATGGCGGCCGAGGGGTTGCGTGCCTCGGTCCTGACCGTGACCGCGGGCACCAGCAGGTTCGCCGGTGGGGAGGCGTCATTTCCCGCCGCCAGCGTCCACCTTCCGGCACCAACGCAGGACCCGATTCAGCTGACCAAGGCCGCGGTGGCCGCTATGCGCGGCTGCCTCATTCCCGGTGCCCACTATGTTCGGGCAGGAGTGCTGCTGTCCGGACTGGAACCGGCGGCCGGACAGGAGGCTTTCGACCCGTTCGTCAGCGACTTGGACCAGCGGAACATCGGTGACTTGCTGGGTGCCGTCCGGTCCAAATTCGGCGAAGCCGCCATTGGGCTCGGCCAAGGCGGGCTGGCGGCGCAGGCGGCGTGGGCGATGAAACGCGAATTCTCCTCGCCGCGCTTCACCACCGAGTGGGCCGAGCTTCCGGTGGTTAAGGCCTAGACGGCGCCGTAGGCGGAGTCCGGCCGCAGCGGCGGGACGCGCGTCTGGCAGATGCTTTCAAAAGCGGCAGAGTCGACCAGTTGGATGGGCAAGGCGACCGCTGCCGCATGCCGGGGGCGTTCGGGCCGAGCCAACAACGTCAAGGAAACGCAGGACGGAGCCCCGGCAAAGACCGCCTCGCGGGCCAGCGCCCACCAGCCGTCGTCGTGATGGGCAATGCCGAGCAGGTGCCGCATCTCCGGCACCCTGATCCAGGCCAGGGGCGTTGTCCCTTCGGCGGGCCCGCCGCCAACGGCATCCAGATGCTGCCCGTCGGCTCCCAAGGCCAGCATGGCCACCAAGAGGGGTTCGCTCGGGACCATCCGCGTCAGTAGGCCGATCCAGAGGGCTTCCCCATCCGGGGACGGTACCGTCAGGCCCTCCGAGCCGGCGCAGAACGGCAAGGCACCCAGGCTTGTGGGGGCGGCGTAAACAATCCCATGGTCGGGGTAACGGAAGCGCTGAAACGAGACCGACAGTTGCGGGGTCAACTTGTACTCAAACATCGTGGACCATCCACATCGCCGCCGTCCGCTGCACCGGCCTTGCCGCCGGCGCCGTCAAGGAGGATGAGAATGCAGTGGCCACGGTTCACGCTTCTGTTCAGCAGTTCCGAGCACCTCGCTACACGAGGAGCGCCACCGCTTACGGGGCGTTGCATCGGTTTAGTCCTGCCCGCGTTACTGACGCGTTACTGCACCGCTAGCGGCCTTCCCGGCTGTCCGCGTGCCGGGTACAAGCGTGAGCGGCAGCCACCGGCCCGCACGGCGAGGTTCAAGAACGGCGCATGCCAAGCGAAGAGGCAAGTCCTTCAGGGCGGGTTATATCGGTGAGGGCAGGGCCCATGGACCCCGCCCTCACCGATAAACCCCGCCCTGACGCTCCGGCCCGCGTGCGGCAGCTACGACACGCTAGCTCCAGGCTGCGGAAGCCCGCCGGAGCGGGCTTCAGTCGCTGGGGCTGGTGTCTGTTGTCAGGCCGCGGTCGTCCTGGGTCTTCCGGTCTTTCTCTTCCGCCGGCCCGGGCGGAGCGCTGGCGTCCTCTGTGTCCCCGGGCTTGGCCGCCGAGCCGGTTCGCGACGTTTCTTCGGGGATGCCAACCTCCTCCGAGGTGTCCTCTGGGTCGCGCGGCCTTTTGTCCTCGTTGCTCTCGGTCATACCCGTCCTTCCATCCGTTGCTGGCCGGGCCCGGATCAGTTGCCGGCCGGGTCCGGCTCATTCTCCGGCCGCTGGCTGCGTTCCGCGGAGTCAGACTCCGGGGCCCGGCGGGCGCAGATCGTCGCTTCCGCCGGTGGCCGGGCCGCCCGGCATGGCGCCTCCCTCGTCCGTCCAGTTCTGTCCGGTCTGGTCATTGTGGGCGGGATCCGAGACGGTGTCCCGGACCGTGGTCGGGGTCCCGGTGCTGGCACCGCCGTCGTCCTTCCCATGCCTTCCGGGCAACTTGTCGGCCGCCGCGGACCCGGCCTTCTTGGCCGCCTCGGTGAACTGGTCAGCGACTTCCGGGGCCTTGTCCTTGACCGCGTCAGTGGCTTGGTGGACCTTGTCCTGAACCGAGGGGTTGTGCCAGAACTCCTGGCTCTTGGACTTGATCGATTCATAGGCAGACCGTCCCGACTTGGAGCCTAGGACGAACCCAAGAGCCAGGCCAGCGCCGAACATGATTTTCCCTTTCACAGGGTGCTCCTTTCATAGGGTGGGTGACGGAGGTGCTGTCGTGGGGCCTAGGGGAACGGCGCGTTGGGAGTGTCGCCTTCGCCATCGTGGTCTTTATCGCCATAGGCTTTCTTGGCCAAGTCTTCGGCCAGCTTTTCGTCGCCGTGGACCGGGATGTTGGCTTCGTGGACCTCGTCGTTTTCGTCTGCACCAGCGGGCTGCGCTTCGTCGTCCAGCGCGTCCGGGTTGTCCGGGCGTGAATTCTCGCTGTGGTCCATCAGATCCTCCTTCTCGAGTGTGTCGTTCTGGGGAGCGGACCGGGCACCGGGTTCACCGTACGGTGCCTGGGGCTCAGATTACGCGCCGGTCCCCGGTTCCGCACCGGTCCAGCGACTTCTGGGGCGCATCGCCGGCGATTCTGGAACACCTTCTGCAGTGGCCATCCCTCGGAGCACTTGTCGGATCGCCGAGACCGAGTCGACCCGCGGGGTCCAGCCGAGTTCGGTCCTCGCGCGGCCGGTGTCCATCACCGGGGCGGCCCGGGCCATATCCACCCACCCCGGGTCGCTGGCCAGCAGCCGGACTGACCACGCTGCACCTACCAGCAACCTGACAAGCGGTACGGGGACGGGCAGCCAGCGCCGGGCGCCGAACATGGACGCCAGCAGCCCGGGCGTGATCACGGGCTCAGCGGCGACATTGAAGGCGCCGCGGGCACCTTGATCCACCACACGCCAGTAGGCGTCCGCCACATCATCCGCATGCAGCGCCTGGAAGACGAACTCCTCCGGAAAGGGGAACAGCGGCAACCGCAGCCGGTTGATGAAAAACTTCGGAATCCACGGCCCCACAAAGTAGCGGCCAATCTGGCTGCCGGCCTGCGTCTGGAAGATCAGGCCCGGGCGCAACCGCGCCACCTTGATCTCCGGGTGGTCGTCGGCAAATTGGTCCAGCAGATCTTCCTGTTGACCCTTGAACCGGCTGTAGTGCGAAGTCTCGATGCCGCGGGCCGGCCAGTCTTCATTCACACGGGAGTCTTTCGGCCCGGGACTGTACGCGCCCACCGACGACGCGCAGACCACGTGCCCCACTCCGGCGTTGACGGCAGCGGCAAGCACGTTCGACGTGCCGTCCACGTTGACCCGGCGCATCTTCTCTTCGTCGTGGTTCGGCTGCAGCACCCACGCGAGATGGACGACGGCGTCGCATCCCTTGAAAGCCTCGACGAGCTTTTGCCGCGCATCGCGCCCGGCGACGTCCAGGCCAACCCAGGTGAGGCCGTCGTACGGTGCTTGCGTGGCATCCGGCAAACGCCGGGCAATCCCGACGATTTCCAGATGATCCTCGCGTTCGCTCTGCGCCGCGTGCAGGCGCCGTAAAAGAGCACTTCCCACGTTTCCGCTGGCTCCGACCACCGCAATTCGCATGCTCCGACGCTACCGTTGATGCCGAGGCTTGGCGAGGGCCCGAACCGGTTGGGAGCTGCCGGAAGGGCTGCCGGGGTCGGGCCGACCCGGGGCATAACCGCAGGTCAGCGCAGTGTTAGACCGTGGCACGGCTGGCGGTGAAGTTCCAAGCTTCAGCTATCCCCAGGGCAGGGACCGCGACCCGCCCAAGGGGGAGGCCCGCCCGCCCTGACGGCAGCTGTGCGCTCAGGGTCAAGTCTTCGGCACGCATAGTCTATGGAGCCGTACCGGATCTCCGGCAAGCTGGAGGCAGTTGTCGTCAGAGACGGGGAGGAAAAACCATGACCACCGAGACCACTGTCGAGGGTACTTTCGCTTCAGCGGCGGATTTGCTCGCTGCAATTCAGCCAGCCGAAGGCGGCCGGGAGATCAAGGATCCGGCCACCGGCGAACTGGTCGGCCGGGTGGCCGAGCCGGGTGTTGCCGAGCTGGACGCCGCCGTCGAGGCCGCCCGCCGCGTGCAGCGGGAGTGGGCCGGGCATGGCCACGCCAAGCGCAGCGAGTACCTGAACCGGGCCGCCGATGCGGTGGAGGCGAATGCCGAGGCGCTGGCCGAGTTGCTGTCGCGCGAGCAGGGCAAGCCGTTGAACGGGCCGAACGCCCGGTTTGAGGTCGGCGCGTGCGCGGGCTGGCTGCGCGCCACCGCCGCGTTCGAGCTGGAGCCGGAGACGCTGGTGGAAGAAGACGGCAACCTCGCCGAGCTGCACTACCGGCCGCTGGGCGTGGTTGGGGCAATCGGACCGTGGAACTGGCCGATGATGATCAGCGTCTGGCAGCTCGCTCCGGCGCTGCGGATGGGCAACACCGTGGTGATGAAGCCCTCCGAATACACCCCGCTGTCCGTGCTGGCGCTGGCCGAGGTGCTCAACACCGTGCTGCCGG
Source organism: Arthrobacter sulfonylureivorans (assembly GCF_047607445.1). Classification (GTDB taxonomy): domain Bacteria; phylum Actinomycetota; class Actinomycetes; order Actinomycetales; family Micrococcaceae; genus Crystallibacter; species Crystallibacter sulfonylureivorans_A. The sequence continues at coordinate 35,988 of NZ_JBLKRT010000023.1, forward strand.
CCGACGTGCTGCACGTGGTCCCGGGCGGCCGCGAGGTGGGCGAGGCACTGGCCGCGCACCAGGGCATCGACAAGGTCATGTTCACCGGCTCCACCGCCACCGGCAAGGCGATCATCCGTTCCTCCGCGGACACGGTGAAGCGCCTGACCCTGGAACTGGGCGGCAACGACGCCGGCATCGTGCTGCCGGACACGGACCCGAAGGCCGCCGCGCAGGATCTGTTCTGGGGCGCGTTCATCAACACCGGGCAGACCTGTGCAGCGCTGAAGCGCCTCTACGTGCACGAGGACATTTACGACGACGTGTGCGCCGCGCTCACCGAGGTGGCCGAGCAGATGCCGATGGGCGTCGGGCTGGACGAGAACAACGTGCTGGGCCCGCTGCAGAACAAGGCCCAGTACGACATCGTCGCGAAGCTGGTGCAGGCGGCAAAGGATTCCGGCGCCCGCGTGCTCACCGGCGGCAACCCGGAGGAGGGCCAGGCCGGCTACTTCTACCCGGCCACGCTGGTCGCGGACATCGATAACGACAACCCGCTGGTGGCCGAGGAGCAGTTCGGTCCGGCGCTGCCGATCATCAAGTACTCCACGGTGGACGAGGCCGTGCAAATGGCCAACGCGCTAAAGGTCGGCCTCGGTGCCTCGGTCTGGTCCTCCGATCCGGCCAAGGCCCGCGAGGTAGCGGCCCGGATCGAGGCCGGCACGGTCTGGATCAACAAGCACGGCGCGATCGACCCGCGCGTTCCGTTCGGCGGTGCCAAGCAGTCCGGCTACGGTCTGGAATTCGGCGTCGAGGGCCTCAAGCAGCTCGGCTCGCCGCAGGTCATCGCCGGCTAGCCACAACAGCAGGTCACGCAGCAGGCCCGGACGGAATCAATCCGTCCGGGCCTGCTGCCACGTTTCGGCGACGTCGGATGGCGTTTCGCCTACCGCGGTTTCGATCCCACGTCTTGGCGACGCCGGTTAGCGTTTCGCCTAGTCAGCGGACTTTGGGCGTCGTTAAAGATGGGCAGTTAGTCCTATACGTGGGAGCGAAAAACGCTGCAGGCCTAGTGCATGCCAGTCCGACCCCCGCCGCCGAGTCCGTGGCCGCCCAGCCCGCGGTTACCCAGCCCGGGCCCCCCCGAGCTTGGACACGCGACGTCTGGCCACGCATTCGGTCCATTACCGGTGGGCGAAGTTCAGGCCCAGCCGCTTCTCGCTCAGGTAGAGGCTCAGGCAAATCCCGAGCAGGGCGAACGTGCAGGTCATCCACCAGGTGGATTGCCAGCCGCCGGTGACGGTGGCCAGCCACGCGACGATAGCCGGGCCGGTGAAGTTGCCGACGTTGAAGATTTGCTGCATCAGGCCCATCGCCGCCGGGGTGGAACCGTCCGGCGGAGCCAGATCCACGGCCATCCGCGTGAGCGTGGACGGGACCGCCGCGCCCACCATGGAAAACACGGCCACGCAGGCGAACTGGATGGCCATGCCGCCCGGCACCGCGGACCAGTCGACGGCGAAGGTGAGCACCGTCGTCGTGCCCATCAGGATGAAGGTGGGGATGAGCAGCATCCGCGGCGGGACGCCGCGCTGCAGCAGGGGAGCCGTGCCAATGGCGCCCACCGCGTTGAGGCCGCCGACCACCGCGGAGAGCATGCCGGCCCAGATGCCGGTGACGCCGTTCTGCTGGTAGATGGTGGGCAGGAAGCCGACCACGGCCATCCACTGGACGGTGTAGCAGCCGAACACCACGCCGGCGATCCAGGGTTTGGGGGAGCGGACGGTGCGGCCGATGCGGCGGGCGGCCGCGGGCAGGCCTGAGCCGTCGCGCGGCGGGTCCTTCGGCACGAAGCGGAGCACCAGCGGGATCGGCACCACGGTCAGGGCGGCCATGATCCACCACCAGATGTGCCAGTTGGTGGCCTGCAGGATCAGCGCGCTGGCCACCAAGCCGGTGAAGGTGGCGAAGCCTTGGTAGGCGCTCCAGAAACCGACCGCCAGGTTCACTCGCGCCAACGGGGTGCTGCTGCGGATCAGGCCGGGCGCCACCACTGTGGTCAGCAGGAAACCGGCGCCTTCCAGCGCGCGGCAGGCCATCAGCACGGCTGCGGAGTCGGCGAATCCGCCGATGACCGAGCCGGCAATGAGCAGCCAGAGGCCGGCAAGCAGACAACGCCGCGCACCGATCAGCTCTGCCAGCAGGGACACGGCCAGACCGCCGGCCATACCAGCCACCTGCACCACGCCCAGCAGCACGCCCGCCTGCACCAAGGACATCCCCAGCTCGTGCTGGATAACGGGAATGGCGGTCGGCAGCTTCCAGATGTGCATGGCGGCAGTGACGCCCGCAAGTACGACGACGATCCATGCCGCATCTGCACGCTGCTGGGTGACGCTCGGTGCGGCCATGTTGCTCCTTCGGCCCCGGTCCATTAGTTGCCTGTACAGACTATCTGCGGCGGGAAATAAGGTGACGTGCGGCACGTAAGAGAGCAGCCGGCGCCGTAATAGTTGACTCGAATCCGGTCCCGGAGGCGTCCGCCGGCGTGGAAACGAGGAGCAAACTGCGGCGTGGCGGGCTGTGGTTAGACTGGCTGGGGCGGCAAACCCGCCGGGAACCACAGGAGGGCAGCATGTTTGAACCTGGGGCGCCGATCGACGAGGTCGAGCGCGATGTCGAATCCATCATCATGGACTTGGTCCACGAACTGGGCGAGCGGGCCGACGCCGATCCGGAGCCGCTGGGTGCGGAGGAACGGGCCTACATCGCGGCGTTCTCCGATGCACGGGCCAACACGGACCGCAACCAGGCCGGCTTGCTGTCCACGGCCATCCGGCAGCCGAACCTGGCCGAATCGCTGATCTACCTGAACCAGCGGTTGGACCGGCAGGACCTGGATCCGCGTGAGCCGGTGGGCATTCTCGGGATCATCGTCCGGCTGGCCATGGACGGGCTGTGGGTCTCCGACATCCTGGACAGCACGCGGTTCAAGCCTGCGGACCGGCGCCGGATCACGGACGTCCTCACCGGCATGACCTATCTGACCGACGAGCGGCTCAAGGAATTGCTCGCCGAACTACAGCCGAAGGCCGCGGGCGACAAGAAGGACTAGCCCTTTCGGGCCCGCGTTTCGCGAGGTTGGGGCCGGGCCGGGGCCGGGCCCGCAAGGCTGGGACCGGAGGCCGGGTCGGGGCCGGGTCCGCAAGGCTGGGACCGGAGGCCGGGTCGGGAGGCTGGGACCGGAAAGCCGACCTGGCCTTGGGCAACGGGAGATCGTCAGGCTCTCGTTTACGGATGCTCGCAGTCAGGCGTCCGTGGCATCGTGGCCGCGCTGGCGGGCCAGGGCTTTGACCACCCGCGCGATCAGCTCATACGGAATCGGCTTGCCCAGCGGGAACTTCAGGGTCCCCTTGGCCGCGACGTAGGGTTCCATGTCGTGCTTCAGAGCTGCATCCGCTTCAGGCAGCGGGTAGAGCGAGACATGATGCTTCCAGCCCGCGAAGTAGACCAGATAGTGACCCTCGAACATGATGGCTGGAATGGCGTAGCTGATCTGTTCGCCGGCTCCCGGGATGGCGTTGTGAATGATCCGCCGCACTTCCTGAAGGATGTCCTGCACATCTTCCGGGAAGGACGCGATGTAATCGTCGACATTCGAAAACTTCTCCGCCATCTCTGACCCCGCCCCTTGCTCCCTATGTCCGGCTTGCCTTCGCGGCTTGGCTGTCCCTCCGCTGCTCCCGTTGCCTCTGCTGCTCCGGCCTCCCGCCGCCTAACCGGCTTCCGGCCGCCTAACCGGCCTGCCGCCGCCTAACCGGCCTGCCGCCGCCTACCCGGCCTGCTCCTCGAACGGCGTCAGCACAATCTTCCCGGAGACACGGCCTTCCTGACTGTGCCGGATGGCATCCGCGGCCTGGTCCATCGGAAACGCGCGGTCGATATCCACGGTGAGCTTGCCGGCGTCGGCCAATTCACTCAGCCGGGCGAGCTCTGATCCGTCCGGACGCACCCAGATGAAGCGGCCGCCATGCTCTGTCACGGCGGGGTCGGCGATGGAAGCGTGCCGTCCACCATTCCGCAGCACGGCCTGGGTGTCCTGCAAGACGCCGCCGACAAAGTCCGCCACTACATCTACGCCCTGCGGCGCCAGTTCGCGCACCCGGTGCACCAAGCCGTCGCCGTATTCCAGCGGCTCGGCACCGAGTTCCCGCAGCCGCTGATGGTGTTTCTCCGACGCCGTGGCGAGGACGCGCAGGCCGCGCTCGACGGCGAGCTGGATGGCGATGCGCCCGACGCCGCCGGCTCCGTTGTGGATCAGCAGGGATTCACCGCTTGACGGGGCCAAGGCATCCAGGGTCCGCTGGGCCACCATGCCCGTGAGCGGCAGCCCGGCGGCTTGTTCCCAGCTCAACGATTGGGGCTTGCTCGTCACCATGGAAACCGGCAAGGCCACAAACTCGGCGTACGTGCCGCCCGCCACCGTATCCCGGCGGCCGTAGGCGTAGACCTCATCGCCGGGCGAGAACTCCGGGGTGTCGGGCCCGACCTGCTCCACGACGCCGGCAACGTCCCACCCGGGGATCACAGGGAAGTGAACGTCCAGCATCCCGTCCAAGCCGCCGGACATGACCTTCCAGTCCACCGGGTTGACGCTGGCGGCCTTCACGCGGATGAGCACCGTTCCCGGGGCCACCTTCGGGCGCGGCACCTCTGACTGCTCCAACACTTCCGGGCCGCCGTAACGGGAGTACGTCATCGCCTGCATGTTCTTGCCCAAGGGGTACTACCTTCCTGCTACTTCCTGTTTCGGTCCACCCTAGTGGCGGGCGGCCGCGCTTTCCACGGGCCGGCGGCGCGCGTGCAGGTCCGGCCGCGGGTAACGCGCACGGCCACTGGCGCGTGAAACCGGGGGCCGCCAGACCGTTGCGATCGAGAATGCAGCGCGCGAGGAAGACGTGCCAAAGACCTTCAGCGACAGGCACGACGGCGGTGCTTACCCGCCGTCGTGCGCTCGCTCAGTTCTGTTGTTCAGAACGACCCGATCACCGTGCCGTAGGCCAGCGGCACCAGAATCAGGGCCAACAGGCATGCCGTCGCGATCCACCACGCCCGGCTGCGCCGGACCAGAGCAATGGCGGCCAAAACCGGGGCGGCGATCATGATCAACAGGGCAGCCAGGCCGAAGAATCCGGAGGCAGGGTCCGGCGCGGCACACTCCAGCAGACAGCCGGTGAACCCGATGTACATCACCAGCAGCGCCCAGAACATAGGGAAGCCCAGCGCGGCCCAGCCGCCAATCACCAGAAGAAGTCCCCACCACAGGGGACGCCCGGCCGGGGCAGCAGTTTCGGTCACCGTGTTTGTCTACCAGCGCTGGCCGTCGGCGGCAATCTTTGGACCAGGGATCGCGGCCCCACCTCCATGTAGCGAAGCTCACCCCGCCGGGAGAAATTCCGGCGCGGGGCGGCGGCGTTGAACCATGCAGACACCACACCCCAACTTGAGGAGTCCCATGAGCGTCGATACCGCTGACGTCAATCTGCAGAACCAGCTGTCCGTGGACCGCGAGGCCGCAGACCACCTGTTCCTGGAGGCTCGCACCGCGAACACCTTCTCCACCGAGCCGGTCTCGGACGAGCAGCTCGCCGCCATCTACGAGCTGGCCAAGATGGGCCCCACCATGATGAACAACCAGCCGTTGCGCATCACCTGGGTCCGTTCCGCGGAGGCCCGCGCCAAGCTCGCCGGCCGCATGGCCGAAGGCAACCGCGCCAAGACCGAGTCCGCTCCGATGGTCGCCGTACTCAGCTACGACACCGACTGGCATGAGCACTTCGGGACGTTCTTCCCGCACGCTCCGGAGCGCAAGGAAATGTTCGACGGCAACGCCGAAATGCGCGCCGAGGTTGCCAAGAACAACGCCTGGCTGCAGGCCGGATTCTTCATTATGGCTGTCCGCGCCGTGGGTCTGCACGCCGGCCCGATGGGCGCCTTCGACGCCGCCGGTATCGACGAGGACTTCAACGCCGGCACCGCCAACCGCACCTTCATGGTGGTCAATGTCGGCACCCCGGGTGAGAACCCGTGGTTCCCGCGTCTGCCGCGCTTGGACGCCGAGATCGCAGTCCAGACGGTCTGATTCTCACCTGAACCGCTGACGACGGCGGTGCCCACCCCACGAGGCTTGCGAGCCTCCCATGGTGGGCACCGCCGTCGGGCATTTAAGCTGTAGCCCGGGTCAGCCGGCGGCCTCCACTACCTGCCATGGTTTCGCTGATGGTAGCCGGCCGGAACGATTGAGGAGGCCCCGATGTGGCACGAATACGGACTCACGTGGGCTGACGCCATCCGGGTCGTCATCTCCGCGATAACCCTCTACACGGCGGTACTGCTGGTGATCCGTGTCCTGGGCCAACGCACGCTCGCCACCATGTCCAGCTTCGACTTGGCCGCCATCATCGCGCTGGGCGCCGTGATCGGCAGGGCCATCCTCGGTTACACGCCAACGCTCGCTGCGGGCCTGCTGGGGCTGATCACCTTGCTGGCCCTGCAGACGATCACCGGCCAGATCCGCCGGCTGCGGCGGGGAGCCCAGTTGGTCAACAACCGTCCTGTGCTGCTGATGGCCGGGCAAGAGATGCAGCCGGACAATCTGGCCCGATCCCATGTGGTGGAAGAAGAAGTGCGGGCCAAACTACGGCTGGCCGGCATCCGGCACCCATCCGAAGTCGCCTGCGTGGTACTCGAATCCACCGGGCAGATCAGTGTGCTCCGCAGAGGTCAGCCCATCGATCCCGGGCTCTTGGATGGGGTCGCCGGCGCGGAGAAAATGCCGCGGGACTTGCTCTGGGGCGACGGGAAACACCGCGCGTAATGGCAGGTCGGCGATGGGCGGATGACTTTGCTGGCAACAACGGCGGCGTCCCAAAAATCCGGGGCGCCGCCGTTCCTGCAGGTGGGTCGGGTCAGGAGAGCTTTGCCCCACCCTGCCACAGGGCGTCGAACGGGGCGTTGGAGGAAACCCGGGCCTTGATGCCCTGGGTAACGAAGGCCTTCGCGGTCTTGGCGGCCTGCAGCGGGGTGGCGCCCTTGGCCAGTTCGGCGGTCACCGCGGCGGCCAAGGAGCAGCCGGCGCCGGAGACTGCCACGTCGCCGACCTTCGGCGCGGACAGCACCTCCAACGTGTCGCCGTCGTAGAACACGTCCACCGCATCCGCGCCCGCCAGCCGCACGCCGCCCTTGGCCAGCACGGCCGCGCCGGAAGCATCGTGGATGATTTTCGCGGCTGCCTTCAGGTCCTCGACGTCGTTGATGGTGATGCCGGACAGGGACTCGGCTTCGAAGTGGTTCGGCGTGACGAAGGTGGCCAGCGGCAGCATCTGGGCCTTGAGCGCCTGGTCGGTGTCCAGCGCGTGGCCCGGTTCCTGTCCCTTGCAGATGAGCACCGGGTCCAGCACTACGTGGTCCCACTGCTGGTTCTTCAGCGCTGCAGCAACCGTGTCAATCGTCAGCGGCGAGCCGAGCATGCCCAGCTTGACCGTCTTCAGCGAGCCTTCGTAGCAGGTCTGGATGGCCTCCAACTGGTCGGCGATGACGCCGGCGTCCACCGGGACAAAGCGGTGGTTCCAGTTGTCCTTCGGGTCGAAGGACACGATGCAGGTCAGTGCGGTGATGCCGTAGGTGCCCAGTGCCTGGAAGGTCTTCAGGTCGGCCTGCGCGCCTGCGCCGCCGGTGGCCTCCGAGCCGGCGATGGTCAGAGTGATGGCGGGCGGGGTGGTTTCGGTGGTGGAAACAGACATGCGCCCATTTTCCACCCGCCACCCTCCGGTTCCTAATGACGACGGCGGTGCTCACCTGAGGGCGAACGTGCGGCGGCCGGCGGGGCGAACGTGCGGCGGCCCGCGGGGCCGGGTCCGCTCAGCGGATATCCATCATTCTCCACACACTGAGACGGCCGATCGCGGCGGCCAGTCCGATCAACGCAGCCAGTTCCAGTGTGCCGAGCGGGTCGCCGCTGGAGAGCGAAACCAGAATCAGGAACGAGGCGGTGGTCATCACCAGGAAGAATGCCAGTACGTGCAGCCACTGGTTGGCAACCGGCCGCAGCAACAGACCCAGCACAAACGCGATGGGCGCGCCGACAACCAGCCCCACCCCGCCGGCATACAGTCCGACGACCAGTGCCAGGAGCGCAGCCGACGCCAACTGGTGGCCGTTGACCGGGCCACCGGCCAGGGTCAGCAGCAGGGCGCCCAAGGCGAAAGCCGTAATGGCCACCAGGAAACCGACCACAAAGGCCCCGAACCCGAACGTCACCCGGTGGCGAGGGTTGTAGCGCTCGAATTCGTCGAGCTCCGGTTCCTGGCTCATATAGCAAGAATAGGTGCGGCGGCACGGATCGGCCGGGCCATGGGAGAATGGATGGCGGTCCGGGTGGCAGACGGACCCATTAGTGCTAATACAGCGGACGCTTCATCAGGCATCAAACGGTGCGAGGCGTTGCGCGAACCACTTCTACAAGGGTGAACCACCACAATGACTGAACTGCAATCCCGCACGCCTGCCCGCTTCGCCTCAATCGGCAGCCCTTACTTTGGCATCATGCTTGCCGTCATGGCCGTGGTCCTGATCCTGTCCAATATCGGCGCCGCCAAGGGCGTGGTCCTCGGGCCGATTGTTACCGACGGCGGATTTTTCCTCTTCCCGCTGGCGTACATCCTGGGCGACGTGATCAGCGAAGTCTACGGCTTCAAGGTGGCACGCAAGGCCATCATCACCACCTTCGCGCTGTCCGTCTTCGCCTCGCTCTGCTACTGGGTCATCATCGGACTACCCGGCTTCGACGACGACTTCGGCCGGATGAAGCAGCAGGCGCTGGAGGGCGCGCTCGGGCCTGTCCCGCTGATCGTCCTTGCGAGCCTGTTGGGCTTCCTGGTGGGGCAGACGCTGAATTCCTGGGTGCTGGTGCGGATGAAGGAGCGTTGGGGCGAACGCCGCTTGTGGGCGCGTCTGATGGGCTCCACCGGGGTGGGGGAATTCGCCGACACCCTGATCTTCTGCTCGATCGCGGCTTCCATCATCGGCATCAGCGACTTCCCGACGTTCGTCAACTACGTACTGGTCGGGTTCGTCTACAAGACCTTGGTGGAGTTCCTCTTCGTCCCCGTGACCACGGCGGTCATCGGCTGGGTCAAGAGGCGCGAGCCGTCCTACAGCGCGCTGGCGTCGGATTCCTCCGCAGCCTGATCGGGGAGGGCCAGCGCGGGGACGCGTTCGCTGAGTTCTGACGGGGACAGATTCGCCGTGACAAGGATTTCCTCCGGCGCGGCCCCAGCCTTCAGGGCTACATCAATGGCCGCATCAAGGGTCGTTTCGGCTTGGTCCAACTCCACCTGCAACCCCTCGACTGCTGCCGAAGCGGTCCAAACGTCCTTCAGATGCTCTTCCATGGTGCTAACTTCCTATCTGGCCAGAACGAAAGTCCCTCTGCCGTAGCCGGACCTCTCCTTCGGTTGAAAGAACGAGTCCCGGATTCGCCAGCTTACAGTGTAAGCTGCGCGCTTGGCATCCCTGAGGGGGCTCTTTACCGGGAATTTTCCCAACCTTCTCCGAGAGCGCAAAAATCCGCGTCCTTCAGAGGAAATTACGCACTTTCGGTGCCGGATTCGGGCCGGCGGACGGCCCTCCTGCCGTGGGCGGAGGGGGGACAGGTGGAACCCCGGCGCGTAGGCTGGTGCGCAATCGCAGGAGGGAGCGATCATGGCCGATTCCGGAACGCCTACACCCACAGGCGAAGATCAACCCGGCGGCGACCGGCTGCGTCTGGACCGGCAGCGGATTCTGGAGGCCGGGAAGGTCTTTATCGAACAGCACGGCGTCCGCCAACTGAGCATGCGGCGCCTGGGTGCCGAACTGGATGTCGAAGCCATGTCGCTCTACCGCTACGTGCCGTCGCGGGAGGACCTGCTTGACGGCATCGTGGAGTCCGTGGTCGACGAGCTGTACAGCGATCCGGAAGTCTACGTGGAGCCGCGCTACGGTTGGCAGGACTACCTCCTCAGACTGGCGCACGGGCTGCGCCGCCTGGCGATGAAACACCCCCAGGTGTTCCCATTGATTGCCACCCGACCCACCGAAGCGCCGTGGGTGCGCCCGCCGCTGCGGAGCCTGCGCTGGGTGGAGTCGTTCCTGAGGGCGATGACCAACGCCGGGTTCAGCAACGAGAATGCCGTTGAGGCGTACCGGGCGTTCAGCAGCTTCCTGATCGGCCACCTTCTGCTGGAGGTTGCTGCCCTCGGTGCCGATATCGGCCCGGTCGAGGACACCGGCCATTCGCCCTCCCGGCAAGCTGACCTGACCGACTACCCCCTGCTGCAGGAACTGCAAGGCCTGCTGTCGGAAGACCACTCCAAGCAGGAATTCGACACTGCGCTTGATTCCCTGCTGGACCGGCTGGACAGCCAGCTCAACTGAGGGCCGATTCGCCGCACAACCTAGATTTCCCCTGCTAGCCAACTGAAATTCATGCTCCGACTTTGCAGAATGATACTAAGCATGCTTTGCTTACATCGTAAGCATGATTAGTGTTTTGGTTCCGGCCCACCGGAACCATGGTTTCGCAGCAAGTCGGGCGGCCGAATCAGTGCCGCCCCAAGCTGCGCATGGATGAGGAGAAGGCATGCAGGTAATACGCGACAACTACGGCGCATCACGCTTCGATGCCTACGTTGATGGTGAAGTGGCGGCGTCGCTGAAGTACAAGATCCAAGACGGCGAAATGTGGCTCCTCGAGATCGAAGAAGACCGTTGGCACCGTGGCCTCGGACTCGGCGAGCCCCTGGTTCGCCGGGCGCTGGCCGAGGCGCACCGCCGCCGCCTGCGCGTCCTGCCCTTCTGCCAGGAGGCCAGGCAGCAGGTGTTCGCCCATCCGGTGTTCCTGCAGTTGGTTCCTCGGGAACAGCGCAGCCGATTCCACAAGTCCTGGGCACTGGAAGGCAAGGCCCGTGCCGCACGTCGCCGGCGCCGTGTCCCGGCCAGCGCCATCCGCACCTCGGCGGCGGCCCCGGCGGCAGCTCGATGAGCGGCAAACTCAAGGTCACCGTCCGGGTCGACTTGGAGTGCTCATCGGCGCACATTGACGTGCGCGGACAGGTCGACGAGCGGAACGTGCTGGCAGTCTATTCGCTGGCCCAGCGCGCAAACTCCCTGGCACCTGGCCTGGAGGTGGCCATCGATCTGAAGCATGCCTCCGTGGACGCAGCCGTCCTCTGGCACCTGCAGGCCTGCGCAGTATCCGGATTCCTGCCCGAATACGCCGACCCGCTGCAGGCCGAATGTCGGCTCACGATTCTGGCACCCGAACCGCAGGGCGAGCGGGCCGACGTCGTGCTGGCCGCCTAACGGAGGCGAGGCACCTACTGCGGAAGGCCGCCGTCGTGATCATTGGATACGACGGCGGCCTTCCGCGTGCGGGCGAGTTGCCCGGGTGGTCAGGCGTAGTAGCGGCCCAGCACCTCTGCCTTGAAGTCGAAGAAGGAGCCGTCGTCGATGGCCAGCCGGGCGTCGTCGACCAGCTTGACCGTGAAGCGCTCGTTGTGGATGGAAATCAGTGTGTGACTGACCATCTCGTTCGCCTTGAACAAGTGGTGGATGTAGGCGCGGGTGTAGTTGGCGCAGGTGTAGCAATCACAGCCGTCCACCAGAGGCGTAAAGTCCAGCTTGAACCGGCGGTTGGACAGGTTCTTGCGGCCATCCGGGGTGTAGAACGCCGAGTTGCGGGCCACGCGCGTCGGGGAAACGCAGTCGAAGGTGTCCGCGCCGTTCTCGATGGCGGTGAAAATGTCGTCCGGTTCGGAGATGCCCAGCAGGTGGCGGGGCTTGTCCTCGGGTAGCTCTTCAGTGCACCAGCGCACGATGGTGCCCAGGTTCTCCTTTTCCAGCGCACCGCCGATGCCAAAGCCGTCGAAGTTCATGGCTCCCAGATCCCGGCAGGCCTTGCGCCGCAGGTCCTCGTACTGGGCGCCCTGAATCACGCCGAACAGTGCCTGGTAGGGCCGGTGCGAGCGCTCCTCGGTGAGCCGCTCGTGTTCCGTCACGCAGCGTTCGGCCCACAGCCGGGTGCGCTCCAGCGACTCCTCCTGATAGCCGCGCGAGTTCATCAGCGTGGTCAACTCGTCGAAGGCAAACATGATGTCTGCGCCCAGTTGGTGCTGGACCTGCATGGAGATCTCCGGCGTGAAGCGGTGTTTGTCGCCGTTGAGGTGCGACTTGAACCAGACCCCGTCGTCGTCCACATGGGCCAATCGTTCCTTGCCCGGGGCCACTTGGTCGTCCGAGCCGGTGTTCGCGGCGGCGGCGTCCATGTTGATGACCTTCTTGAATCCGGAGCCCAGGCTCATCACCTGGAAGCCGCCGGAGTCGGTGAACGTGGGTCCGTCCCAGTTCATGAATTTGCCCAGGCCGCCGGCCGCATCCAGCACCGCTGCACCGGGCTGCAGGTACAGGTGGTAGGCGTTGGCCAGCAGCGCCTGTGCGCCTAGCTCCTTCATGGATTCGGGCAGTACTGCTTTGACCGTGGCTTTGGTGCCGACGGCGATGAACGCCGGCGTCTGAATCTCGCCGTGCGGGGTGGTGATGGTGCCGGTGCGGCCCTGGAATCCGCCCCCGTTCTCAGCTATCCGGTCGGCGGAGGGGCTGGCGGTGTTGGCAAGGCGGTTGCCGACGCGGAAGGAAAAATCAGACTGGGGCACCCCACCATTTTGCCTTACTCCGTGCGTGCAGGGTGCGTGGGTGCGGGAGTGGCCGGCCCCAGCCTCGTGGCGTGTGGCATGGCGAACACTCTTCTGTCCAAGCCCTCACCGAGGTCTGCGAAAACGCTCACAGAATGCTGGTTGCCTCAGGCAAGCGAATTAGGCTGGAGGAGGAGGTGGCCGACCCGCGTCACTCCGTTGGTCGCCCAGCCTGCACGCAGCCTCCCGTACCTTTGCCTCCGGCACTTCCGAGGCGGCGGGGAGTGTAGTGGCTACCGCGCAGGCTTGGCCCGGGGTGGCTGCGGGCCGCCCTATCCCCGCGATAGCTGAGTCCTCGACGGACCAGTCGCCGGTGGAACGTGGGCCTTCGGGAACTATTCGGTGCCGGCGGGTGATGGAGACGAGGCCACGTGGATAGTGTGGCAAGCGAAAGGTGGGCAGCATGGCGACGCAGTACGTACGCGAATTCTTCCGTGTAGGTCCGGCGCGCCAGGACCATATCGTGGCCACCCGCTGCGGCATCAGCGTAGGTCTGCCGCTGCTCGCCCTGTTGGCCATGGGCCGCTTTGACTTGATGATTTTCGCCGCCTTCGGCGCCTTCACCGGCATCTATGGGCGAGGCGAGGCTCACGGAGCCAGGCTGCGGCACCAGGGTGAGTTCGGGGTGTTGATCATGCTGGTCATGTTCATGGGCGCCCTCACTGCCATGGCCGACGCGGGACCTTGGGGGATTGTCTTCGGCACCACCGTGGTGGCTGGCCTGTGGTCGCTGGCGGTCAACTATTTCCAGCTCCGTCCAGCGGGCGTCATTTTCTTTACGTTTGGCTATGCAGCCATTGGTTCCATCTCGCTGACCGCACCGCTGTGGCAGGCCATGCTGACCGGTTTGGCAAGTGTGGTGCTGGCCATGCTGATCGGGATCAGCAGCCGGCTGGTGCCGGCCTGGCGCACCTCGATGGCAGCGCCGCCCCGGCCTCAGTTCACCCACGAACACTGGCGCGAATTCCGCGTCGAGGCCGGCGCCAACGCGCTGGCGGCCCTGACCGCCGGAACCCTCGCCACTGTGGTGGGACTGGGCCACAACTACTGGGCGATGGTGGCTGCTGTGGCGCCGATTGCGGGACCCAGCCTTGCCCAACGGGTGAAAAAGGGTGTGCACCGCATCTTGGGGACCTTTGCTGGCGTGGTGGTAGCCGGGCTGTTGCTGGCCCCGCGTCCGGAGCCCTGGGTTCTGGTCCTGATGGTGATTGTCCTGCAGTTCAGCGCGGAAATGTTCGTGCTGCGGCATTACGCGCTGGCGCTGATCTTCATCACGCCACTGGCCCTGATCATGACCGAGCTTGCCGCCCCCACCGATCCGCGGGAACTCATGGTGGACAGGGCGCTGCAGACCGCCATCGGTGCACTGGTGGGGATCAGCCTGGTGTTTCTCATGCACCAGCGGACCATTCGCGAGAAGAACCGGCGCCGCTACCAGCGACGGCGGCAGGACGGGGACTGACGCGGGCGGTTCCCCTTCGGAGGAGACAGTCGGCGAGGGCTGGTTGCCTAGTCGGAACCGGGTCCGGCGGTGCTGCCGAGCACCAGCGGGTCCGCGCCGGGCAGGGCGCTGTTGCGCCAGGACTCCCAGCCGTCCCGAATCTCGGCCAACCGCTTGGCACCGAGACCATAGCAGCTGATCAGTACCTGGCTGCCGCCCTCGGGCCTGCCGTCCGGATGCGACGGGGTTTCGGCGACGATCAGCAGGCCGCCGCCACGGTCAGCATACGAATCAACGGTCAACCCCAGCTGGCGCTCCGAGCGGAACCACACCTTTCCGGAGATCTCCTCCCCGGTGGCAAGGGAAGCAGTGTACGTTTCACCCGCCGTCGGCAGGTTGTCCAAGCCAAGGCTGGAGAGCAGCCCGTCCGCCGGGATGGAGTCCGCGCCGAGGTAGGTGGTCTGGCGGGGGTCATTGGGGTGCCGTTCCAAGGCGAACCGCAACTGCTGCAAGAAGCTCAGCCAGCCTTCGGTGATGTCCTCCCACCATTCGTCGGACTTTCCGCCGGACTCCGGGCCGCGCTGAAGGGTGAGCCGCACGCCGTCGCCTACTGGCTCCAGGACGAAGGCATCGCTATCGCCCATGGTGAGCCGTTTGTGGTCTTCCGCTTCGGTTGCGTCGCTGAAGTAGATCTCGCGGATCTCCTCGTCCAGTCCGGTCATGTCCCAGCCGTGCCACTGCGCGATGCGTCTGGGCTCGCGCAGCATGGTCCATACCTGGCGGGCATCCGCGTTGATGTGGACGCTGAGTGAACCGGGTTCTGTTGCTCCGCTCTCCGTCATGCGGCCGACTCTACTCCCGGGCCGCAGTGACTGACCAGAGTCCCGGCCGGGGCTTAGGCGTTCCGCTGCTGGAGGTCCAGGGCGCGGATGGCCACCAACTCGTTGCTGATCCGGCGGTCGAGTTCCACCGGTTCCAAGGTCTCCGACCCGCCGTGCGTGCGCAGGTACAACAGCGCGGTCAGCCGCAGTTCGCGCCACTCCCGCTCAGCCGTGCGGTCGGCGGCAGCCATCGCCCGGTGGATTTCCTTGTCATAGAGGTTCGGTTCGTTCAGCTGGCGCTGCCGGACCTCTGCGTTGATCTTCGCCCGGAAGGGATCCTCGTCGGCGTCGTCCGGTGCGCGCAGCGCCTCGGCCAACTGCAGGGCTTCCGCGCTGTCCTCTTCGGTGCCAGATTCGCGCAAGATGTAGGCGGCCATGGCCAGCGAAGACTCGATCCATTTCCACCGGCCGAAGTTGCCGTCGAAGGGCTGGTCGATGATCAGCCGGCACACCGTCAGCGCGCGTTCGCGGTCGTCCAGTTCCACCAGCAGGGTGTGCGCGAGGTCCCGCACGTCCTGCAGATGGCTGCCGGCCTTGGTGTTCAGGCCGCGACTGAGGCGGGCGGCCAGCCGCTGCACGCCGGCGTGGCGGCCGTGCGCCCGGGCCACATGCACCACCACGGCTTCCGGGGTGCCTTCTTCCGCGGGAATCAGCTCCAGGTCGTCCTGCGCCAGCGCGCCAGGCAGCTGGGCAGGTCGGCGTGAGGAAGCAATGCGGATGCGCGATCCGTGGGCAATACGCACGCGGCTGCCGTCTTCGAGCGTGGCCACCACCACTGCCGGAGTGCCGAAATCATCGGGTACGACGGCGGTGTCCGCCACGGGCGCGGAGTGCTCACCGGAGCGCGTCAGGAACCGGGCGCCGGCGCCTACGCTTTCAGCTTTGACATGGTGGATGAATGTCTCGGCCTGTTGTTCCGTCATGGGTAAATCCTTAGTCACGCTCGCGATCCTCAGAACAGTATATGAAATCGTTACCTTTCGGGCGGGAGGCCCGCGGAGGAGTCCATCGCGCCGTCGTGATGAAACGATAGATCGTGAGCGGGGTCTCACTGACGAGCGCGGAGCGCCGGACGCCGGGCGCCCGGGTCGGGGGCAGTCACCGGCTCGCCAGCAGCGCCAGTCAGCGGTGGGCCCGCCAGCAGCCGAGTCGCCAGCGCACGCCTGCTGCGGGCCCGCCTGCAGCTACCCGTCAGTAAGGGGTCCAATAAGTCGGCAGTCGCCAGTCGCCAGTCGGGTGCCAGAGGCCTTGGTAGTACAGGAGCCTCTGTGAGAGTGAAGAGTTGCTGACCACGAGCGGCCACGGCCGGTTGAGCGCGCGTCGGAGGATGCACGTACAGGATGCGCCACATTGCCTCTCGTTTGGTAAGCAAAACTGGCGCTGCTCCGATCCCGTGGACCGGGCCGCAGGGATCCTGCGCGGTCACGCATCAGAGACTCTGATCAATCACCAGTGAATGTGGCGCATCCTGAACACACGACACGCGGGGCCGACCGCGCCAGGCACCAGCGGGGGCGAGCCGCGCACATCATCAGCGGGGGCCGGCTGTACACGCCAACAGTCGCGCCCCAGGCCGCGGCGGATTTGCGCGCGCCTGCCCCGGACGATAGTGCTGGCCAAAATTGACCAGGATCCGGAGCAGAAACGCGGACCGAACGTGACCGCGATGCTCGATAGCATCGAGATATCGAAAAACTCCCGGGACTGCATCTTCGCTAGGCGTTCGGGGAGCACCAACGCACAGCCCCTACGTTCTGTGAAAGTTGATCCCTGCCATGAGCATCATCCTTGCCCCTGAGGCCCGCACCGGCCATGTGCCGACGCACGTGCCCGTTCATTCCGAACAGTTCCGCCGCGAGAGCCGCCTGACCATTCTGCTGCGCCTCGCGGGCATGATCCTGACGGATCTCGCCAACCGGCGCAGCCAGCGGCCGGTCACACTGAAGCGGCTGCGGTGCCAGGACGAGCATCAAGAGCAGTCCCGGGACTTGGCCGCCCAGATGTATACGTGGACGCTGCCCAGATAGGACGACGCCGGATCAACACCGTTGGTCTCGGCCGGCTTCGCTCGTGCCCGGTCAATGCACGGCGCAGGTTAGGTAGCGGTGTGCGGGACAGCGTGTTGTTGGACCGGCGGTCAGCGGCACCATCCCGCATGGGCCAGCGCCTGGCGCAAGAGATTGCCGCGGCCGCCGACGAACTCCGACTGGACCGCCGGACTGAGGGCATCCTCCGGAGTCATCCAGCTCAGCTCCAGTGCATCCTGGCGGGGATTGCATTCGCCGGTGACCGGGATGACGTAGGCCAACGCCACGGCGTGCTGCCGGTCATCGGTCAGCCCAGTCTCGGACGGCGACGGGAAGTACTCCGCCACCGTAAACGGCACCGGGCTGGCCGGCAGTTGCGGAAAGGCCAGCGGCCCGAGGTCCTTTTCCAAGTGGCGCAGCAGTGCAGCGCGGACCGTTTCGCGGTACATTACTCGTCCGGAAACGAAGGTCCGCACCATCTCGCCTTCATCGGAGGCCTGCAGCAGCAGGCCGATCTCCGTCACGTATCCCAGCGAATCCAGCCGAACCGGCACCGCTTCCACGTAGAGCATGGGCAGACGTTGCCGGGCCTCGTGCAAATCCTCGTTGGAAAGCCAGCCGGGATACGGGTCGGGGGTGCGTACGCTCATGTACTTGTTCTACAGCACGGCTGCGATGCCAGTCACGCCAGCCGCCCGGAACGGCGCGTCCGGCCCGTTGTACCATGTGCACAAGGCGGGGCGGTCAGCCCGTGGCTGCCGAGGGCGTTGCAGCCAGGGCCCACCACGGAAGCACGACCCTCCGGCCCCACGCCGGTCCCCGCAGCCCTGGCGCCCCGGTCGCCACCTCCAACGTGACAGCCCGGCCCCGCGCGAGTCAGTCGGCGTCTGCGGATCCGGCTGGCGCGTCTGGCCGCACCGTGAAACGCAGCTGCCTTGCAGCGGCTTGCCCTGCGCCCGGCTCCACAGCGGCCAGCGCACCGGCCTGCCCTGCGCCCGGCTCCACCGCGGCCAGCTCCGCACCCACCGGCCTTGAAGCTGACAGCTCCGCACCGTCCGGATGCTCCACCAGCAGGCTCTCCCCGACAGCTTCCTCCGCGGGGGAGCAGGCGATCCCCGCCGCGGTGAGGCGGTCCCGCAGGGCGGTCAGGTCGTCGTCGTACTCAAAGGTCAGTTCCAAATGATCCGTTGCGCCGTGCCGCACACCGACCAGCCCGCCGTTCTTTGCCGCGAAGTCCGCCCATTCACCGGCCTCGCCGAACCGGGGGTGCGCGCCGATCCCGCGGAGGGTGGCATCAGCGCCCGGGACATCCGGCGTCACCCAGGCGGGCATCACGGCCAGCGCAGGGTCCGGCTGGTCGGGCCCGGGGTGGTGGCCGAAAAACGGCGACGCAGGTTCGGCCAGGAAGCTGAAGCCCGACGGCGCCGTGACCCTGGCGGCGCGGCCGTGGTCCGCGTTCTCGATCGCCACCTGGGTGCCGTCGGCTGCGGTGCGGCGGGCAAATTCGTCCAGATCCCGGACCTCGAAGCCCAGCTGCACGCGGCCATCAGCGCGATCACCGGCAACGACCCGGTGCAGCCCCACCCGGCCTGAGGCGGCATCAAATTCCAGCCAGTCCCCGTCGTGGTCGGCCGCGCAGACCAAGCCGGCCGCGGTCAGCAGCTTCCGCCACGGCTCGATCCGGGACGTGAACACAACGGGGCGCACGCGCAGCACGGCAGTCTCCTTCAGGTCAGCAACCAAGATACTTCCGAAACTACTAGACGGCGCGGCCCCCCCGTGCTGGCATAAGGGCATGCCTGCGGAACTTCCCGAATTGCTGTTGCCCGATGCCCCCGCCTGGCGGGTCTGGCTGGAAGAACATCATGCCGCGTCGGCCGGCGTCTGGCTCATCCTGCACAAGAAGGGCGGCTCGGTGACCGAACTGGACTACGCCGGTGCCCTCGAAGAGGCCCTGTGCTTCGGCTGGATCGACGGCCAGGCACGACGCCGTGACGCCGAAAGCGTTTTCCAGCGGTTCACTCCGCGCGGCAAGCGCAGCATCTGGTCGCAGCGCAACGTCGCCTATATCGAAAGGTTGGAGCAGGCAGGCAAGATGCACGACGCCGGCCGGGCGGCGGTGGCCGCAGCGCAGGCCGATGGCCGCTGGGACAAGGCCTACGCGGGACCGGCCACGGCCCAGGTTCCCCCGGATCTGGCCGCGGCGATCGCCGCCGTCCCGGAGGCTCAGGCGATGTTCGACGTGCTGACTTCGCAGAACCGCTTTGCCCTGATTCACCGGCTGGGCCAGCTGAAGACCGACGCCGCCCGGCAGCGCCGAATCGCCGACTTCGTGGAGATGCTGGCCCGGCACGAAACGCCGTACCCGCAGCAAAAGCGGCCGTCCTAGCCACTGGGCCGGATTCGGTCGGCGGGCAGGCTGCTGTCGGGTTCGGTCGGCCAACCTTTCCGCCGCTTCAGCCGGCCAGCGTGGCGGCTGCCTCCAAGGTCATCCACGCCTGCAATTGCGTGGAAAGTTCGACACCGGTGTCCGGCTGCGGCTTCCCAGCCGCGGACGCCGCGGGGTCTGAAGGGAAAACCAGGACTTCCCAGCTGCGGTGGTTCTCGATGGCCCGTCCGGCCCAGAAGCCTGCCGCGGTGTCCGCGACCATCCGCGCGGCCAGTTCGCGCACGTCGCCGGGCAGCTGGTCGGACCGGGCCGCCAGGGCCAGGTAGCGGGCCAAGATCCCGGTGAAGAGCCCGCCGTCGCCGGCCCCGTGGGTGCGCAGGACCAGTTTCCGGCCCTCTTCCTCGGTGACTTCGGGCTGCTGCAGCAGGCCGGCCGCGATCCCGTGCACCAGCTCGGCCGCGCGCTGCAGATCGGCGTCCCGGCCCACTGCCAGCAGTGCCGCCAGCACTGGTCCTTGGTTGTAGGTATAAATGTCCGGAACAAGTACGGGCTTCCCGCTGACGATGCGCACGCCGTCCAGATACAGCCGGCGTTCCGGTTCGTACAGCTCGGCATCCAGCCAATCCAGCAGCCGAGCGGCCTGGCCGGTATCGCCGGAACGGGCCAAATAGAGCGCGGCTGGAGCCGTGGCCGGGGTGTTCTTGAAGTCCCGGTCGGTGCTCCAGAACAACCCGCCGCCCAGGTCCGGCGTGTGGGCCAATTCCAGCTGGGCCAGCAGCCGGCGGGCCGCGGCCCGGTTCCGGAAGCGCGGTTTGTCCGCGTCTGCGGCCAAGCCGTCCAACCGCTGGCTGGCCAGCGCCAGCCAGGCCATGTCGTCGAAGTAGGAGTTGGTGAAGCGGAAGCCATTGCGCCAGCGGACGGTGCGCAGCAGCCGGGCAGCCAGGCGTCCCGCACTGGGGCCGCTGCCGCCGTCGTAATGCTGTTCCCGGCGCAGCTCCCGCCAGCCGGCATCCACCAGGCAGTCCAGAAAATGCGCCTGCCACCAGTAGTGCCACGGCCCGGTCCAGCCGGGCGAGGGCCGGCGGACGGCACCCAGCAGGGTGTACGGCAGCCCCAGCAAGCGGTGGCCGAAATGGCGGACGACGGCGATCGCTGCCTCGTCCGCGCGGCCTGCCGCCAGCGTGGGGTTGGGCGTGCGGAAGGCTCCGCCGCCGGGCAGGGTCGGCATGGGACCTAGCCTAACGGCCGAAGAACGGTGGGGCAGGCCGGGCCTTTTTGTCCGAGGGCCCCGCCGATGACCGTGGTGTGCGCGGCGCCACACTAGGCTGAGGTGTGCGGTGCCGCCGTTGCAGGCGGTGAAGACGAACATGTTCAGGGAATGAGGAGGATTCAGTGAAGGCTTCCGGAGCTGTAGCTCTGATTACCGGCGGCGCATCGGGGCTGGGCGCTGCGACGGCCCGACGGCTGCATGCTGCCGGCGCGTCGGTGGTGCTGGTGGATCTGCCCGGTTCGAAGGGCGAGGAGTTCGCCGCAGAGCTGGGGGAGCGGGCCGTGTTTACGCCCGCCGACGTGACCGCCGAGGACCAGGTGCAGGCAGCGGTGGACCGGGCGACGGCGCTAGGGCCGCTGCGCATCCTGGTGAACTGCGCCGGCGTCGGCACTCCGGGGAAGGTGCTGGGGCGCGACGGCGTGCTGCCGCTGGAAGCGTTCAGCAAGGTGGTCCAGATTAATCTCATCGGCACGTTCAACGTGATCCGGCTGGCGGCCGCCGCGATGGCAGCCACTGAACCGGTGGAAACCGAGCTCGGCGGGCCGGAGCGGGGAGTCATCATCAACACGGCCTCGGTAGCGGCCTTCGACGGCCAGATTGGTCAGCCGGCCTACGCAGCTTCCAAGGGCGGGGTGGCGGCAATGACGCTGCCGCTGGCCCGGGAACTGGCGCGCTCGCTGGTCCGCGTGGTCACCATTGCACCCGGTATCTTCGAGACACCGATGATGGCCGGGCTGCCGCGGCAGGCGCAGGAATCGCTGGGCCATCAGGTGCCGCACCCGTCCCGGCTGGGCCGGCCCGCGGAATACGCTGAACTTGCCGCGCATATCGTGGCCAACAGCATGCTCAACGGCGAGACCATCCGGCTGGACGGTGCAATCCGGATGGCGCCGAAGTAAGCCGGACAGGACCGGGGCGGCAGGCCCAAAGGGCCAAAATGAGCGGGCCACCTCAGCCAGCTGGATTGGGAGGAGGCAGAGCCCAAAGGGCCAAACGAGGCGGGCCGCCCTCAGCCAGCGGGGCCGGAAGGCGACATACCCGGCCGGATAGCCGCCGTCGTACGCTGGAGGGGATGCCGCGCCACGCTGCGGAATCCGCCGTGCCGGCACCCCGGCAGCCCCTGTAGGACGCGAAAGGACCTGGCTCATGCCCCACGCCGCCCGCGATCGGGACCTCGACGCGAGCCTGCGCGCCGACGTGCGCCGGGTGAGCACGCTGCTGGGCGAATCGCTGGTGCGCCAACACGGGCCGGACCTGCTGGCCCTGGTGGAACAGGTGCGGCTGCTGACCAAGGAGTCCAAGGAAGCGGCCCGCGGCGAGGGCGAAGCGACCGGCCCGTGGACCGCCCGCGACGTGATTGACCAGGTCCGCGAGTTACTCGCCGGCCTGCACGTCGGCGAAGCCACCGATCTGGTGCGGGCGTTCGCCTTCTACTTCCATCTGGCCAACGCCGCCGAACAGGTGCACCGCGTGCGCCAACTGCGCGTCCGGCCCGAGGAAGACGGCCAACTGCTGCGGACCGTCGCGCAGATCGCCGATGAAGCCGGGCCGGAAGCGCTGCAGCGCGCGGTCAACCAACTGGACGTCCGGCCGGTCTTCACTGCCCATCCCACCGAGGCGTCGCGCCGGACCGTTTTGGACAAGCTGCGGGCCATTTCCGACCTGCTCTCCACAACGACGGCGGAGGGCAGCACCGCGCGGCGGCGGCAGGACCGGCGACTGGCCGAAATCATCGACCAGATGTGGCAGACCGACGAGCTGCGGCATGCGCGGCCCAGCCCGGTGGATGAAGCCCGCAACGCGGCCTACTACTTGGGCAACATCCTCACCAACACCATGCCGGAGCTGATGGGAGACCTGGCCGAGCTGTTGTCCGAACACGGCGTTTCACTGCCCGACGACGGTGCCCCGCTGCGCTTCGGCTCGTGGATCGGCGGTGACCGGGACGGCAATCCGCATGTGACGGTGGACGTGACGCATGAGGTGTTCCAGCTGCAGAACCAGCACGCCGTGCGGATCAACATCGGCTTTGTGGACACGCTGATCGCGGTGCTCTCCAACTCGACGACGATCGTGGCCGCCAGCGGCGAGCTGCTCGAATCACTGGCCGAGGACCTGGCGAACCTGCCGGGCCTGGACCAGCGGGTGCGCGAGCTGAACCGGAACGAGCCATACCGGCTGAAGCTGACCTGCATCAAGGCGAAACTGCTCAACACCAGCGCCCGGATTCAGCGCCGACTGCCGCACGAGCCGGGACGGGATTACAACTCGACGGCGGAGGTGCTGGCCGATCTGGCGTTGATCGAGCAGTCGCTGCGCGCGCATACCGCGTCGCTGGTGGCCGACGGTTCGCTGGCCGCGGTGCGCCGGGCGGTTTCCACCATCGGGCTGCACTTGGCCACCTTGGACTTCAGGGACAACGCGGACAAGCACCACAAAACCGTCGCGGCGCTGCTGGCGGCCCGCGACGCCGAACCTGCCGTTGAACGCGTGCCGGCCGGTGCACCGGTGGGTGGGGCGGCGGCTACGGCGAACACGGTTGGCTCTGCGGCGCCGGCCGGTGCTCGGGCGGCAACGGTGCTCGCACCTGGGGAAGCCTCAGCGGACGCAGGCGAGCCGGGTAGCTACCTGGAACTGGCATCCGGTCCGCGGCAGCAACTGCTCTCCTCGTTGCTGCTCTCGCCCGGGCCGCTGGCATCGCCGTCGTCGTTGAAAAAGAAGCGGGCGCGCACGCTGGAGGTGTTCCACGCGATAGCCGAGGCATTGCGCCAGTACGGCCCGGACGCGGTGGAGACGTACATCGTGTCCCGGGTGCGCGGCGCCGACGATGTGCTGGCGGCGGTGGTGCTGGCGCGGGAGGCGGGCCTGCTAAACCTGATCGGGGCCGATCCCAAGGCGCTGATCGGGTTCGCGCCGCTGCTGGAAAGCGTCGAGGCCCTGCGCAGCGGCGGGCAGATTCTGGACGATCTATTGTCGGATCCCCAGTACCGCCGGATCGTGCAACTGCGCGGGGACCTGCAGGAAGTCATGTTCGGCTACTCCGACTCCAACATGGAAGCCGGCGTGGCCACCAGCCAGTGGGAGATCCATAAGGCCCAGCTGGTGCTGCGGGATGTGGCCGCCCGGCACGGCGTGCGGCTGCGTTTCTTCCACGGCCGCGGCGGATCGGTGGGCCGTGGCGGCGGCCCGACCTACGACGCGATCCTCGCCCAGCCCAACGGCGCGCTGGCCGGCGAGATCAAGTTCACCGAGCAGGGCGAAGTCATTTCGGACAAATACACGCTGCCGGAGCTGGCCCGGGAAAACCTGGAGCTTGCACTGGCGGCCGTGCTGCAGGCGTCGGCCCTGCATCAGGAACCGAGGACGTCGGAGGCCGAGCGCGGCCGGTACCACGCCGCCATGGAGGAGATCTCCGGCGCGGCCTATGAGCGTTACCGTTCGCTGGTGGAGCATCCGGATCTGCCGGAGTATTTCCAGACCTCGACGCCGGTGGAACAGCTAAGCGCCGTGAAATTCGGTTCGCGTCCGGCGGACCGTCCGGAAGCCGGCCCCGCTGCCGGGCCGGGGTTTGGCAAGCTGCGGGCCATTACCTGGGTGTTCGGCTGGACCCAGTCGAGGCAGATTGTTCCCGGCTGGTACGGCGTGGGCAGTGGCCTGCGCGCCGCCCGGACCGCCGGTCTCCAGCCGCTGCTGCGCGAGATGATCAGCAACTGGCACTACTTCCAGTCCTTCATCTCGAACGTGGAAATGACGCTGGCCAAGACCGACTTGGACATCGCCGCCCATTATGTCTCCACGTTGGTTCCCGCCGAGCTACGCCATCTGTTTGACGACATCCGCGCCGAGTACGAACTCACGGTGGCAGAAATCCGGCGGCTCACGGGCGAAAACCAACTGCTGGACAACCAACCGGTGCTGCAGCGCTCGCTGGACGTCCGCGATCAGTACCTGGATCCCATTTCCTACATGCAGGTGGAATTGCTGCGGCGCATCCGGGCCTCGGAACCGGACGAGGCGCTGCAGCGGGCCATGCTGATCACCGTCAACGGCATTGCCGCCGGCCTGCGGAATACCGGGTAGCGCGGGGCTCGCGGCTTGGACCCCGGGCGCCGAGGTCCACCCCGGGCGCTACCCCGCCCGGATTCGTGAGGCGCCGAGGTCCACCTCGGGCGCCACCCCGCCCGGATTCGTGAGGCGCCGAGCACGCCGGAGCCGGTGCAGCCACGTTCGCTCCCATGTATCGGACTAACGTCCCACGTTTCAGCTGACCTAAACCGCCCTGACTAGGGACGATGTCGGAGAGGGTCCGCAATACGTGGGAGCGAAACCGGGCGGCCCGCCGCCCGCCGTCCCCTTCAAGCACCCCGCCGCGCCGCCGCGCCGCCGCCCAGCCAACCGGGAACCCCCGCCCACCCCTTCCGCCCAGCGGAAACGTCGGGTTGCCCGGCGTGGCCCGGCCCGGCATGCTGTGGAGCATGACCAAGCTGCAGCCTTCCGGAAACCTGTTCGGCCATGACGTCACCGCCGCCATCGAGGCCGAACCCGACGGAGTAGTGCAGTTGGATGAGCATCTGGCGCGGATTTGGGAGCAGGCCGCGCCGCTCCTGAGCGTCCGGGACAACGACGCCCATACGCTGTACGCGTTCGGCCTGGCCCAAGCCATGCTGGCCGCACATCCGGAGGCCGATGCCGGCGTCGTCCTCCCGGCGATCATGCTGCATGACATTGGCTGGTCCCAGGTGCCGCCGGACGAGGTGCTGTCCGCCATTGCCCCGGGTGGCGGCCGCCCCGACCTGGTGCTGCTGCACGAGAAGGAAGGTGCCCGGCTGGCGGCAGGGATCCTGGCGGATGCCGGGCACGAGGCGGCGCTCATTCCGCGCATCCTGGAGATCATCGACGGGCACGATTCGCGCAAGGAAGCGCTCTCCATCGAAGATGCGATCGTCAAGGACGCGGACAAGACGTGGCGGCTCAGCCCGCACGGCCTCGATACGGTGATGGAATGGTTCGGGCTGGACCGCGGCCAGGCCTTGCGGCTCTGCAGCCAGCGCGTGCTCGGCCACCTGTTCACCAAGGAGGCCGAGGCGATGGCCCGGGCATTGTCCGCGCTGGAATCGGCAACGCTGTGGCCGCAGCGCCAGGTGCTGCTGGGCCGCTAGGCGCGGTGTCGGCCGGCAGCCGCCAGGGGGCTAGACTCGGTGTCGGCCGGCTGCCGTCAGGGTGCCGGCGGTGGAGCCCGGAGGGAATGACGACGGCGGTGCCCGGCTCCGCGGGTCCGCCTGCGGAATGTGGGAGGCAGCTATGGCCGGCGGTAGCCGCGAGTCGGGGCGTACGGTCACGTCCCGTGTGCTGGCCATTCTGGAAGCCTTCGAACGGTCCCGGACCGCGCTCAGCCTGACCCAGATTTCCGAAGGCTCGGGCCTGCCGCTCAGCACCACGCACCGGTTGGTCGCCGAACTGACCGACTGGGGCTTCCTTTCCCGGGGCGCCAACGGCAGGTATCAGTTGGGCATCCGCCTGTGGGAGCTGGCGCAGAACGCCGGCCGCCAATTGCGCGAGGCCGCGCGGCCGTTCGTGCAGGATCTGTTCTCACTCACCGGTGAAACCTCGCAGCTGGCCGTCCGGGAAGGCCACGAAGTGCTCTACATTGAGCGGATCTACGGAACCAAGCGCGTCCCGCGAGCCTCTCGAGTGGGCGGCCGGTTGCCGATGCACGCCACCGCCGTCGGGAAGGTGATCCTGGCGTACGAGGAGGAATGGGTCCGCACCGCCTATCTGAACCGGCAGCTGGAGCGTCCAACCGCCCACACCCACATAGTTCCCGGACGGTTGGCCGAGGAGCTGGATCAGATCCGCGAGCAGGGCTATGCCACCACGCTGGAGGAAGTCCGGCTGGGCTCCTGCTCCATTGCCGTGCCGGTCTTCCACACCGGCAGGATTGGTGCCGGCCTGGGGCTGGTGCTGCTCACCTCCCAGGCCGCCACGATGACCAGGCATCTTCCCGTGCTGCGCGGTGTCTCGGCGCACATCGAACGGGCTACCGCCCACATCCCGCTGGAATCGCTGCTGGGCAGCCATGCCTTGCGCTGACGCTGTCAGGACGGGTTCGACCGGGAGACGCTAAGCACTATTCGTTTCCACTCAGTGGAAGCAGTAGATGTGCGTCACAGCGTGACGTGGGCAACACTGGAGTCAGATCAATCCCACCGGGCCTGAAACGGCCGCGGCGGGAGCCGACCCCAAGGAGTTCCAGATGTCATCCTCAACCGAAACGGCAGCTTGTCCGTTTGGCCACGGTGCCGAGGCCCCTGCCGGACACCACGGCTATGAGCCGTTCCAGATGAAGGACCCGTTCCCGGCCTACGCCGAACTACGGAACGAACAGCCCGTCATGTTCGACGAACGGGTCGGCTACTACGTTGTCTCCCGCTACGACGACATCAAAGCCGTTTTCGACGACTGGGAAACCTTCTCCAGCGAGAACGCGCAGGCCCCCGTGCGCAAGCGGGGCCCGCAAGCCACCAAGATCATGGAAGAGGGAGGCTTCACCGCCTACTCAGGCCTGTCGGCCCGCCGGCCGCCGGAGCACACCCGGATTCGCGCGGTGGCCCAGAAGGCCTTCACGCCGCGCCGCTACAAGGCGCTGGAACCGTTCATCCGGCAAAACGTGGTGGACCAGCTTGAGACGATGCTGGCCCGCCCGGAGCGCCGCGGCGAACTGGTCAAGGACCTGGCCTACACCGTCCCGACGGTCACCATCCTGACCCTGATCGGCGCCGACGTCTCCCAGGTGGACACCTTCAAGCGCTGGTCCGATTCCCGCGCGGCCATGACCTGGGGCGACCTGAGCGACGAAGAGCAGATCCCGCACGCCCACAACCTGGTGGAGTACTGGCAGGAGTGCCAGCGCCTGGTCCGGGTGGCCCATGAGGAAGGCGGCGACAACCTGACCGCCGACCTGGTCAGGGCGCAGCAGGACGGTGCGGAGATCAGCGACCACGAGATCGCCTCAATCCTGTACTCCCTGTTGTTCGCCGGCCACGAGACCACCACCACGCTGATCGCCAACTCGCTGCGCGTGCTGTTGGCCCGTCCGGAACAGTGGCAGCAGTTGGTGGAGGAGCCCAAGAAGATCCCGGCCGCCATCGACGAGGTGCTGCGCTTCTCCGGCTCGATCGTCGGCTGGCGCAGGAAGGCGCTCAAGGACACCGAAGTAGGCGGGGTCAAGATCCCGGAGGGCGGCGAACTGCTGCTGCTGATGGGCTCGGCCAACCGCGACGCCGCCCGTTTCGAGGACGGCGAGGAGTTCGACATCTCCCGCGGGAACGCCCGCGAGCATCTGTCCTTCGGCTTCGGCATCCACTACTGCTTGGGCAACATGCTGGCCAAACTGCAGGCCAAGATCGCGCTCGAAGAGGTGGCCCGGCTGGCACCCAACCTGACGCTGGAGAGCCCTGAGGGCATCGAGTTCCGCGAGAACATCTCCTTCCGCGTCCCCGAAACCGTTCCCGTTAGCTGGGAGGCCTGACCATGCACAGCAATGAATTCATCCAGTTTTTCGACGGCGGCGTCGAACCCAAGCTCGAGAACCTCGGCGGCAAGGGTGCATCCCTGGTCACCATGACCTCTGCCGGCATGCCGGTGCCCCCCGGCTTCGTCGTCACCACCGCCCAGTTCGACCGCTTCATGCAGGAAGCCGGCATCACCGGGCACATCCACCAGCTGCTGGCCGACCTCGACCCCGAGGACGTTGCCGAGGTGGACAAGGTCTCCGCCGCCATCCGCGAAGACATCTGCTCGCGGCCGGTTCCGGACCACATGCGCGCCCAAACCATTGAGGCGTACGAGGACCTGATGTCCCGCTTCGACGCGCCGGTCCCGGTTGCCGTCCGCTCTTCCGCCACCGCCGAGGACCTGCCGGACGCATCTTTCGCGGGCCAGCAGGACACCTACCTCTGGCTGGAAGGATTCGCCGCGGTTGGCGAACACATCCGCAGCTGCTGGGCCTCGCTGTACACCTCGCGCGCCATCATCTACCGGCTGAAGAACAACATCCCGAACGAGGGCCTGTCGATGGCCGTCGTGGTGCAGAAGATGGTCAACGCAAAGGTCTCCGGCGTCGCCATGACGCTGGATCCGGCCAACGGAGACCGCTCCAAGATCACCATCGACGCGTCCTACGGCGTCGGCGAAATGGTGGTCTCCGGACAGGTCACGCCTGACAACATGGTGCTGGACAAGGTCACCCTGGTCCCGATCACCGAACACATCGGCGACAAGCATGCCGAACTGGTGCCGGACGCCGCGGCGCGCAGCCTGGTGGAGCGGGAAGTCGACGCCGAACGGCGCTCCCGCCGCTGCCTGACCGACGACGAACTGAAAGCCGTCGCGCAGATGGCAAAACGAGCGGAGAAGCACTACAAGTGCCCGCAGGACATCGAGTGGGCGCTGGACCATGACCTGCCCGACGGCGACAACCTGCTGCTGCTGCAGTCCCGCCCGGAAACCGTCCACTCCGCCAAGAAGTCCCTCTCCACGGCGACGCCGGGTACCGGCGGCTACGCCTCGGTGCTCGGTGCCGGCATCCCCTCGACGAAGGCGCCGGAAACCTCCGGGAACCCAGCGTCCGGCAACCCCGGCAACCCAGCGTCCGGCACGGCAGGCTTCAGCCTGGGCAGCATCACCGCCTCGCTGATGAAGGCCTCCATCTGACTGTTCCACGGCACTACCCGTTCCACCGTTTCCACTGCGTCACCTGCAAGGTTCCACCGTTCCACCGAACTGCTCACGAAGGCTCACCGTAGAGCCGCCACTGAAAGGACCGCCATGTCCATGAAGTCCTTCCCGAAGCCGTCCGAGTTGCCGGTTCCCGCCGGCGCCGAGGGCTGGGAGAAGATCTACCCCTACTATCTGGTGTTCCAGGACAAGCTGAAGGACCAGGAAGACGCCAAGTTCTGGTTCTGCGACAGCCAGCACTGGCCCACCGTCTTCAAGCCGTTCGAGACCATCGGCGGTGAGTTCGCGGTCAAGTGCCTGGGCCAGTACAACGCCCGGCACCTGATGATCCCGAACGCCAACGGCATCGAGTTCCGGGTGCACCTGGGCTACCTGTACATGTCCCCGATCCCGGTTCCGGAAGACCAGATCGCCGCCCGCGTCCCGCACTTCGAGCAGCGGGTGGGCCACTACTTCCAGAACTGGGAGGAACTGCTCAAGCAGTGGCATGTGAAGGTCCGCGGCACCATCGATGAGATGGAGACCATCTCCTTCAAGAAGCTGCCGGACATGGTCCCGATGGAGGACATCACCACGGGCAAGGCGATGGACGGCTCCGAGGTGCTGCTGGAGAACTACGACCGGCTGATCCAGCTGGCCTACCAGAACTGGCAGTACCACTTCGAGTTCCTGAACCTGGGCTACATCGCCTACCTGGACTTCTTCAACTTCTGCAAGGAAGTGTTCCCGAACATCCCGGACCAGTCGATCGCCACCATGGTCCAGGGCGTGGACATGGAGCTGTTCCGCCCGGACGACGAGCTCAAGCAGCTGGCCCAGCTGGCGGTGGAGCTGGGCATCCAGTCCGCCTTCGCCAACACCGACGACGTCGATGCCACCTTGGCCACGGTCCGTGCCGCCGCCGGCGGCGAGCGCTGGATCGCCCGGTACGAGGAGGCGAAGGACCCCTGGTTCAACTTCACCGTGGGCAACGGCTTCTACGGGCATGACAAGTACTGGAACGAGCACCAGGAAATCCCGCTGGGCTACATCGCCGACTACATCCGCCGGCTGGACGAAGGCCAGCAGATCATGCGCCCGGTCGAGGAACTGGTGGCGGAGAAGGAACGGATCGTGGAGGAATACCGCGACCTGCTCGAGGGCGAGGCCCAGGCGGTGTTTGACGCCAAGCGCCAGCTGGCCGCCACCGCGTACCCGTACGTGGAGAACCACAACTTCTACATTGAGCACTGGACCATGGGCGTGTTCTGGCGGAAGATCCGCGAGCTCTCCCGGATGCTGCAGGCCGAGGGCTTCTGGACCGAGCCGGACGACCTGCTCTACCTGAACCGCAACGAGGTCCGCGACGCGCTCTTCGACCTGGTCACCGGCTGGGGCGTCGGCGCCGAACCGATCGGCCCCACCTACTGGCCGGAAGAAATCGAACGCCGCCGCGGGATTGTGAACGCGCTCAAGACCGCGCGCCCGGCGCCGGCACTGAACACCCCGCCGGAGTCCATCACCGAACCGTTCACCCGGATGCTCTGGGGCATCACCACCGAGCAGGTCCAGCAGTGGCTGGGCGACGGCGAGGAAGTCGAAGGCGGCGGACTGCGCGGCATGGCGGCGTCCCCGGGCGTGGTGGAAGGCTACGCACGGGTGATCCACGATTCCGACCAGCTCTCCGAGGTGCAGCAGGACGAGATCCTGGTGGCCACGGTGACCGCGCCGAGCTGGGGCCCGATCTTCGGCAAGATCAAGGCCACCGTGACGGACATCGGCGGCATGATGAGCCACGCCGCCATTGTCTGCCGCGAATACGGTCTGCCGGCGGTGACCGGCACCGGTTCCGGGTCCACCACCATCAAGACCGGCCAGCGGCTGCGGGTGGACGGCACCAAGGGAACCGTACAGATCCTGGACGCCGAAGAGCCCGCCGGAACGGCCGTCGCCGGCCCCGGAGCGCACAGCCACAGCCACGTCTGAGCATCTGCGCCACTAACAGGCGCTCACAGTGCCGGGCCGGGCGAGTCCCCTCGGACCCTGGCCCGGCACATCCCAACAGGAAAGATCGACCAATGACACAGCCTCCCCTGGACCCCCCAGCCACCGCTCGCAGCGGACAGTCCGCCGCCGGGTCCGGCTCACGGACCGTGCTGATCACCGGAGCCGCCGGCGGGCTCGGCCGCGCCTTCGCCCTGGGCTTTGCCTCCCGCGGCTACCGGGTGGCGGCGGCCGACACCAACCTGGCCGGCGCCGAGAAGACCGCAGCGCTGGTCCGCGAAGCCGGCGCGGAAGCCGAGGCCTTCGAGGCGGATGTCACCGACGTCGCCTCCACCGAGGCCCTCGCCCAAAGGTGCGCCGGGTTCGGGCAGGGGAGCATCGACGTCGTGCTTAATAACGCCGCGATTTACGCCACGGTGACCCGCACGCCTTTCGAGGAGATCGACCCGGCCGAATGGGACCTGGTGATGAACGTGAACCTCAAGGGTCCCTGGCTGGTGACCCGCGCCGCCAGCCCCTACCTGCCCGACGGCGGACGCGTCATCAACCTGTCCTCCGCCACCATCTACTCCGGCTCGGAGCAGTGGCTGCACTACGTGGCGTCCAAGGGCGGCGTGGTGGCGATGACCCGGGTGCTGGCCAAGGAACTGGGCCGGCGCAACATCACGGTCAACGCGATCGCGCCCGGCTTCACCCTTACCGAGGCCAGTTACGGGCTGATGGAGAACGCCGAGAGTTACGGCGTGGACCGCGGCGCGCTCAAGCGCGCCAGCCAGCCCGAGGACATTGTGGGTGCGGCGCTGTTCCTCGCCGGGCCGGACAGCTCGTACATCTCCGGACAAACCATGGTGGTCGACGGCGGCCGCCAGTTCATCTAGGCACTGCAAGTAAGAAGCAAGGAAAGAGGAGAACCCATGCCTACGGTTCATTTCACCGACGCTGAAGGCGCCGTCCGCGACGTCGAAGGCAATCCCGGCGACTCGGTCATGGAAACCGCGGTGCGCAACGGCGTTCCCGGCATCGTCGCCGAATGCGGCGGCTCGCTGTCCTGCGCCACCTGCCACGTCTTTGTCCGCGAGGACACCCTCGACCAGCTTCCCGAGATGGAAGAGATGGAAGACGAAATGCTCTACGGCACGGCCGTGGACCGCGAGGACAATTCGCGGCTGTCCTGCCAGCTCAAGCTCTGCGAGGGCCAGGACATGTACGTCACCACCCCGGAAACCCAGGTGTAGAACCATGGACACCACCACCACGACGACGGCGGTGCCCGCCGAAACTGCCGACGGCGCCGTGCGCACGGGATTGCTGATCATCGGCGCCAGCCAGTCCGGCGTCCAGCTGGCCGTGTCGCTGCGCGCGCTGGGCTTCGACGAGCACATCACGCTGCTGGGCGAGGAAGACCACCGGCCCTACCAGCGTCCGGCGCTGTCCAAGGAGTTCCTGCAGGGCACGGTGGAAAGCGAATCGCTGATCTTCCGGTCCAACCAGTACTGGGAAGACCACAACGTGGCCCTGGTCAAGGGCGAGCGAATCGAGCGGATCGACAAGCAGCCGGACGGCTCGGGCGTGGCCCACGCGGCCTCCGGTGCAGAATTCCGGTTCCGCCGACTGGCGCTGACCGTGGGCGCCCGCGCCCGCAAGCTGCAGGTACCCGGAGCGGAACTGGACGGCGTGGTGTACCTGCGCAACGCCGACGACGCGCTGGCGCTGAAGGCCCAGCTGGACGGCGTTCGGGACGCCGTGGTGATCGGCGGCGGCTTCATCGGACTGGAGGCAGCCTCCAGCCTGCACAAGATGGGCAAGAACGTCACCGTGCTGGAATACGGGCCGCGGCTGATCGGCCGGGCGGTAGGGGAAGAGACCAGCGAGTACTTCCTCACCGCGCACCGCGAACGCGGTCTGGACATCCGGCTCAACTCCCGAATCCAGGAACTCGCCGCCGCGGACGGCGGCGGCCGGGTGTCCGGCGTCGTGCTGGAGGACGGCACCGCGGTGCCGGCCCAGCTGGTGCTGGTAGGCATCGGCGTGGTGCCGAACACCGAGCTGGCCGAGCAGCTGGGACTGGACGTGGACAACGGCATAGTGGTGGACCGGCACGCGCTCGCCTCCGACGGCACCACGGTGGCGGTGGGCGACGTGGCGAACATGCCGAACCCGCTGCCGGGCTCGCCGGAGGGCGAACGGATCCGGCTGGAGAGCGTGAACAACGCGATCGAACACGCCAAGGTCGCCGCGTACTCGCTGATGGGCCGCCGCGAGGACTACGCCGGCATCCCGTGGTTCTGGTCCAACCAGGCCGACCTGAAACTGCAGATCGCCGGGCTCACGCTCGGCTACGACCAGACCGTAGTGCGCCGCGACGACGAGCGGGGCAAGTTCTCCGTGCTGTACTACCGCGGCGGCCAGATCATCGCCGCCGACTGCGTCAACGCGCCGCTGGACTTCATGGCGGTCAAGAACGCGCTGGCCAAGGGCCAGAACATCCCCGCGGACGCCGCAGCGGACCCCGCCGTCGTCCTCAAGACCCTTGCGACGGACAGCTGAGCAGACCATCCGGCCCGGCCGCAACCCTAGGAGACCCACCCCATGAGCACCCCCGAGACGCAGACCCCGGACACCGATACCGACGCCCCTGCAACCACCCGCGCCGAACCGACCGCCTACGCCGATGACCCGCGCGCGGTGGCTTTCGCAGCCGACCATCCGGTCCGGCCGCTGCCGGCCACCGGGACAGTGGACACCACGCCGATCTCGACCACGCCCGCCGCGGTGGGCGAGCTGGATGACATCTGGCAGGCGGTGGTGCGGGAGACCCGGAGCCGCAACAACGATATCCACCTGCCGATCTCACTGGCCTTCGCCGAACGGCTCTGCCGGGCCTACCCCGAGGCCGACGCGCAACTGGTCCGTGTGGCCGTCCTGCTGCACGACACGGGCTGGGCGCATGTGGACGAGGGCCGGATTCTCTCCGAGGGCTTTACCGGCGACTGGCGCAAGGCCGCCATCCGTTACGAACATGAGTCCGAAGGCTGCAAGGTGGCCCGCCGCGTGCTGCCCGGCCTGGGCTACGCTGCGGAATTTGTTGACCGGGTCTGCGAGATCATCGACGGGCATGACACCCGCCACGTGGCCTACTCGCTGGAGGACGCCCTGGTCCGTGACGCCGACCGGCTGTGGCGGTTTGACCACGCCGGAATTGCACTGGCATCGACCTGGTTCGGCATGACCCCGGACGTATACACCGACCGGCTGGGAGTGGAGATCATTCCGGAACTGATCACCGAGGCCGCCTTGGCGATGGGAACCGCGGACCTGGAGCGTTCCAGGGCACTGCTGAAGACAGGAGTCATCCGATGACCACTACGCCGCACAGCACCGCCGCGGCACCCGGGGGAGCGCCGGCGTCGTCCGCCATGTCCGCCTTGGCTGCGCGCGAGGCCCTGGACCTGCCCTACACCCATGTGGACGACGTGTTTGTCGACGGCGCCTGGGTTCCGGCCCGGGGGACCGGCCGCAACCAGGTCACCGACCC
>NZ_JBLKRT010000024.1:0-68978 GCF_047607445.1 Arthrobacter sulfonylureivorans
AAATGACACAGCCCACGCCCGGCGTGTTCACCGTGACCACCCCGGCCGGCCGGACCTACACCGACCGGCCCGGCGAAGACCACACCACGCCCGGCCAACCCGCCTACCCGCCCTCCGTTACCGCCGCGCTTCCGACAGACCACAGGCAACGCATCGAACCCTTGGTCGTTCACCCGCCGACGGGACCGGGGCCAGCAGGCAGCTCCAACGACGACGGTCGGCTGCCGCCCTGGCACCCGGTCCACAAGAAGCAAGCAGCAGACCACCGGAACGAACCACCGGCAACCGATCGGCTGCACGACGGGCCGTCACCGAACCAACAGCACGACCCGCCACCCTTCTAAAGCCAAACGACTCGAAAGAGGTCAGACCTGTTGGCCAGATCTTTACTGTTGCGACGGTAGGCATGCCAGCACGCCGCCGGTGCGTCCGACATTGAAGTTCGCAACCCGCTCGGCGGAGTTGCCATGGTCCTGCGGGCTCGTCCAGGGGGTGTTTCCGCCGAGGGAACTCAGCGCAGTAACCAGTTCTTCCTGGTCACCTTGTTCAAGAATGAGAGTTCCATCTGCAGCCGCACCGTACAGGGTCGCGCCGGCCAAGCAGTCAGCCTGCAGCTCATAGGCCTGGGACCGGAGGCTGGGGGCGAGCCGGTTCGCGATTGCATGGCTCCATTCGTGAGCGATGACCAAGTAAGGCCAAGCGTCTCCGAATTGGAATCCGCGCTCCATGAGCGAAGCGTCCCAGGCCACGTAATCCTCAGGAATGCAATAGAAGGCGTTGTCCGGTAGAAGTGGTTTGCCCGCGCAAGTGGGTGTGTTGCTTGGGTTTCTGCCATCGTATAGTCCAACGACCGTTGGCGGCGTGTATGTCCCGGTGAATAGTTCACTCCAATGAGTGCGCCAGAACTGGTCCGTGATCGCCTGGGCTGTCTGAATATCGGCCAACTCCTCTGAGGTGATGGCGTACGTGGAGATTGCGGCCGGGCCTGCATCAGAAGCATCTTCCCCCGCTACTTCCGCTGGCAGCCTATGAACGTATTGCGAATAATGGCCGAGTGCCTGCACACCGGGCCCCTCGATAGGGGTACCACCCCCGTCCACTCCGGATCCTATTTCTGCGGAGTCCGCCCAGCCCTGATTGGCGGTCGAAGAGCCGGAAGCGCCGGAACTTCCGCATCCGGATAATGCTAGGGTCGTTGCCAGCACGAGACCAGCAATCACGCCCCATCTGTTTTTGGTTTCACCAGTCATGACCTCACTCGACTTTCCAACAGTATGATCCTCATCGAGATGGAGTTCCGACCGGGATATCACCTACAGGTAAAGGGGTACAAGGGGCAGAGGAGAAACAACCGGTTCAGAGATTTAGATGAAACACTTCACCGATTCGGAGTGCTCAGCCGGGACTGGCGCAGAGGCCTAACCGAGGCCCCTAGGGATGCCGGGTCGAGTCCCGCCGCTGGGTTCAGAGCCGTTCCGGGAGGTACTTGCGATGGGGCGCAGCTGGCTCAGGATGGCGAACAATTACACGGGCCATAATCCCCCTACGAACCCGGGATCTCGCCGCTGGCCACTTAGGGGATCACGGGGCTGCCCGGGCTGGCTCAGCCTGCCAGCCAGTACTGTGCCGCTGCTCCATCGCTACTGATCCATCATGATCAGGGGCGTCGATAGAGGGTGACGCTTGTCGACCCGACCGGCATTCCGTACCTGGCTGACTCGTTCGCCTACTAAGGGCGACTCGTTCGCCTACTAAGGCTAGAGCGGGAACTTGCCCGTCGAACGGTCCCACACGTTCGTCGCAGCCACAGTGAGCAGCGCTGAGCCGAGCATGTGCAGCAAGACCAAGCCGATGGGCAGGCCGGTGAAGTGCTGCAGGTAGCCGATGCCGCCTTGGAGCACGATCACGGCGGCCAGCCACCACAGGCCGGTGCGCAGTGGCTGCGCGGTTGCGTAACGGTAGGCGAGCACCAACGCCAGGACGGTGGCAGCGACCAGCAGGTAGACCGGCACCACGTGGATCCGTGTGACGAGGTCTGCGTTGAAGTCATGGCGGGGGGCGCTGGCATCGCCAGCGTGGGGGCCGGTGCCGGTAACGATGGTGCCAAGCACGATGGAGGCGGCGGAGGCAGCGGCGATGGTCCAGCCCAGCGTGCGCTGGATGCTGGGGACGGGAGCGACGGCCACGGCCGTGCCACCACGCAAATACATTCCCGTTCGGTTGACCAGCAGGGTGGCCACCGCCACGAGGGAGGCAGAGGCCAGGAAGTGCAGGCTGACCACCCACGGATTCAATCCGGTCCAAACGGTAATTCCGCCAATCAGGGCTTGCACCGGGATCACGCAGAGCAGTCCCACGGCCAAGCCGAACAGGGTGCGGTGCTGCCGGCGCATGCGCCACAGCGAGACCAGCATGGCGACCGCGATGATGGCGAGGATGAAGGTCAGCGTGCGGTTTCCGAATTCAATCAGACCGTGGATGCCCATTTCCGGCGTCGGTGTCATGGAGCCGGGGACGCAGTTGGGCCACTGGGAACAGCCAAGGCCAGACTTGGTCAACCGCACGGCGCCGCCGGTGATGATGATGCCGATCTGCGATACCAGCGACGCAATGGCCAAGCCATGGACGGTTCGGTTGACGGAGGTCGGCAGCCGGTCCAGGAGATCGCGGGACTTGGGGGTGGCGGTGGTCATTGACTTAGCTCCATTTGAACCAGCGGATGGCGGCTAGGCTGGCCACTACGGTCCAGACCAGCAGCACGATTGATGCGGTGAGATTGAACTGCGCGTCGATCAGGGCGCTGCGCAGCGCGTCGCCTAGGGCAGTCGAAGGCAACAGGTGGGCGGCGGGCTCGAAAACGTCGGGCCAACTGGCCACCGGGAAGAGGATACCGCCAGCAGCTGCCAGCAGCACCCAGAGCAGGTTGGTAATGGCCAGTGTGGCCTCCGGCCGGACCGTGCCGGCAATCAGCAGGCCCAGCGAGGTGAAGGCTGCGGCGCCCAACACCAGTTGCGCGGCCGCCGGCAGCAAGCCGCCCAATGCAGGCTGCCAGCCGAGGAACAACAGAGCGGTCCCGCCCACCACCACAACCTGGATGACCATGACGGCCAGCACGGCGATGATCTTTCCGAGAATCAAACCGCTCTGCCCCAGCGGGGTGGTGGACAGGAACCGCAGCACGCCGTAGCGGCGATCAAAGCCGGTGGCAATCCCTTGCCCGGTCAGTGCAGTGGACACGGTGCACAACGCCAAGACCCCTGGAGCTGCCATGGCGATGCGATCGTCAGTGTAAGTGTCGAGCAGCGGTGTCACGGTAAGGCCGATCAGCGCCAGCAGCGGAAGGATGATGGCAATCAACAACTGTTCGCCATTGCGCAGCATGCCCATCGTTTCGTAGCGGCCCTGAAGGGCGATCCGGCGGATCAAAGCGGCTGGAGCGCTCATCGCAGATCCTTCCCGGAGATATCGAGGAAGACATCCTCAAGCGAGCGGGGGGCCATATGAATGGACGCCGGCATAACATTGTGGGCCGCCCATTCCGCGGCCAACGCGGCCAGCAGCGCTGGGGACAGCTGGCCGGCCACTGTGTAGCGGCCTGGAACCGTTTCGACGGCGGCGAACGGCTCGGGCAGGGCGAAGGCCAGCCCCGGGGGCGCGTCAAAGGTCAGCAAACGTTCGACGCCGGTGCTCTCGTCCGTGGCGGCGGTCAGTTCCGCGACGGTGCCGTGCACGACGGTCCGGCCTGCGTCGATGATGAAGACGTAGTCGGCCAATCGCTGGGCATCGTCCATGAGGTGCGTGGTGAGGATAATGCCAAGGCCCTCGGCACGCAGCTCCTGAATCAAATCGAAGACAACGGCACGGGACTGCGGATCCAGCCCCGCGCTGGGCTCGTCGAGGAAGAGGACTTCCGGATCGCCGACCAGGGCGGCCGCCAGGGCCACCCGCTGCTTCTCTCCGCCCGATAGCCGGCGGATGGGGGTGTTGGCGAAGCCCTGAATGCCAAGCCGTTCCGCCAGTTCGTTCACGCTGCGCGGGTTCTGGTACATCCCAGCGACGTGCTGCAGCAGCGCCAGTGGCCGGATGGCTTGCGGGAGCCCGCCTTCTTGGAGCATGACGCCCACGCGGCTGCGGAGCTCTGCTCCCGCCCGGTAGGGATTTTGGCCGAGGAGTCGGACGGTCCCGCCGTTAGGGGGCATCAGGCCCTGCGCGCAGGCGAGGGTAGTGGTCTTGCCGGCGCCGTTAGGTCCGAGAAGTGCGGTAACCTGCCCGGGGTAGGCGCGAAGATGGACCCCGTCGATGACGCGGACCATCTTGTTATCCAGGGCCTCGACTGGCCCCAGATCTTTCACGAGTCCCTGGATGTCGAGGCAGGGTTCGGAGTTAGGCACCCGAACATTCTACGGGACGTAGAGCGGACAGGCTAAGGAGAGCCGACCGGGCCAAGGGCGGACTTCCGGGCAAAGGATGGCCAGCCCAGTCAGGGACGGCGGAGCGGGCCAGAGGTGCCCGACCGCAGACCAGAGCCAGTCGGTCCAGTGAGGGCCGGCTGGGCTAAGGACTGCCTTACTGGTGGGGCGGAACAGAATACGTCATGATTGTGTTGTGTATTCCATGACCAGTAGTGCTTCTTTGCGTGCCCAGGCGCCCGAGTCCGAAGAGCGGACGCGGGACCGGGTCTTGAATGCCGTTTTGGAACACGGACCCGTCAGTGCGGCGGATCTCGGCAGGATCCTCGGCTTTACGCCGGCGGCCGTCCGGCGTCACCTTGATGCCCTGTCCCGCAAGGGCTTGATCGAGGTCAAGCTCACCGCCAATTCCGCCACCGGCGCCGGCCGTCCGGCCCGAAAGTACGTGCTCAGCAGGCAGGGTCAGACCCGGCTGGGTGACGACTACCTGGACATCGCCCGTACGGCGTTGGCAGCGCTGGGTGAGGCGGCCGGCAGCGAAGCGGTCGCAGAGTTTGCCCGGAACCGGTACCGAGACATGGAGGAGCGCTACCGCCCGATCGTGGAAGCAGCGGGGCCGGATATTGAAGAGCGGGCCAAGGCCCTGGCGGAGGCGCTGAGCGCCGACGGCTTCGTCGGATCCACCACGGTGGTTGGATCCAAGGCGCCGCACAGCACCATGCTGGCAGTCCAGCTTTGCCAAGGGCACTGCCCGGTGCAACAGTTGGCCGCGGACTTCCCCGATTTCTGCGACAGCGAAACTGAAGTTTTTTCCCGGCTGCTCGGAGTGGATGTCAGGCGACTGTCCACGCTGGCCGGCGGGGGACATGTTTGTACGACCCACATCCCGGTGGGCCGAACAAGGTCTGCGGTTCGACCCGTCGAACCGGCGACAGGAACCAGACGAGTATCCATCAATCTGCAAGAGAGGCCGTGATGACGGACCAAGTGGATCAGAGTATGAGGAACGCGGTCGGGACGACCGATGTAGCCGACACCACCATTTCCGAAATCCTGGAAAAAAACCCCGAGCTTCATGGCATCGGTAACTACGAGTACGGCTGGTCCGATGCGGACACCGCCGGCGCCAATGCACGCCGCGGCCTGAATGAAGAAGTCGTCCGCGACATTTCAGCCAAGAAGGGCGAGCCCCAGTGGATGCTGGACCTGCGCCTGAAGGGCCTGAAGTACTTCGACCGCAAACCGATGCCCACCTGGGGTGCCGACCTGTCCGGTATCGACTTCGACAACATCAAGTACTTTGTGCGCTCCACGGAGAAGCAGGCGGGCAGCTGGGAAGAGCTGCCCGAAGACATCCGCAATACCTATGAGAAGCTCGGCATTCCCGAGGCGGAGCGCAACCGGCTGGTGGCCGGCGTCGCCGCCCAGTACGAGTCCGAGGTTGTCTACCACCAGATCCGCGAGGACCTGGAGGCCCAGGGCGTGATCTTCCTGGATACCGACACTGGCTTGAAGGAACACCCGGAGATCTTCCAGGAGTACTTCGGTTCGGTCATCCCGGTGGGTGACAACAAGTTCGCTTCGCTGAACACCGCGGTCTGGTCCGGCGGCTCCTTCGTCTATGTGCCCAAGGGCGTCCACGTCGAGATTCCGCTGCAGGCCTACTTCCGGATCAACACGGAGAATATGGGCCAGTTCGAGCGGACCCTGATCATCGCCGACGAAGATTCCTACGTGCATTACATCGAAGGCTGCACGGCACCGATCTACACGTCGGACTCGCTGCACTCCGCCGTCGTCGAAATCATTGTGAAGAAGGGCGCCCGCGTCCGCTACACGACGATCCAGAACTGGTCGAACAACGTGTACAACCTGGTGACCAAGCGCGCCATTGCGCACGAGGGCGCCACAATGGAGTGGATCGACGGCAACATCGGTTCCAAGGTGACCATGAAGTACCCGGCTGTCTACCTGACCGGCGAACATGCCAAGGGCGAGACGCTGTCCATCGCGTTCGCGGGTGAGGGCCAGCACCAGGACACCGGCTCCAAGATGGTCCACATTGCCCCGAACACCTCGAGTGCCATCGTGGCCAAGTCTGTGGCCCGCGGCGGCGGCCGCTCGGCCTACCGCGGCTTGGTTCAGGTTCGCGAGGGCGCGAAGAACACCAAGAACTCCGTGGTCTGCGATGCGTTGCTGGTGGACACGATCTCGCGTTCCGACACCTACCCGTACATCGACGTCCGTGAAGACGACGTCACCATGGGCCACGAGGCAACCGTGTCCCGCGTCAGCGAAGAGCAGCTGTTCTACCTGATGTCCCGTGGTCTGCCCGAGGACGAGGCCATGGCCATGATCGTGCGCGGCTTCATCGAGCCGATCGCTCGGGAACTGCCGATGGAATACGCACTTGAGCTGAACCGCTTGATCGAACTGCAGATGGAAGGGTCCGTAGGTTAATGACTGAGATCACTGAGAAGGCACGTATCGGTGCTCCGGCCATCGACGGATTCACCGAAGAGGGCGAAAACCTCTCCCCGCTCAACGCTGCGGCAGGTCCGCTGGCGGGTGCCAGCGCCAAGAGCCACAGCCACGGCGGCGGCGTCGGGGTCCCGGACAGTTCACGTGCCGGCCGTCTGACCTCGTACAAGGCGGACGACTTCGGCCAGCTGACCGGCCGCGAGGAAGACTGGCGGTTCACCCCGCTCAAGCGGCTGCGCGGCCTGCAAAGCGACGCACTGGTCGGTACCGCACCGACCGTCACCGTCAGCGGTCCCGAGGGTGCAGAGCTGCCCGCCGGCGTTGTCGTTGAAACCGTCGGCCGGGATGACGCACGCATCGGCGTCGCCGGCATTCCGGAGGACCGTGTCTCGGCGGCTGCCTGGGAGGCCTTCAAGGAAGCCACCGTGGTGACCATTCCGGCCGAGGCACAGTTGGAGACCGGCGTCGCCGTCGTGATTGAGGGCACCAGCACCGAACTCTCCGCCCAGCACGTGGTCATCGTGGCCGAAAAGTTCTCCAAGGCCGTGGTGGTGCTGGACCACAAGGGCAGCGCAACCGTCTCCCAGAACGTGGAGATCGACGTGCAGGACGGCGCTGACCTCACCGTTGTCTCGGTGCAGGAATGGGCCGATGACGCCGTTCACGCCTCTTCGCAGCAGACCCGTGTGGGCCGCGACGCGAAGTTCAAGCACGTGACCGTCACCCTCGGCGGCGATCTGGTCCGCGTGACCCCGTCCACCCGCTTCACCGGCACCGGCGGCGACGCCGAAATGTTCGGTCTCTACTTCGCCGACGCCGGACAGCACCTTGAGCACCGGTTGTTCGTGGACCACGCAGTCGCCAACTGCAAGTCCCGCGTGCTGTACAAGGGAGCCCTGCAGGGCAAGAACGCGCACACCGTCTGGGTGGGCGACGTGCTGATCCGCAAGGAAGCCGAGGGCACCGATAGCTACGAGGCCAACCGGAACCTGGTGCTGACCGACGGCGCGCGCGCCGATTCAGTGCCGAACCTCGAAATCGAAACCGGACTGATCGAAGGTGCCGGCCACGCCAGCACCACCGGCCGCTTCGACGACGAGCACCTGTTCTACCTGATGGCTCGCGGCATCCCCGAGGACGTCGCCCGCCGACTGGTGGTGCGCGGCTTCCTCCACGAGATCATCCAGCAGATCCGGGTTCCCGCCCTGGAAGAGCGTCTCAACGCATCGCTGGAACGCGAACTCGAGGCGGGCAACCTCTAATGAGCGAAACTCCGCGCGGCGAACTGGTGTGCAACGCCTCGGACGTACAGGTCAATCAGGCGGTGCGCATCCTGGTCGATGACTATCCGGTAGCCATCGTCCGGGACTCCGAGGGCGAACTGCATGCCATCGGGGACACCTGTTCGCACGCGGACGTCTCACTTTCCGAAGGCGACGTCGAAGGCTGCACGATCGAGTGCTGGGGCCATGGTTCCCAGTTCGATCTGCGCACCGGCGAGCCGCTGAGCCTGCCGGCGTTCGAACCCGTCCCGGTGTTCGCGCTGACGCTCGACGGCGACAGCGTCTACGTCGACGTCACGAACGTCCTCAACGGGGCGCCAGCTCCGGACCTCAACTAAAACTTCAACACGCGAACTTACGCCCGCCCTCACCGGGCGCAAAGGAGAAAGCAGACAGATGTCTACTCTTGAAATCAAGGACCTGCACGTCAGCATTGACACCGAGCAGGGCAGCAAGGAGATCCTCAAAGGCGTCTCCCTGACGATCAACACCGGCGAAATCCACGCCATCATGGGCCCGAACGGTTCCGGCAAGTCCACCCTGGCTTCCACCATCGCCGGCCACCCGCGCTACACCGTGGACTCCGGCAGCATCACGCTGGACGGCGAAGATGTGCTGGCCATGAGCGTGGACGAGCGTGCCCGCGCCGGCTTGTTCCTGGCCATGCAGTACCCGGTCGAGGTACCCGGCGTGACCATGACCAACTTCCTGCGCACCGCCAAGACCGCGCTCGACGGCGAGGCACCGAGCCTGCGCCACTGGACCAAGGACGTCAAGGAAGCGATGAGCCAGCTGCGCATCGACGCCGACTTCGCTCAGCGCAACGTCAACGAAGGCTTCTCCGGCGGCGAAAAGAAGCGTGTGGAGATCCTTCAGCTTGAACTGTTCAAGCCCAAATTCGCCATCATGGACGAGACCGACTCCGGTCTGGACGTGGACGCGCTCAAGGTGGTCTCCGAAGGCCACAACCGGGTGCACGCGGACGGCGCCATGGGCACCCTGCTGATCACCCACTACACGCGCATCCTGCGCTACATCAAGCCCAACTTCGTGCACGTCTTCGTGGACGGGCACATTGCCG
This sequence comes from Arthrobacter sulfonylureivorans, assembly GCF_047607445.1. GTDB lineage: Bacteria > Actinomycetota > Actinomycetes > Actinomycetales > Micrococcaceae > Crystallibacter > Crystallibacter sulfonylureivorans_A. The sequence continues at coordinate 9,255 of NZ_JBLKRT010000024.1, forward strand.
AAGAGGGAGGCCCCGAACTGGCCGACCGCCTCGAAGAAGAGGGCTACGACCGCTACCTGACCCCTGCAAAGGCCTAATTATGACTGAAGTCAATGCCCCGCAGACGTCCCTGGAGGACGTCGAGGAAGCGCTCAAGGACGTCATCGACCCTGAGTTGGGCGTCAACATCGTGGACCTCGGCCTGCTCTACGGGCTGAAGTACGCCGACGACGGTGCCCTGCTGATCGACATGACGCTGACCACCGCCGCCTGCCCGCTCACCGATGTCCTCGAGGAGCAGACCGGCAAGGCGCTGGACGGCGTCGTCGACGAGTGGCGCCTCAACTGGGTCTGGATGCCGCCGTGGGGTCCGGAGCGGATCACCGACGACGGCCGCGACCAGATGCGGGCGCTCGGCTTCAATATCTGATCTTCTGCATGACTAACGACGGCGGACCGGTCACCTTCGGGTGGCTGGTCCGCCGTTGTCTGTTCCTGCGTGTGGTCTTCCGTCTGGGCCTCGGCAGCAGCGGCTCTGTCTGGTGCCCGGCGGCGGCGGCTCTGTCTGGTCCCCGGCGGCGGCGTTAGGATCGGCATATGGGTGTATCGACCGTTGGGAAGGCACAGGGACGCGGACGCTATGACGAGGTCCATGTCGCTGCGGCCTTCCACGGGCTGACGGCCCTGCTGGCGGTGGTGGGCATCGCCCTCGGAATTACCGCCGTGCCTGCGTCGCCCGGATATGCTGCCGCGCCTGCGCATGCGTGGTGGAACTACGCCAGCGCCGCGGGTGTCCAGGCGGCCCTGCTGGTCTTCGTGGTGAGCCTGACCTTGCTGATGGACTCGGCAATGGCCGGGGGACGATTCTGGCGTGCGGCACGGACGGGCACGCTGGCAGCCATGCTGCTGGTCTTCCTGGCCCAGTTCACACCCTTCCGCGGATTGCCCGACACAGCTGAGCTGACCGTGGCCGGGGTGATGGCGGACCGGCTGCTGCTCTACGCGCTGCCGGTGGTTGTAGTGACCGGCTGGCTGATCTTCGGTCCGCGTCCCCGAATCAGCACCGGTGCTGTGACCTTCGCGCTGGTCTTCCCGGGTTTCTGGCTGCTCTGGACTGGCCTCAGGGGCGCGATCACCGGCTGGCTGCCCTATGCCGCCGGACCGGCTCCGGCACCGGGGCAGCTGCTGATGATGGGCATCGGTCTGATTTTGCTGTGGCTGGGAGCCACCATGGTTTTCCTGCTGCTGGACTCGACGATGGGTCGGGAGCCCGACGGCTATCTGCCGGGCTTCGGTCCGCCCGACTCCGCTGCGGGCAATAATTCGGACGGCCCGCCCTTCGCCGAGGGCGTCCGCGAGCCGGATCCGGTCGATCCGCGGGACCTGTAGCACTAGCCGGACCATGCACTAGAGGGCCCTACAGCGATGTTCTTGGGCCGCTCAGATTCTCAGGGCCGCCGTCGCGCGTGATCGACTGAGGCGGCTGCCGGGCGAGGTTCAGGCGGGCCGCTTTTGGGTGTGGGCTGACTCAGGCGGGCCTATCGAGGTTCGTCGCGGAGAAAGTGTCGCAGCGGCCGGCATCGCCGGTCTGGTAGCCCTGCAGGAACCAGCGCTGGCGCTGCTCGCTGGAGCCGTGCGTCCAGGTGTGGGGATTGACTTGCCCGGTGGCAGACTGCTGGATGCGGTCGTCGCCCACCGCGGCGGCGGCGGAAAGAGCGTCCCGCAGGTCCTGCTCCGTCAGCGGCTGCATAAAGGGCTCGCCGGTCCGCTCGTCGATCTGTTCGGTCGCGTTCGCTGCCCACACGCCGGCGTAGCAATCGGCCTGGAGTTCCACCCGGACCGCGCCGGATTCCGGACCCTGCGGATCTTGCTGGGAGTAGTCGATGGCCCCGGTCAGATTCTGGATGTGGTGGCCGAACTCGTGTGCCACCACATACTCCTCCGCCAACGGTCCTCCGCTGGCGCCAAACCGGCTGGTCAGCTCAGCGAAGAACGAGGTGTCGAAATAGGCGGTCTGGTCACGTGGGCAGTAAAACGGGCCCACGGCGCTGCTCGCACTGCCGCAGCCGGTGCTCACCCCGCCGTCGAAAAGGACAGTCTGCGGGGCCGGATACTGCATGTTGTAGCGGGGCAGGTAGCCGGCCCAGAAATCATTGAGGCTATTGACCGTTCCGACGATCCGGCAATCGGTGCGTTCGTTGGCGTCGGCACCGGTGAGGCATTCCTGCTGCAGGCCCAGTCCGCCTGCCTGCTGCTGTTCCTGGCCGCTGCCGCCCAGCCCGAATCCCTCCAGCACGTCTGCCGGGACACCCAGCAAGCTGGCAATGAGCACCAGAAGACCGCCGCCGCCAATGGCGATCTTGCCGCCCAGGCCGCCTCGGCGGTCCTGCACTTGGGACGTGTCCAACCGGGAGCCGCGGGAGAAACTCATGAGCCAACAATAACGGTCCTGCCCGCGGTCGGCCCGGTGGGGGAGGTGTGCCGATGCCGGTAGACTGGAAAGGTTGATTTCCGCCCCGTCCCGTCCTGGACGGCGCCCGGGCATCTCGTCCCGCACTCTCTTGAAAGGCCGCCACTGTGATTACAGTCAATGATCTTGAGCTGCGTGCAGGAGCCCGCCTGCTCATGGAGGCGGTGTCCTTCCGTGTGGATAAAGGCGACAAAGTAGGGCTGGTGGGCCGGAACGGCGCCGGCAAGACCACGCTGACCCGGGTTCTGGCCGGCGAGGGCCTGCCCGCCGCCGGTACCGTGGTGCGCAACGGAGAGATCGGCTACCTGCCGCAGGATCCCCGGACCCCGGATATGGAACAGCTCGCCCGCGACCGCATCCTCTCGGTCCGCGGTCTGGACGTGGTCACCCGCAAACTCCGCAAAGCACAGGCGGACATGGCCAGCAGCGACGCCGAGGTCCAGGCCAAGGCGATGCGCCGCTACGACCGGCTGGAAGCCGAATTCATCTCCGGCGGCGGCTACGCGGCGGAAGCCGAAGCAGCCGCCATTTCCTCCAATCTGGCCCTGCCGGAGCGGATCCTGAACCAGCCCCTGAGCACCTTGTCAGGTGGCCAGCGCCGCCGCGTGGAGCTCGCCCGGATCCTCTACTCCGGCGCCGAAACCATGCTCCTGGACGAGCCGACCAACCACCTTGACGCCGACTCGATCAGCTGGCTGCGCGAGTTCCTGAAGAACCATCAGGGCGGGCTGATCGTGATCAGCCACGACACCGGCCTGCTGGAAGCGACCGTCAACAAGGTCTTCCACCTGGACGCCAACCGCGCCACCATCGACATCTACAACATGAACTGGAAGCGCTACCTGCTGCAGCGCGAAACAGACGAGCGCGCCCGCAAGCGCGAGCGGGCCAACGCGGAAAAGAAGGCCCAGGTCCTGATGGACCAGGCGAATAAGATGCGCGCCAAGGCCACCAAGGCCGTGGCGGCGCAGAACATGGCCAAGCGCGCCGAACGGCTGCTCAGCGGCCTGGACGAGGTCCGGGCCCAAGACAAGGTGGCGGCGCTGCGCTTCCCGGACCCGGCACCGTGCGGCAAGACCCCGCTCACCGCGGAAGGCCTGAGCAAGTCCTATGGATCACTGGAGATCTTCACCGACGTCGACCTGGCCATCGACCGGGGCTCCCGCGTGGTGATTCTGGGTCTGAACGGCGCTGGCAAGACCACGCTGCTGCGCATGCTGGCCGGCGTGGACACCCCCGACACCGGCGATGTGCTGCCCGGCCACGGCCTGAAGATCGGCTACTACGCCCAGGAACACGACACTCTGGACGTGGCACGGACCGTGCTGGAGAACATGCGCACCGCCGCCCCGGATCTGCAGGACGCCGAGGTGCGCAACATCCTCGGTTCCTTCCTCTTCTCGGGCGACGACGTCAACAAGCCGGCCGGAGTGCTCTCCGGCGGCGAAAAGACCAGGCTGGCGCTGGCTACGATTGTGGCCTCGTCGGCGAACGTGTTGCTGCTGGATGAGCCCACCAACAACCTGGACCCGGCCAGCCGCGCGGAGATCCTGGGGGCGCTGCGCAACTACAGCGGCGCCGTCGTTATGGTCAGTCACGATGAAGGCGCGGTCGAGGCCCTGAATCCGGAGCGTGTTGTGCTGCTGCCGGACGGTGTCGAGGACCTCTGGAACGAGGACTACCTGGACCTGGTCACGCTGGCCTAAACCGCCGCACAGCCTCGAACCGAAATTGCACGGCGCTTAGACACCTCCGCTCGTCCCTCGCTTCGGCGATGCGCGCCTTAGCAATTCCGGTTCCGGCAGCGCTGGAGTTCAGTCGTCTCGACTGAGCAGGGAGCCGTCGGTGCGGAAGCCTTGGGCATCCAGCAGGGCGTCTTCCTCTTCCTCCGACGTGGGCCGGTTGCGGCGGCGCTTCGGGGCTACAGCGGCGCGCGGGGCCGGATTGGCCTGATGGTAGCCGCTCAAGGCTTCTTCTTCCTCGGTCAACCGGCCGTGGTGCGCGTGCTGCCGGGCAGCGTAGCCGTAACCGACGAACAGGAGAACGCCGAAGGCGTACCACTGCATGGAGTAGGAAAGGTGCGGGCCTTCATCAATGGCGGGTTTCGGGATTTGCACCGGTTGATCGGCAGCAGCGGGGGACTCCGCCGCCATCAAGCCGTAGCTGCCGGTGTAGATCGGGTAGCCCAGTTCGGCCGCATAGGCATCCAGGTTGATGGATGCGAGCTGTCCTTCGGGGGCACCGCGGCTGACCGCCCCTTCGCCCGGCTTAACGCGCGCGACGACGGTGACCTCGCCCGTTGGAGCGGCCGGAATGGCGTCCGGGTAGCCGGCCTGGTTGTTGCCGATCGGCAGCCAGCCACGGTCAATGATGACTGTCGGCCCGTCCTTGAGCCGGAGCGGGACGAGTACTTCGTATCCTGGCCGGCCGTTCAGCGGCCGGTTCCTCACAATTCGCTGATTCGCGGCGTCGTACTCGCCATTGAGGACCACTGGAGTCCACTCGACCGAATCGTCGGCCGTGCTGAAAATCTTTGGGACATCGCTGAACGGCACCGGGTCGGCGTCGTAATGGGTCTCGACGGCGGCGATGGTGGCGCGCGCTTGGTCGCGGCGGTCCATCTGCCAGTTGCCCAGCATCACGCAGACCGCGGCGAGCAGGGCAACAATCAGCAACCAGCCCAGCCACTTGCCGCTGAGCAGGAATCGATAGGACATTCAGGCACCGCTTTCCGGTATAGCGGGTTCTTCCAAGGGAAGCGTTTCCTTCCACAGACTTCGCTGGACCAGGTAGTCCTGCAGCCACTCGCGATGCCCGTCGCAGGCGAGCCAGACCTTGCGGCGCTCAGGGGTATGGATTTTCGGATTGTTCCAGAGCAGCTGCCATTGGGCGTTCTCGCGGCAGCCCTTCCGCGAACAAATCAGTGTCTCGGCGGTTGCTGCACCGCCGAGCTGGCCTAAGAGGTTCATGCGGCGGTCTTCCGTCGGCGCCGCTTGACCACGGGGCTCAGGCTTCCCATGAAGGCCGCCGATTGGTCATAGTGCTCTTGTTCTGTGGTACTGGGCGCTGGACCGGCTGCGCCCGCTGATGCCTGCGGTTCGTCTGCGACCGGATCTGTTGACGCCCGTTGTCCCGGCACGGTGGATGCGGAACTCTGTGCCGGCGCCGGATGCTGCCCCATGTCGTCGATAACCACCCCGGTCAGGAAGTCGCCGTCCTCGTTCTTTCCGCTGTCGTCACTGGCTGTAGGGGCTTCCAGTTCCGGGAGCGGAGCTTGGTCCAGCAGTGCGGTGCTGTGTGTCAGGTGCGATTTGTCGCTGCCGCCATTGGCGATGATCACGGCTATCCATGGCAGGAAGACGGCGCCGGCCACGAAGAACCAGCGGAACCAGGCGTCGATGAAGAAGAAGAGCAGCAAGCAGGCCAACCGGATGCCCATGGCGAGCGTGTACTTGACCATGCGCCGGTGCATCTCGTCGGTGTGGCTTTCGGGGACGTCCGTAATGCTCAGGACTTCCGGTTTTTCGTCAGGCTGCTTGCTCATCACACTCCATCAGGGCTGTATCAATTCTCCCACGATGGCCTGAATGTCTAAAGCCGACGCAACGAGTCCCCTGCCGCAGGACCTCCCGGGCTAGGATTCCATAGGAAAACAGCAGCTTCTTGGAGGTAAGTGTGAGCAACGAACAGCAGACCGGCCGCAGCGTGCTGGTCACCGGAGGCAACCGCGGCATCGGCTTGGCCATCGCCCGGGCCTTCGCAGCGAACGGCGACAAGGTAGCGATCACCTACCGCAGCGGCGAGGTGCCCGAAGGACTTCTGGGTGTAAAGGCCGACGTCACGGACGCCGGGTCCGTGGATGCTGCTTTCACCGAGGTCGAAGCAGCGCACGGTCCGGTGGAGGTGCTGGTGGCCAACGCCGGCGTCACGCGCGACACGCTGCTGCTGCGGATGAGCGAAGAAGACTTCACCAGCGTGGTGGACACCAACCTGTCCGGGGCGTTCCGGGTGATCAAGCGTGCCTCCAAGGGGATGATCCGGCTGCGCAAGGGTCGCGTGGTGCTGATCTCCTCAGTAGTGGGGCTCTACGGGTCGCCCGGCCAGATCAACTACGCCGCCTCCAAGGCCGGCTTGGTGGGCATCGCACGGTCGCTGACCCGCGAACTCGGCTCCCGCAACATCACCGCCAACGTGGTGGCGCCGGGATTCGTCAACACGGAAATGACCGCTGTGCTCCCGGAAGACACGCAGAAGAGCTACCTGGCTTCAATCCCTGCGGGCCGCTTCGCCGAACCCGAGGAAGTGGCCAAGGTGGTCCGGTGGGTTGCCAGCGACGAAGCTGCCTACATCTCCGGCGCGGTGATCCCGGTGGACGGCGGACTGGGTATGGGCCACTAAGCCGGCAAGCAGGCCGGCCCGCGTTTTGAAGGTGGGCGGCCTGCGGGGCAGGTCGACCGCCCGTACTGGAGGTGGGCGGCCCGCGTTGCACGTGGGAGGTCCGCGGTGCAGGTGGGCCGCCCGGGTTTTGTGGGCTTTCTACAACGGATAAGGCTTCGGGGACTGGCAAGATGGAACCCGAAGCCTTATCCGGTTAAGCGTTTCCTACAACGGCCGGCCGGAACACCACAGAGAACTCAGTGAGAATTTGAAGGAGCAGCCATGGGCGCACTGGATGGAAAAGCAGCAATCGTCACCGGATCTTCCCGCGGTATCGGGGCCGAAGTGGCCAAACTGCTCGCCGCCGAGGGCGCAGCGGTAGTGGTCAATTACCGCCAGAAGGCTCCGCGGGCCAACAAGGTCGTGTCGCAGATCGAGGAAGCGGGCGGCCGCGCCGTCGCTGTCGCTGCCGACCTCACTGCTGAAGAGGGCTCGCAGGCACTCGTGGACGCCGCCCAGCAGAACTTCGGCGGCCTCGACGTGCTGGTGCTCAACGCCTCCGGCGGCATGGAGACGAATATGGGCGAGGACTACGCGTTGCGTCTGAACCGGGATGCCCAAGTGAACATGCTCAAGGCTGCGGTCGCGGTGATGCCGGCAGGCTCCCGGGTGGTCTTTGTCACCAGCCACCAGGCGCACTTCATCCGCACCGTGCCGACCATGCCGGAATACGAGCCGGTGGCCTTGAGCAAGCGCGCCGGCGAGGATGCGTTGCGCGAACTGTTGCCGGAACTGGAAGCCAAGGGCATCAGGCTGGTGGTGGTTTCCGGCGACATGATCGAAGGCACCGTGACCGCGACCCTGCTGGACCGCGCACGCCCGGGCGCGCTCGAGGCACGCCGTGCCGAGGCCGGGAAGCTGTACTCCGTGGAAGAGTTCGGGGCAGAGGTGGCGAAGATGGTCACCGCCGACGTGCCCTCCGGTCACACCGAATACGTGGGCGGGGCCGGGTCCTTCCAGCAGTCCCAGGGCTAGGGGTAGGCAGGCGCTACGTTGTTGACGGCGGCTGATGGATCGGTGGCCACCCACCGCGGTTCCGACCGCAGTGGGTGGACGCCGTGACGCGGCAATGCCGGGCATGCCGGCCCAAAATCCTCAAAGCTGTCCGTAGCGGGTGCTACGTTGGCCGCAACCTTGGATATTCAGGAGGTAGCGAAAATGGCTGAGGCACATTCCCGCGGGGTCGGGTTTGATTTCATGGAACCGAATGCGTGCGGGCGCTGCGACGCCTGCGACGATATGCCGGCGCCGGCAATCTGTGAGGACTGCTCATACGACGAGAACGGCAACTTTGTCCGGCTCGTGGAATGGCCCTGCCCGGCCGCCGAGGCCTCCCTGGCGGCCTAAGAGGCGGCGCATGGCAACCCTTCTGCGGCTAACAGGCTAGCCGCGGACCAGGCTGCGTGCAGCCTCCGCGATGTGCCGGGCCGAGATGCCTGCCGCCTCCAACAGTTCCGCTGGCTCACCGGAGGCGGGCAGTCCTTGCACGGCCAGGCGGACCAGTTCGAGTTCCGGGACCTGAGCCTCAGTTAGCGCGTCGGCGACCGCTGACCCGAGGCCGCCCTCGGGATAGTGGTCCTCAACGGTGATGATCCGACCGCCGGTGGCCCGGCACGCGGCCAGCAACGTTTCCTGGTCGATCGGCTTGATCGAGTACAGGTCAATCACGCGGGCGGCAATGCCTTCATCGGCCAGTTGGGCGGCTGCACCAAGGCATTCATGCACGGTGACTCCGGCGCCGACGAGCGTGACGGCGTCGTCATCAGAGGCTCCGTGAACTTTTGCGCCGGCCAGAGGGAACTCCTCGTCCGGCTCGTAGAGCACCGGGTAGTCGCCGCGGGTGGCCCTTAGATAGCAGATGCCAGGGGTGTCCGCCATGGTCTGGACGAGCCGGGCCGTGGAAGGCGCGTCGGCCGGATAGAGGACCGTGGAGGTGTGGATCGCGCGCATGGCCGCGAGATCCTCAAGAGCCATCTGGGAAGGCCCGTCCTGGCCGATCTCGACGCCCGCATGGGTGCCGACCAGGCGGATGTTCAACTCTGAGACGCCGGCCATCCGGATGAAGTCGTAGCCGCGGGACACCAGAAAGGCCGCAAAACTGGCGGCGAACGCCACATATCCGCGCACGGACAGCCCGGCCGCGGCAGCCACCATTTGCTGTTCGGAAATGAACATCTCGAAGAAGCGGTCCGGCGCGGCCTTGCTGAACTCACCGGCTTTGGTGGAATTCCCCACTTCGCCGTCCAGCATCACCACCTCGGGCCGGGCGGCCAGCGCAGAGACCGCGTCGCCGAAGGCGGTCCGGGTGGCGACGGCGTCGCCCACGGTGTAGCTGGGAAGTTTGACGGTGGCCGCCGGGTTGGGTTTGATGGCGGGCACGCCGGAGGCCGGCGCCTGGGTAGCGATCCGGATCTGGGTGGGTCCGCCCAGCGCCTTAATGGCAGGTTCGGCGATGTCCTCCGGCAGCGCCTTCCCGTGCCAGCCGTTCTTGTCTTCCACCTCGGGAACGCCCTTGCCCTTGATGGTCCGCGCCAAGATGACGCTGGGCTGGTCGGTGGTGGCCCGGGCGGTGGCGAGGGCGTCATTGATGGCGCCCAGGTCATGGCCGTCGATGGGCAGCGGTTGCGCGCCGAAGGCCCTGACCCGGTCGGCGTAGCGGTCCAGGTTCCAGCCCAGCTCGGTCGGTCCGTTCTGGCCCAGCCGGTTGACGTCCACGATGGCGGTAAGGTTTCCCAGCCGGTAGTAGGCGGCCTTGTCCAGGGCCTCCCACATGGACCCTTCGGCCAGCTCGCTGTCGCCGCACAGCACCCAGGCCTGGTAGGGCAGCCGGTCCAGGTACTTGCCGGCCAGGGCAATGCCGACGGCGTCGGGCAGCCCCTGGCCGAGGGATCCGGTCGCCACGTCCACCCACGGCAGGGCAGGAGTGGGATGGCCCTGCAGCCTGCCGCCGAGCTGACGGTAGGTATCGAGCAGCTCGGTTTCGTCGACGGCGCCGGCGGCACGGAAGACGGCATAGAGCAGCGGCGAGGCATGTCCCTTGGAGAAGACCAGATGGTCGTTCGCGGCCAGCTCGGGACGCTGCCAGTCATAGCGGAGATGGTTCACCAACAGCACGGCCATCAGGTCGGCGGCGGACAGCGAGGAGGTGGCGTGGCCGGACCCGGCCCGGCTGGTGACGCGGATTGAATCCACCCGCAGTTGCGCAGCCAGGGCGCGGCAGCGCTCCGCCAGGCTTGGATCCCAGGTGGTGGATGCGGACTCGGTGCTCATCGCTGACTCTCCTTCACGGAAGGTTCAGGGAATCCCGGCCCCCGTTGCACTCATCGGCAGCACTGTCCGGGGATGACCAAACCGACCCTACTCCCGTACGTGGCCCGGCGACAGAGCGGAGGTTGCCTCCCCGGTCAGCAAGCGGTGAAGTCCGACCGCGCCTCAGACTCCGGCGAAATAGCGCGCCACATCCAGATAGGGCAGGTTGATGGCGGCATCAGCCGCATCACGGACGGCAGGCTTGGCGTTGAAGGCAACACCCAGCCCCGCAGCGGCCAGCATATCCAGGTCGTTGGCGCCGTCGCCGATGGCGATGGTTTGGGCCAGGTCGATGTTCTCCGCCGCGGCCCATTCGCGCAGCGCAGCTTCCTTCGCGGCGCGGTCCACCACATCGCCGTGCACCGTGCCGGTCAGCACGTCCGCGTCGGTGCCGAGCAGGTTGGCGCGGTAGTACGTGAGGTTCAGTTCCTCGGCCAGCGGGTCCAGGATCTGGCTGAAGCCACCGGAGACAACCGCCACCGCATGGCCGGCGGCCAGGAAGGCCTCCACCAGTTCCTTGGCGCCGTGCGTCAACAGCAGGGACTCGCGCACCCGCTCGATCACGTCCAGCGGGAGGTCCTTCAGCGTTGCCACGCGGGCATGCAGGCTTTCGGCGAAGTCCAGTTCGCCGCGCATCGCCGCTTCCGTCACGGCGGCAACCTCGTCGCGTTTGCCGGCGTGATCCGCCAGCAGCTCGATCACTTCCTGCTGAATGAGCGTGGAGTCCACGTCCATGAGCAGCAGCTTCCGCTCCGTCCCGGCCAGCGACGCGTCCATCACCGCGGTGCCCAGTTCACCGACGAGCACGGGGGCCAGCGCCGCCCGCAAAGCAGCGAGACCGTCGGAGGCGCCGCCGTCGTACTCCACGGTCAACACGGTGACCTGGAAGCGGTCGTTGGCCGCGTTCTCCAGTTCAACGATCTTTCCGCCGGCCCCGGTGACTGCGGCCTGCACGGCGGCAAGGTAGGCATCGGGCAGTTCCCGGCCGTAGGAGACTACGCGGAGGAGCGAGGGCATGATGGTTCCGTTCTGCGCAAAGCTGGTGGGGATGGCCGGATCCATCATGGCAGGCTCCGGCGTCGCGTTTGGCGATTACTACGCGTTTTAGCCTACTGTCTACTGATATGAGCGATGTACTTGAGTTTGCCGGGGTCACTGTTGTCCGCGGGCGGAAAACCCTGCTGGACGGCGTCGACTGGCAGGTCAAGGAGGGGGAGCGCTGGGTAGTGCTGGGCCCCAACGGGGCGGGCAAGACCACCCTGCTGCAGATCGCCGGTGCGCGCCTGCACCCCACCCGCGGCATTGCCGGCATCCTGGACGAGACCATGGGCAAGGTGGACGTGTTCGAGCTCCGGCCCCGGATCGGCCTGGCTTCCGCCGCGTTGGCGAACCAGATCCCGGAGCATGAGCAGGTACTCAACGTGGTGGTCACCGCCTCCTACGGTGTGACCGGCCGCTGGCGTGAACAGTACGACAAAATGGACGAGCGCCGGGCCTTCCGCCTGCTGGACGCGTGGGGGATGTCCACCTTCATGAACCGCACCTTCGCCACGCTCAGCGAAGGCGAACGCAAGCGGGTGCAGATCGCCCGCGCGCTGATGTCCGATCCGGAGCTGCTGCTGCTGGACGAGCCCGGCGCCGGGCTTGACCTGGCCGGCCGCGAAGACCTGGTGGAGCGGCTGAGCGAACTGGCCAAGGATGAGGACGCGCCGGCACTGGTGTTGGTCACCCACCACCTGGAAGAGGTCCCGCCGGGCTTTACCCACGCCCTGCTGCTGCGCGAGGGCGGCGTGGTGGCGCAGGGTCCCATCGCCGAGGTGCTGACCGAAGACAACCTCAGCACCGCGTTCGACATGCCCCTCAGCCTCAAGCACGACGACGGCCGCTACACTGCCGTAGCCAAGCGCGCCTAGGCGGTCCCTGCCCCGATGGATCTGCTCAACGCTGCCCTGATTGGGCTGGCCGGGCTGTGGGCCGGCACGATCAACAGCATCGTCGGATCCGGCACGCTGGTCACCTTCCCCGTCCTGGTGGCGCTGGGCTACGCCCCGGTGACGGCCACCATTTCCAACGCGATCGGCCTGATCGCTGGCAATGTGGGCGGGGTGTACGGCTACCGACGGGAACTGGCCGGGCTGCGCCGCACCGTGGCCATCCTGTTGCCGGCATCGCTGCTGGGCGGAATCACCGGCGCGTGGTTGCTGCTGCACCTGCCCGAGGAAGTCTTCGGCATCGCCGCGCCCTTCCTGATCGTGGTGGCGCTGTTCTTCGTCGTGTTCCAACCTAAGCTGCAGGCCTGGGTGCGGGACCGGCAAGCGGCCCAGGCCCGAACCCGCCCGCAGCCGTGGCTATTGCTGGCACTGGTCTACTTCGCCGGGGTCTACGGCGGATACTTCGTGGCCGCCCAGGGCGTACTGCTGGTGGGCATCCTCGGCGTCTTCCTGCACGGCACCCTGCAGCAGGCCAACGCCATGAAGAACGTGCTGGTGCTCGGCGTGAACATCATTGCGGCGATTTCCTACATGCTGTTCGCCTTCGACCGGATCGAGTGGCCGGTGGTCCTGGTGATCGCCGTCAGTTCGCTGATCGGCGCGCTGATTGGATCCGCCGTGGGGCGCCGGCTGAAGCCGGTCGTGCTGCGCGGCGTGATCGTGACACTGGGCCTAGTTGCGCTGGTGGTGCTGGTCAGGAATCTCTTCGCATGAACCTGGTCCGACTGGACTCCGCTGACGACCCGCGGGTGGCTGACTACACACAGTTGACCGACACCGCCCTGCGCCGCCGCCGCGAACCCGCGGAGGGAATGTACATCGCGGAGAGTTCCAAAGTCCTACGCCGGGCGATTGCGGCCGGGCACACCCCGCGGTCCTTCTTCCTGACCGACAAGTGGCTGGACGACCTCCGCGATGTGATTGACCGATTCCCGGACGTACCGGTGTTCATCGGAACGCCGGACGTGCTGGAGGCGATCACCGGATTCCATCTGCACCGCGGAGCCATGGCCGCCATGCACAGGCCTGCGCCGAGGTCCGCGCGCCAGGTGCTGGCCGGCGCCCGCCGGGTGGCAGTACTGGAGGACATCGTGGACCACACCAACGTGGGCGCGATCTTCCGGTCCGCCGCCGCCATGGGTATGGACGCCGTGCTGCTGAGCCCACAGTGCGCCGACCCCTTGTACCGACGCAGCATCCGGGTCTCGATGGGCACGGTCTTCCAGATCCCGTGGGCCAGGCTCCCGGAATGGCCTGCTGGACTGGCAGTATTGGGCAGCGAGGGATTCACGACGGCGGCGCTGGAACTGACCGACGACGCCATCACCCTGGACGAACTCGAGCGACGCACTTTCGACAAATTGGCCTTGGTGCTGGGCACCGAGGGCGCCGGCGTGCAGCCTCGGACGCTGGAGCGGGTGGACTTGACCGTGATGATCCCGATGCGGGCCGGGGTCGATTCGCTCAATGTTGCCGCGGCCAGTGCCGTGGCCTTCTGGGCCTGCCGCCCGGACTAGTCTTCGGTTCGTTGGGGCGAACCTAACGTGTCGCTTCGACGCCAGCCCCGCGAATGCGGTAGAGTTGTGTGCTGGCCCCGATGGGGCTGCCATCTTTCCATCCTTAAAGTCGCTGGCAAAATCCAGGGGCGTGTAGAAAAGGTACAACTATGAAGTCTGATATCCACCCGGCATACGCCCCGGTTGTTTTCCGCGACCTGGCCTCCGGCGTTTCCTTCCTGACCAAGTCCACCGCTACGTCCAGCAAGACGGTGGAGTGGGAAGACGGCAACAGCTACCCGCTGATCGAGGTTGAAATTTCCTCGGAGTCCCACCCGTTCTACACCGGCAAGCAGCGCATCATGGACAGCGCCGGCCGTGTGGAGCGCTTCAACGCACGCTTCAAGGGCTTTGGCGCCAAGAAGTAACTCTTCGCCCCAAGCCGTTCAGCAAAGCCCGCACCGTCTGGTGCGGGTTTTGCTGCTTAGCGGGCCGTGACGGTGGGCCGGCTGTGGGGCTCGACGGCGGGAACGGTGGCTGAGAGTAGCGGCTGGACGGGCGGCGTAAACGGCCTGTCGGCAATGCCGACTGTGAGGCCCGACGGCGGGAATGTGGGTGGAAGCCGGCTCTGACGCTAGGCTGCTGCCATGACGGCAGCTGACGGAAGCAACGCGGTCCCCGCGCGTCGGCTTCCGGGAACCGGTTCCGGACCGCGGGCTCTTGCCGCGCTGTGCCTGCTGCCCGTGTTCGCGCTGCCGCTAGCCGGCTGCGCAGCCGGCCCACAACAGCTTCCGGCTGAGATTGCCTGCACCACGCAGTTCCGTCCGGACGCCGGCAGCAGTGCTGGAGAAGAGGCCGCACAGTTGGTCCTGCCCCGGTTCGACGGGATGGCCGCAACCAGACAGCAATTGTCGACGGGCACCTATAGGTTGTCCGGCAGCTACATCGGGGAAGCCCCGGACGGCCGCGCAGTCTCACTGGCCATCAGCAATGCCGAGGGGAAGACGCTGGCCAGCATGCTGTACCAATTGGAGGACGGCTCGTCCTTGGCATCCCGGTTCGGCGGTGGGCACGGGTTTACCGGGCTGCACTATATCCGGGACGGCGAAGCCGAACTGCAGCTGTACTGCACCGCGGGGGAGTAGGCGTCACGGCCTCTGGCCGGTTCTGTCGCCCAAGGCCGTTTTCCGGACCTGATCATTGCGCCGCCGCACGGCGGACGCCCAGACCCAGGTAACCCTCCGGTTCCCGCCATCCTGCCACGCGACTTCAACGGCGCGGGATGTCCAGCCAAACGCCTCACCCGGGACCAGTTCGGCACTCCCCGGAAAACGGATCCACGCCCACACCGGCACGCCGGGCACTACGCGGGTCACGTGGCAGTGCTCAAGATCCAGCTCTTCCGGCGTCAGGGACAGCGGCTCGGCCCGCCGGGCGTAACGGGCGGCAATCTTCGCCAGTGCGTCCCGCTCCATCCCTCAAATATAGAACACCTGTTCGAATGAAGGGTAGTGCGGTGGCGCCACGCTGCGCTTGGCCCTGTGCATGCCCCGGACGGGCCAAGGCCAGCCGGTCGAGTCCGAGGCCCTGCGGTGCGTCATAAAAATCAACGCTGCAGAAAAGTCGGGCTTTCGGTTTTGCTGCTTAGGCTTGGCTAACCTAAGCTCGATGAGGGCCCAAAGGTCCCCCTCACTGTTTGCAGAAAGAAGCTCCCTCATGAAGCTCCGCAAGAACGCTCTGGTCGGCATCGCCGTAGCTGCCACCGCTGTCTTCGGCCTCGCAGCCTGTGGTTCGAACCCCGACTCTGACTCCGCAGGGTCCGGATCCGCCGCCGCCGGCGACGGCATCACTGTCTACAACGCCCAGCACGAGAGCCTGGCCCAGGAATGGATCGACGCCTTTACCGCCGAAACCGGTATCAAGGTTACCGTCCGTCAGGGCTCCGACACCGAAATGTCCAACCAAATCATCCAGGAAGGCGACGCTTCACCGGCCGACGTGTTCCTGACCGAGAACTCTCCTGCCATGACGCAGGTCGAGAACGCCGGGCTCTTCGCCGACGTGGACCAGGCCACCATCGACCAGGTTCCCGCCGAGTTCCGTCCGTCCACCGGGAAGTGGACCGGCATCGCGGCCCGTTCCACCGTTCTGGTGTATGACAAGAACAAGATCAGCGAAGACAAGCTGCCCAAGTCCATGCTGGATCTGGCCAACCCTGAGTGGAAGGGCAAGTGGGCCGCGTCGCCGACCGGCGCCGACTTCCAAGCCATTGTTTCCGCCCTGCTTGAGCTCAAGGGCGAGGCCGCCACGGAGGAGTGGCTTGCCGGCATGAAGGAAAACTACAAGGCCTACAAGGGCAACAGCACCGCCATGAAGGCGGTCAACGCCGGTGAAGTCGACGCGGCGCTCATCTACCACTATTACTACTACGGTGACCAGGCCGAGACCGGCGAGAACTCCAACAACGTCACGCCGTACTACTTCAAGAACCAGGACCCGGGCGCCTTCGTCTCGGTGTCCGGCGGCGGAGTGCTGAAGTCCTCCAAGAAGGCCGAGGACGCGCAGGCATTCCTGAAGTTCATCACCGGCAAGCAGGGCCAGGAAATCCTGAAAGACGGCACGTCGTTCGAATATGCCGTCGGCTCGGGGGTGGACTCCAACGAGGCTTTGGTTCCGATCAAGGACCTTGAGGCCCCCACCGTGGACCCGGCCAAGCTGAACTCCACCCAGGTCGCGGATCTGATGACCCAGGCGGGATTACTGTAGTTCTGTGACGACTGATCTATCGTCTCCCGGTACGACTGATACGGGGAGCACGACGGCGGGCGGGGGCAAGCGCCTTCGCCCGCCTTTCGGGGTTTCGGCGGTGTCCCTGCTGGCCGTCTTGATCGCCCTGTTTTCGCTCATCCCGTTGGGATACGTCGCCTACATGACGGTAGCCACCGGCTGGGACACCGCCGTCGAGCTCATTTTCCGCCCGCGTGTTGGCGAGTTGCTGCTGAACACCGTCATGCTCACCGTCATCACCGTTCCGCTGTGCCTCGTCCTGGGTGCCGGCGGGGCGTGGCTGGTGGAGCGCACCACGCTGCGCGGTCACCGCTGGTGGGCGGTCGCGCTGGCCGCCCCGTTGGCCATTCCGGCCTTCGTCAACAGCTACTCGTGGGTTTCCGCGATTCCGTCCTTGGAGGGAATCTGGTCCGGCGTGCTCATCGCCACCTTGTCCTACTTCCCGTTGGTCTACATACCGGCGGCGGCGGCCCTGGGGCGCCTGGATCCGGCCATCGAACAATCCGCCGCGTCACTCGGGCTGGGGCCGTGGGCCGTCTTTTTCCGCGTTGTGCTCCCGCAGCTCCGCATCGCCCTCACTGGAGGGGCGCTGTTGGTCTCCCTGCACCTGTTGGCGGAGTACGGCGCCTTTGCCATGATCCGCTTCGACACCTTCACGACCGCGATCATGGTCCAGTTCCAATCGACCTTCAACGGCACCGCCGGCAACATGCTGGCCAGCGTCCTGGTGTTCCTCTGCCTCATTCTGCTGCTGGCCGAGGTGAAGAGCCGCGGCACCGCACGCTATGCCCGGATTGGCTCGGGCGCGCCGGCGAAGGCCACGCGGCTGCCGCTTCGCCACTACCAGCTGCCGGCGCAGCTCTCGTTGACGGCTGTCACGGTGCTGGCCTTCGGAGTGCCCGTCTGGTTCGTGCTGCGGTGGATTATCGCCGGCGGGACCGAGGTCTGGGCGGCCGACGAATTCCTGCCGGCGCTGCTGCAGACGCTGATGTACGGGGCCGTTGGCGCTGCCGTCACCACAGTGGTGGCCTTTCCCATGGCCTACTTGGCAGTTCGACGGCCCAGCGGGTTCAGCAAGCTACTGGAACTCTCCAACTACGTGACCAGCTCGCTGCCCGGCATCGTGGTGGGCCTGGCCTTCGTCACGGTAACCATCCGGGCGGTCCCCGGGATCTACCAAACGGCGGGCGTGCTGGTCGCCGCCTACGTGCTGCTCTTCCTTCCCCGGGCACTGGTCAACCTCCGCTCGGGGCTGGCACAGGCGCCGAAGGAACTCGACGAAGCGGCGCAGTCGCTTGGCAAAGCGCCGTTGACGTCGTTTGTTCGCGTGACGCTGCGCCTTACCGCACCGGCTGCTGCCGGCGGTGCCGCACTGGTCTTCCTCGCCATCGTCAACGAACTGACGGCCACGCTGCTCCTCTCGCCGAACGGAACCCGGACGCTTGCCACCGAGTTCTGGAGCAAGAGCAGCGAGATCGATTACAGCGGCGCCGCCCCCTACGCCTTGCTGATGATCCTGCTCTCGGCACCGATGACGTACCTGCTCTTCCAACAGTCCAAGAAAGTGGCCGGACAGTGACCGAACAACACCCATCCGCGCTCCCCGCGTTTCGCGTCGCGCCCTCCGTGGCGCCGACCACCAACACGCATTTGGAGATCACCGGGGTCACCAAGAACTTCGGCTCCCAGTCTGTGCTCAAAGGCGTGGACCTTTCCGTAGCCAAAGGCGGAACCACTGCGATCGTGGGCCCCTCGGGGTCAGGCAAAACCACGCTGCTGCGGCTGATCGCCGGTTTTGAACATCCGGACGCCGGGTCGATCAGCCTTAGCGGCCTGCCCGTGGCCGGAAACGGCGTCTGGATTCCTGCCCACAAGCGCCACGTCGGCTACGTCGCGCAGGACGGAGCGCTCTTTCCGCATCTTACGGTGGGGCAAAACATTGCTTTCGGCCTCAACGCCGGGAAAATCGACGGCGGTCGGCGGGCCGTGAACGCACGGGTCAGCGACCTGCTCGAGATGGTGTCCTTGGATGCCGCGATGGCGAAGCGGCGGCCGCACCAATTGTCCGGCGGCCAGCAGCAGCGGGTTGCCTTGGCCAGGGCGCTGGCCCGGGAACCCGAACTCATGCTCCTCGATGAGCCGTTCTCGGCACTCGACGCCGGGCTCCGCGTTGCCACCCGCCGCGCCGTCGCTAAGGTGCTCAGCGAAGCCGGCGTCACCACCATCTTGGTAACCCACGACCAAGCCGAAGCACTCTCCTTCGCGGACCAGGTAGCGATCATGCGCGCCGGAAAACTGGCACAGATTGGCAACCCCTTCGTGGTCTATACGAGGCCGGCCGACCGGGCCACGGCCGAGTTCTTGGGCGACGCGGTGATCCTGGACGCGTGGATGGAGGGTTCCCTGGCAACCTGCTCACTGGGCGGAGTCCCGGTGCGCCGGCCGCCGGCGCAGGGCAAGGTCCAGCTGATGCTGCGACCCGAGCAGATCCGTATTGCGCCCGACGGTCCGATCCGAGGAGTGGTGGTTGACACCGACTACTTCGGCCCGGAAACCACCGTCCGGATTAAACTTGCCGAGAGCAATGCGCCGCACCGCGCCGCCTCCGGGAACGGGCATCGGTACCCCGGCGGCGGTGAGATCATCACCATCCGGCACTGGAACGCGTCGATCACCAAACCCGGTACTGAGCTCTGCCTGCGGGTGGTCGGCGAAGGCGTGGCCTTCCCGCAGGAAAGGGAATATGGCCAAGAATGAGCAGCGGAGACGACTGCTCGCCGACGCCGGGCTGGCAGTTCTCGCCCGCGAAGGCTCGCGCGGACTCACGCATCGTGCGATCGACGAGCAAGCAGCCGTCCCCGCGGGGACCGCGTCGAATTACTTTCGCAGCCGGGATGCGTTGATCGCCGGCCTCGTCGACCGTATAGGCGAGCGGCTCGCCCCGGACCCGGAAGTCCTCGAACGGCTCGCAGCCGAGCCATCCGGCAGCGGGTATTTCGCCGATTATCTACGCGATATTGTGCGTCGGCTGACCGCCGAACGCGAGGTCACGCTGGCTCTGTACGAGCTCCGCCTGGAGAGCACACGGCGCCCAAGTGTGGCTGCCGTCCTGGGGGAGTGGCAGCGGACCGCCTTTGAGGCCGACATCGCTTTCAGCACCGCTGCCGGGCTTCCCGGCGGCCGTCGGCAAGTCGCGCTCTTCCACTATGCGGTGGACGGTTTGCTGTTCGACCGGCTCACCAACCCGTTGGACCCGGGCACATCAAACGATGATGTTATCGACGCGCTCGTCGCAGGCCTGCTGGGCAATGACGGATCCCGGTGAACAATTGCCAGAGCCCGGGCGGCCTGCACTACGGCGGGCACACTGATCCTCCACCCGGCACGTACGCCGCCCTGCCCGGCGGCGCGCTGGTGAGCTCGGCCACCAAAGCTGCGCATCGGCGTCGTGCTTTGCTATTTTGAGATCAAGACCTCTTTCCTAGGTCTCCGGACGACGGTTCAGTACCCGGTGCGCGACAAGACTGGCCAGAGGAATCAATCGTGGAATGGGTCATTCTTATCCTGTCCGGCGTCTTGGAAGCCGTGTGGGCCACGGCGTTGGGCGCATCCAAAAACTTCCGCCGGCTGTGGCCGTCCATCATTTTTGTGGTGGCCATGGCGTTGAGCATGGCGGGACTGGCCTACGCCATGACCGCCATACCCGTAGGAACCGCTTATGCGGTCTGGGTGGGCATCGGTGCCGTGCTGACGGCCGCCGTCGCCATGGTTACCGGGGCCGAGAAAGCATCGCTGATCCGTGTGGCCCTGCTGTTGGGCATCATCGGCTGCGTGGTCGGCCTCAAGGCGATCGGTTAGGGGGCTCAGCATGCATTGGGTTGTTCTGTTGATCAGCGCCGTCCTGGAAGCCGTGTGGGCCACGGCGCTGAGCCTGTCGGATGGCTTCAGCCAGCCGCTGCCCACCATCGTGTTCTTCGTGACGGTGACGCTGAGCATGTTGGGTTTGGGCTATGCCATGCGCGGCATCGCGCTGGGCACCGCCTACGCGGTCTGGACCGGCACGGGGGCGGCGCTGACCGTGGGTTACTCCATGCTTTTTGGCGGAGAACCGGCGAGCGTGTTGAAGCTGCTCTTCGTCGCGGGCATCATCGGCTGCGTCATTGGGCTTAAGCTCGTTGACGGCAAGGGCGACGAGATTGCCTGAACAAGCGGGCATCAAAAGCGGGCATGAAAAAGCGGCCGGCGGGTGATGGAGAAGTTGGGGGAGTCACTCCATCCCCGCCGGCGCTTGGACCGGGCACGTCCGGTCCCTCTTTCACTCGCACCGTGATGAGGTGTCTATGACACTACGGGACGGTTCTGGGTGAAGCCCCGGCAGCGGCTGGGAGAACGCTGGGTACTGTGAGCTGAGCCTGCGGGCCTCCTGATGCAGGCCCGGTCCGGGAAGCCCGGCCGTGATATGACTGGGGTGGCCATTGGCCACCGCCGGCTGAACCGTCGGCGGCAACCTGGCCGCCTTGAGCAAGGAGAGCGTGTATGTCCGACCATCGCCACGGAGAGTACAAGGTCCAGGGCGGCAAGCTGGTGGTTGTCGATTTTGACGTCGTGGACCAGAAGATCGTCGGTCCGTCGGTCAGCGGGGATTTCTTTCTGGAACCGGACGAAGCGCTGGCGGACATCAATACGGCGCTGGACGGCATGAGCACCGAAAGCAGCCACGCCAACTATGCCGCAGCCATCACCGCTGCGCTGCGGTCCGACGCCCAGCTGTTCGGCTTTTCCGCCGACGCCGTTGCCGTGGCCGTGCGCCGGGCCCTGAACAAGGCCACCGGCTGGCTGGACCACCAGTGGCAGGTCATTGGCCCTACTCCGCTGCCCACGCACATGCATGTGGCGATGGATGAGGTGCTGACCCGTCAGGTAGGCGCCGGGAATCGGCCGCCCACCCTGCGGTTCTGGGAGTGGGAGACCCCCTCTGTGGTGATCGGCAGCTTCCAGTCGGTGCGCAATGAGGTGGACCCGGATGGAGTCGAACGGCACGGCATCACCGTGGTGCGCCGGATCAGTGGCGGCGGGGCCATGTTCATGGAGCGGGGCAATGCCATCACCTACTCGCTCTACCTGCCGCAGACACTGGTGGACGGACAGAGCTTTGAAGCTTCCTACGCGTATCTTGATGCGTGGGTCATGGCGTCCCTGGAGAAGGTTGGCATCAAGGCGTTCTACCAGCCGCTCAACGACATCGCGACGCCGGAAGGCAAGATCGGCGGCGCCGCACAGAAGCGGTTGGCCAACGGCGGGATGCTCCACCATGTGACCATGTCCTACGACATCGACGCGGACAAAATGACCGACGTACTGCGGATCGGCAAGGAGAAAATCTCCGACAAGGGCATTACCAGCGCCAAGAAGCGCGTTGACCCGCTGCGACGGCAGACCGGCCTGAGCCGGGAAGAGATCATTGACGTTATGATCCGGACGTTCAAGGACCGCTATGCCGCAGTGGACAGCGGATTCTCCGACGACGAGCTGGCCATGGCCCGTGAACTCGTGGAGACCAAGTTCAGCACCGACGAGTGGCTGCACCGCGTGCCGTAAGGCTGCCGCCAACACTTCGGGGCCGGTTTAGCCGCCGCTCTCCGTAGCGGTGCCCGCCTGCTGGGCGCGCAGTGCCCGGAGCAAATGGTCCCGCTGCTCGATGACGATGCGGCGCAGCGCCGCGGGAGCATCGCTGTTGGCATCCAGCCAGGCATCGGTGCGGACGACGACGGGGTGCCCGGCAGGCGTCTGTCCCGCGGCCAGATCCTGCCCGGCGGGGTAGAGCCCGCGGACCAGTCGGGCCGCGATCTCGATGCTCTTGGACGACCAGATGCGGACAAGTTCCGCGAAGTAAGGGTCCACGTACCCGCCGAGCAGGGCAGGTGGCCCCTGGCAGAACCCGTCGATCGTGGCGTCCAGGAGCTGGTTGGATAGCGAGTCCGTGTCCACCGCCGTGCGCCACGCTTCCGCCTTGACCGCCGGATCCGGCCGGGCGGTCAAGGCAGCCAGATGGCCGGCCCGGGCAGTGACAGTCCGGTCGCCCTCCAGCGCCGCGTCGAGTTCAGCCGCCGCAGCGTGGCCGGTGGCGGCCAGCGCCTGCCAGAACCGCCAGCGCAAATCGGTGTCAACGGTCAGCCCGTCCACCACCACGCGGCCCTCCACCAGGTCGCGCAGGAACGGGGCCTGGCTGTCCTCAGCACGCGCCACCGCGGCCAACGCCCTCGCCCAGGTCAGTTGCTGGTCGCTACCCGCGTCGGCGGCTTCGACCTGCCGCCGGGCAGCAGCGAGAAATGCTTGCCGAAGCGCCGGCCGGTGGGCTGCCGGGGCGTAGCGGTCCATGGCCGTCTTGGCACAGTCCAAGACCACCTGCAGCACGCTGTTCTCCGTCTCCGCGGGGGCAAACCGTTGCACGGCTTCCACGTACGCCGCGGCCGGGAGCAGCCCGTCGCGCGCCATGTTCCAGAGGCTGGACCAGCACAGGGCGCGGGCCAGCGGATCGTCGAGCCGGTCCAGCGAGGACAGCACGGTGTGCAGTGAGCGCTGGTCGAAGACCACCTTGGCGTAGGTCAGGTCGTCGTCGTTGAGCAGCAGCAGTGCGGGCAGGTCCCTGCCGGCCAGTTGTGGAAGCTCAGTGCGCGGACCGGCCGCGTCCAGCTCCAGCTGGTCCGTGCGGAGCAGCCGGCCGGAGGCATCCGGGTTGTAGAACCCCAGGCGCAAGCGGTGCGGGCGGTGCGCCGGTTCGTCCGTTACCGGGTCCACCGCATGCTGGACGATGGCGGCAGCGGTGATTGCTCCGCCGTCGTGGTTCAGGTCCAGGGCAAGGGTGGAGATGCCGGCGGTCTGCAGCCACTGGTGCGCCCACTGTTCCATGTCCCGGCCGGAGGCCGCGCTCAAGGCTGCGAGGAAATCGGCCAGCGAGGTGTTGCCATAGGCGTGTTCGCGGAAATAGCGGCGCGAGGCACCGATGAACGAGTCGAAGCCGGCGTAGGCCACCAGCTGCTTGAGCACCGAGGCGCCCTTGGCATAGGTGATGCCGTCGAAGTTTTGTTTGGCCGCTTCCAGGTCGTGGATGTCGGCGACGATGGGGTGGGTGGTGGGCAATTGGTCCTGCACGTACGCCCAGCCCTTGCGCCGGTTGGCGAAGGTGATCCAGGCGTTGCTCCACTGGGTGGCCTCGGCCGAGGCGAGGGCACCCATGTAGTCGGCGAAGGACTCCTTCAGCCAGAGGTCGTCCCACCACTTCATGGTGACCAGATCACCGAACCACATGTGCGCCATCTCGTGCAGGATGGTGTTGGCCCGGGCCTGGTACTGGGCGTCGGTAGCGCGGGAGGAGAACACGTAGGCCTCGGTGAAGGTGACCAGGCCTGGGTTTTCCATCGCGCCGAGGTTGTACTCGGGGACGAATGCCTGCTCGTACTTGCCGAACGGGTACGGGTAGTCGAAGAGGTCGTGGAAGAAGTCGAGGCCGGCCTTGGTGACCGCGAAAATCTGGTCCGGGTCGAAGGCATCGGCCAGCGAGGCACGGCAGTAGGCACCGAGCGGCACCCGCAGTTCGCCGCCGTCGGGCAGCGGCCGGTGCCACCGGTCCGTGGCTGCATGGTAGGGCCCGGCCAGGACGGTGGTGATGTAGGTGGAGATGCGCTGCGTCGGCTCGAAGCGACGGACGGAATGGCCGGGGGTGGAAGCCAGGGGTTCGGTGGAGGCGACGGCCGCGTTCGAGGCAACGGTCCAGCTGTCCGGCGCGGCTACATGGAAGGTGAAGGAGGCCTTCAGGTCGGGTTGTTCGAAGTTGGCGAAAACCCGGCGGGCGTCGGCCGGTTCGTACTGGGTGTAAAGGTAGGTTTTCCCGTCGGCAGGGTCGACAAACCGGTGCATGCCTTCGCCGCTGGTGCTGTACAGGGCGGTGCCCGTGATGGTGGCCTGATTCTGCGCCTCCAGCCCGGGCAACAGGATGCGCGAACCGTCCACCACCTCGGCGGGATCCAGCGGGCGCCCGTTGAGCAGCACCGAGTGGACGCCGCCGTGGATGAAATCTACGAACACCGTTGAGTCCGGTTCACTGCAGCTGAAGGTGATGACGGTCTTGGAGAGGAAGCCGGGTTCGCTCTGGTCCTCGGCGTTGCGCAGGTCCAGCGAGACCTCATAGCTGTCCACCTGCAGGGCGGCTGACCGGGCGGCGGCTTCGGCGCGGCTGAGGTTCTGGTTTGTCATCCGGCCCATTTAACCATGCGGGGGCCCGTCCGCCCGGCTGGCCACGGCGGCGTGTGTCAGCCCGCAGCCATGCGTTACCTGGCCGGGGCCGCGGGGCGGTCTACCGGACGTGCGTTCCCTGGCCGCGGCCGTAGGTTGGCCCACCGGCCATACCGGCGTGCGTCAACCGGCGGCCATGGCCAGCCAGGCGGCGCCGAGGCCCAGCCCGGCGATCAGCAGCCAGGACAGCAGCGCGGTGGAGATGGCCGGCAGCGAGGAGCGGAGCAGTTCCCGGACACGGACGGCAGACCCCAGCCCGAACAGGGCCGCGGCCAGCAGGATTTCCTGCACCAGGGCGGTGCCGTCCAGCACGGGCTGCGGCAGCCATCCCGTGCTGCGCAGCAGCACCAAGGCGAGGAAACCGAGGACGAACAGCGGTACCACGGGGGGTTGTTTCCGCGGCGCACCGGCGCCCTCGGAATCCAGGTCCTCGTCAGGGCGCGTTTTGGCCGTGCGGCGCCGGTGGACCGCGACGCCGGCCGCCAGTGGCGCAAGCATCACCACGCGCGCCAGTTTAACGACGACGGCGATGGTCAGCGCCGCTGCGCCTGCGCTTTGTGCGGTGGCGACCACCTGCCCCACATCGTGCACGGACGCACCGGTCCAGAAGCCGAACATTTCCGCCGGCATCCCGCTGACGGCCATGACGGCCGGCAGTACCCCGATGGCCAGCGTCCCGCACAAGGTGACCAGGGCGACGGGCATCAGGCTGTCCTGCGGGCGGCTGCCGCGGGCAGCGGCGATGGCGCCAATGGCCGAAGCCCCGCAAATGGCGAAGCCGGCAGCCAGCAGCACCGGCTGGTCGCCGGGCAGGCGGTGCCAGCGCGCCAGCAGGTAGGTTCCGGCGAACGCGAGCAGCAGCACCAGCACCACCAGCACCAGAGCGAACCAGCCCAGTTCCACCAGATCGGACAGCGCTAACCGGGCGCCGAGCAGCACGATCCCGGCGCGCATCAGCGTGCGGGCGCAGAAGGCTAGCCCGGGTCGGGCCGGGCCGCTGATCACGGCCGCAGTCGGGGGTACATTGGCGGCCAGAATCCCCAGCACGACGGCAAAGCTCATCACCGGCACTACGGGCAGCAGCCAGTGCAGCCCAAACGAAAGGACCACGGCCGCTGCGGCCAGGGCAAGTCCTGGCCCGGCCCGGTGCAGCCAGCGTCCGCTGCGGGACCAGAAGTGGGCCGAAGGCGTTTGGGCTGCGGCGCGGGAGCGCGTGCTGTCCGTCTGCTGGGGGAGTCTCACAATGCTGGGGTTTTGTTCTTCTCTCTACAAGCCTGCAGCTTTGTTGACAGATTCGGTCGAGGTCCGAGTGGTGAGCAGGACGCGTTCGTCTTTACTCAATACCGTCAGGCCGGAATCTGTCACCGTGAAACCGCGGGCGCGATCCAACTCCGGGTCCACCCCGATAGTGGCCCCGGCCGGGATCTTCACGTTCTTGTCCACGATGGCTTTGCGGACCACGGCGCCTTCGCCCACGGTCACGTTGTCCATCAGTACGCTGCCGTGGACCTGGGCACCCTCGGCCACAAAAACGTCGGTCGCCAGCACCGACTCCGTAACTTCGGCCCCGGAAACCACCACGCCCTGGGAGAGGATGGAGTCGTGGGCCGTACCGGCGGCGCCACTGACCCCGCGGACCAGCTTTGCCGGGGGAGAGACGGACTGGCGGGTGTAGATCGGCCACTGCAGGTTGTACAGATTGAAGGCCGGCAGCGGACTGATCAAGTCCATGTGCGCCTCGTAGTAGGAATCGAGCGTCCCGACGTCGCGCCAATACTGCCGGTCCGCCCCGGTGGAGCCGGGAATATCGTTGGCCGTGAAGTCGTAAACCGCCGCCTCGCCGCGCTCCACGAAGTAGGGGATGATGTCGCCGCCCATGTCGTGGTCGGTGTCCAGCCGCTCGGCATCGGCTTCCAACGCCCGCAGCAGGGCGTCGGTGTTGAAAACGTAGTTCCCCATCGAGGCCAGGAAACTGTGCGGATCATCGGCCAGCCCGGCAGTCGTGGCCGGCTTCTCGACGAACGCCCGGATCTTGGTGGGCGCATCCGGTTCCGATTCGATGACGCCGAACTGGTTGGCCAGCGCAAGCGGCTGGCGCACCGCGGCCACGCTGGCGGCAGCACCGGAAGCGATGTGTTCCTCCACCATCTGGGAGAAGTCCATCCGGTAGACGTGGTCCGCGCCGACCACGACGACGATGTCCGGCTTGGCATCGTGGATCAGGTTCAGCGACTGGTAGATCGCATTGGCGCTGCCCAGGAACCAGCTCTTGCCGCGCCGTTGCTGCGCCGGCACCGAAGCCACGTAGTTGCCCAGCTGGGCTGCCATCCGCCAGGTTTCGGAGATGTGCCGGTCGAGGCTGTGCGATTTGTACTGCGTCAGCACCACGATCTGCCGGTAGCCGGAATTCACCAGGTTGGACAGCGCAAAGTCGATCAGGCGGTAACTGCCGGCAAACGGCACCGCTGGCTTGGCCCGGTCTGCCGTGAGCGGCATCAGCCGCTTTCCTTCGCCGCCGGCGAGTACAACGGCCAGGACCTTCTTCTGTGCCACGATTTTCCCCCTTCACAGTCGTTGCGGCCTTTCGGGGCCGAAACGTGACATCCCCCTCCACCTCACAGTAGAGGAAGCCTCCGGCGTGCACTACGTTAGGTTTCGTGCGCGTAGACATTGTGACAAAAGAATTCCCGCCGGAGATCTACGGCGGGGCCGGGGTGCATGTGGCCGAACTCAGCCGCGTGTTGGCCGGAAGGCTGGACCTGCACGTGCATGCGTTCGGGGCTGAGCGGCCGTCCGGCTTTCACGGCGCCACGGTGCGCAGTTATCCGGTTCCGGCCGGGCTGAAGGAGGCGAACCCGGCGGTGCAGACTCTCGGCGTCGACCTGCAGATGCTGGACGGCTTTGCCGGCGCTGACCTGATCCATTCACACACCTGGTACGCCAACATGGCCGGGCATCTGGGCTCGCTGCTGCACCATGTCCCGCATGTGCTGAGCGCCCATTCGCTGGAGCCGTTGCGGCCCTGGAAAGCGGAGCAGCTGGGCGGCGGCTACCGGCTCTCCTCCTGGGCAGAGCGCACCGCTTATGAGGCGGCGGCCGCCGTCATTGCGGTGTCGGCCGGGATGCGTCAGGATATTCTCCGCTGCTACCCGGACGTGGACCCGGACCGCGTGCAGGTGGTCCACAACGGCGTGGACGTGCAGCAGTGGAAGCCGGACCTTAACGACGACGCCGTGCGCGCCTTGGGCATCGACCCGGACCGGCCCAGCGTGGTCTTCGTGGGCAGGATTACCCGGCAGAAGGGCGTGCCGTACCTGCTGCGTGCTGCCGCACTGCTGCCGCCGGAAGTGCAGTTGGTGCTTTGCGCCGGCGCCGCCGACACACCCGAACTGGCCGCCGAGGTCAACGCCCTGATCGCGGGACTGCGCGAATCCCGGGACGGCGTCGTGGTGATCGAGCGGATGCTCCCGCGCGCCGAACTGATCCAGGTGCTCAGCCATGCCACCGTCTTCGCCTGCCCGTCCATCTACGAGCCGCTGGGCATCGTCAACCTCGAGGCGATGGCCTGCGGCGCGCCGGTGGTGGCCAGCGCCACCGGCGGCATCCCGGAGGTGGTCGACGACGGCGTCACCGGCGCCCTGGTTCCGCTGGCACAGGTCTCCGACGGAACGGGAACCCCGCTGGATGAGGAACAGTTCGTGCGCGATTTCGCCGCTGCGTTGAACCGCACACTGGCCGACCCGGCAGCAGCCCGCCGGCAGGGCGAGGCCGGCCGCCGGCGCGCCGAGGAGCACTTCTCGTGGGACTCCATCGCGGGCAAGACCCTGGAGGTCTACCGCAGCGTACTGGGCTGAGGGAAGCTCCGCACGAAGCGACGCTGCCACGGGGTCTCGACGGCGCCGGGACGATAGCGCGCCCTGACGTATTCGACGGCTTCGGCCCGCGGCACACCGTCCAGGATGGCAATGCAGGCCAAAGCCGTGCCGGTCCGGCCGCGTCCGGCGAGACAGGCTACCTCCACCCGCTCATGCTGTGCCCGCAGCCAGGCCTCGCGGAAGGCGGCTGCGGCATCGTGAAAGTCATCGGGCAGCCGAAGGTCACGCCAACGCACCCACCGCTGCTCCCATTCGGTGGGCAGCGGCCGCCCGTGCTTCAGGTAGAGCGCAAACTCGGGTGCCGGGCCTGCCGGCATCGGCTTGTATAGAGCCCGTCCGCGCACCAGCCGCCCCGAAGGCAGCCGCAACACGCCTGGAAGCGTGGGATCCCACGGCGTTCCCATGGCAGAACTTTAGTCCTCCATCAGCGCATCCGGGAGCCGGGGGGAATCCGCGGCGGCCGGTATCAAGAAGTTGTTAAGACTGCGTGCCGCCGGCCGGAACACGTTTACCGTGACAACGGGTCCTCAAAAGGGCCGTCTTGAAAGGGTTTCGTCCAATGACCACCTTGAGTTTGCCTCCTTTTGATCCGTCAGCGCCCAGGGCGCGTCCGGCAGTGCGGTTGCGGGCCTGGATGCTGCACGACCTGCCGGCCGCCAGCGGGGTGAAGCTTGGCCCGCACGGGACAGTGGATGCGCGTGAACACGGTCACCCGTGGTGGAAGGTGATGTGCTTGACCGGCGTGGACTACTTTTCAACGCTCGGTTACCAACCGGCCATTGCTGCACTGGCTGCCGGCGCCGTCTCGCCGCTGGCCACCATGCTGGTGGTCCTCGTGACTTTGTGCGGCGCGTTGCCCGTTTACCGTCGGGTGGCGGAGGAAAGTCCACACGGTTCCGGATCCATTGCCATGCTGGAACGGCTGTTGCCGCGCTGGCGGGGGAAACTGCTCGTGCTGGCGCTGCTGGGGTTCGTGGCGACGGACTTCATGATCACCATGACCTTGTCCGCCGCGGACGCCACCGCCCACCTGATCGAGAATCCGCTGCTGCCGCACTGGCTGGCAGGCCAGAATGTGGCGATCACGCTGGTTCTGTTGGGTGCCCTGACCGCGGTGTTTCTGCGCGGGTTCCGTGAAGCGATCGGAGTCGCCGTCGTCGTGGTCGGCGCCTATCTGGCACTAAACGCGGTCCTGGTGGCGGTGTGCCTGGCTGACGTGCTGACGCACCCGCTGGTGGTAGGCGACTGGTGGCAGGTGCTGACGGCGTCCTACGGCAATCCGCTGTTGATCGTCGCCGTCGTCCTGCTGGTCTTCCCCAAGCTCGCCCTGGGTCTGTCCGGGTTCGAGACCGGGGTGGCCGTCATGCCCCAGATCCGCGCCAGCAGCCAGGCGGACGGGGACCATTTGGCGGGCAGGATCCACGGGACCAGGCGGCTGCTAACCACCGCGGCGCTCATCATGAGCGGGTTCTTGATCTCGAGCAGTTTCGTGTCCATCCTGCTGATCCCGGCGCAGGAGTTCCAGCCCGGGGGAGCAGCCAACGGGCGGGCTTTGGCCTATCTGGCGCATGAGTTGATGGGACCGGTGTTTGGATCGGTGTATGACGCCAGCACCATCACCATCCTCTGGTTCGCCGGGGCGTCGGCAATGGCCGGTCTGCTCAATGTGGTGCCCCGGTATTTGCCCCGCTACGGTATGGCACCCGGGTGGACGAAGGCCTCACGCCCGTTGGTTTTGGTGTTTTGCGCCATCGCTTTTCTCGTCACGGTGGTCTTTGACGCCGACGTCGATGCGCAGGGCGGGGCCTATGCCACCGGTGTGCTGGTCCTGATCACGTCCGCCGCCGCGGCAGTCACGCTTTCGGCACGGTCTCGAGGCCAGCGACGGCTCGTTTGGGGTTTTGGGACGGTCACCGCGGCTTTCGTCTACACCACGGCAGCGAACATCGTGGAGCGGCCCGAAGGCATCCGCATCGCGTCACTGTTCATCCTTGGCATTGTGGTCATCTCCTTCATCTCGCGGACCAGGCGCTCGTTCGAGTTGCATGCCACCCACGTCCATTTCGACGAACGTGCGGTAGAGCTGATCGCCCAGTCCGACACAGGGCCGCTCCTGTTCATCGCCCATGAGCCGAAACGGCTGGACGCGGAGGCCTACCGCAAGAAGCTGGCAGCGGCCCGTGCGGTCAATAACCTGCCGGCCGACGAGGTGCCGGTGTTCCTGGAAGTCATCGTCGACGACTCCTCGGACTTCGAGACAGAATTGGAGGTGCACGGTGTGCGCCGCCACGGGTACGACATCCTTGAGGTCCACGGTCCCGTGGTGCCCAACACCATCGCCTCGGTGTTGCTGCACATCCGCGACATCACCGGGCTGATGCCGCATGTCTACTTCCGCTGGACGGAGGGCAACCCGATCAGCAACCTGCTGCGTTTCCTGGTCTTCGGCGAAGGGGAAATCGCTCCGGTCACCCGGGAAATCCTGCGTGAAGCCGTACCGGATGTGACCAACCGTCCCTGGGTGCATGTTGGCTAGCCGATGCCCGCGAACGCTGCCCGCAGGCCGTGCCCGCAGGCCGGCCGGTCCGGCTCAGGGATCGAATCGGTAGCCGAGCCCCGGCTCGGTGATCAGATGCTGCGGCCGGGCCGGGTCGGCTTCCAGCTTCCGGCGCAACTGCGCGATGTACACCCGCAAATACTGGGTTTCCTTGACGTAGGCGGGCCCCCACACGTGCTCCAGCACCTGCCGATGCGGCACCAGCCTGCCGGGCTGCCGGGTCAGCACCTCGAGGATCTTCCATTCCGTCGGTGTGAGTTTCACGGCGGCTCCCTGCTTCTCCGCCCGGCCCGCGGCAAAATTGAGGGTGAAGCCAGCAGCCTCCACCACGTCGTCCTGGGTACCGGCCTGGCCGCGGCGCAGCAGTGCCCGCAAGCGTGCGAGCAGTTCGTCCAGTCCGAACGGTTTTGTCACATAGTCGTCGGCGCCGGCATCCAGGGCGCTGACCTTTTGGGCGGAGGCGTGGCGCGCGGACAACACCAGGATCGGGGTCTGCGCGCCGGACCGGACACGGCGGATGATCTCGACCCCGTCCATGTCCGGCAATCCCAGATCGAGAACCAAGGCGTCGACCGGCCCCTCGGCCAGCGACGCCAGCGCGCTGCTGCCTGTGGG
Source organism: Arthrobacter sulfonylureivorans (assembly GCF_047607445.1). GTDB lineage: Bacteria > Actinomycetota > Actinomycetes > Actinomycetales > Micrococcaceae > Crystallibacter > Crystallibacter sulfonylureivorans_A. The sequence continues at coordinate 41,063 of NZ_JBLKRT010000024.1, forward strand.
TGCGGCGACAACCGCATAGCCATTGGCCCGCAGCGCGAGCTGCAGCGCCCGCAGCAAGCGGCGCTCGTCTTCCACCACCAGGATGGTTGTCACCGTTCTTCCTGCCCTATGCCGCGGGCGTCGGAAGCTGCACGGGAACCGGCCAGCGGAAGGCGCAGCACCATCGTCAGCCCTCCGCCGGCGGTGCGTTCGGCGTGCAAGGTTCCGCCCATCGCTTCCGTCAAACCCCGGGCGACCGCCAGACCCAACCCAACGCCGGCATCTTCGCCCGAGTCGGTCATCCGTTGAAAGGGCTTGAACATCTCTTCCAGATCCTCAGGCAGCGGACCAGTTCCGGCGTCGATGATCCGCAACTCGCCGTGCGCACGGCCGCCTGCTGCTGGAAGTTCCCCCGCCTGCAGCGTGATGGCCGACGGGTGGGCGTGTCGGTCCGCGTTTTCAACCAGATTGGCAATCACCCGCTCCAACAGCCCGGCGTCTGCCTCGACCGGTGCGCAGTCCTCCGGAATGTGGAAGATCACCGACTCCGGCGGGACTCCACGCAGCGCCCCCGGTAGCACGTCTTCCCATTGGACCGGCCCCGGCATTGGCCCCACCGATCCGCTGCTGATGCGGGACATGTCCAACAGGTTCTCCACCAGCAGCCCCAACTGGTCGGCGTAGGCGTCGGTGGTCTGCAGGAGCTCACGCTGCTCTTCGGTGCTGAACGAACCGCCCTCGTGCAGCAGGCTACTGACCGAAAATTTGATGCCGGCCAACGGCGTGCGCAAATCATGGCTGACGGCCTGAAGGATCGAACCGCGCATCAGGTTGTCCTGGGCCAAGCGTTCGTTTTCGAGCCGGCTGACCATCAGCTGCTGGCGCGCACGCAATGCTGTGGCCTGGGCGGCGAAGGCCTTCAACAACTGGCCCTCATCTGCAGTCAGGCGGGGTCCGAGCAGGGCCATGACGGTGTTGTCATCCACTCGCTCGACGGTGTCGGCTGCGTCCGGAGAGCCTAGCTGCGGTCCGGCTCCGGCGAGCAGGAGCCAGCCGGAATCTTCGCCGGCACCCGTGTCGCCGCCGGCGGACCGCACGAACAGGGCGGCCGCATCGGCACTGAACACTTGGCGGGCCTGTTCCAACAGGCTCAACAGCGGGTCCTCGGTGGCGATCGCCACCCGGGTGAGCTCATTCAATGCTGAAGCCTCGGCGCCAGCGCGGCGGGCCCGTGCGGCCCGGCGGGCGGACACGTCCACAACCCAGGCCACGGCCCCGGCGACGGCGACAAAACAGACCAAAGCCACGGCCATGGCAGTGTCATGGATCAACAGCTGGCCGGTGGGCTCAGTCATGAAAAAGTTCAGCAGCAGGCTGCTCCATAGGGCGGCCAACAGCGCGGGCCAGATGCCGCCCACCAGCGCCACGCCGACAGTTCCGGTGAGCTGGACCAGCGACGCGGTGGTCAGATTGGCGTGCCACACCTGGAGCAGCAGGAACTGCAGGCCGGCGGGCAGCACAACGGCCAGCACCAGGCCGGCCACCACCCTCCGGACGCTCAGCGACCGGGGAGACGGCCAGCCGGGCATTCCCGTATTCACCTTCGACATGCCCTAGTCATACCACCGCGCCGTCCGGCAACGCCGGTTCCCGGGCGGAACGCATGATCGATGCGCCGTCGTCGTTCAGGCGCGTAGCCCCAGCCGGAGGGATCAGCGCAGGACGATGTCCACCGGTCGGGCGAGTGAACGGCCGCGTTCCAGGATGCCGGAGCGGTTTGCGGATTCGTCGCGCAGGACTTCCGTGACCGAGCCGAGGAAGCGGGCCAGGTCCACCTTGTCCTCCGGAGCCGCCAAGAGCAGCTGGAAACCGAACTCGTGCAGCGCGTTGATGCTGGCCTCGGCGAACGCCAGCGACGATTTCACAAACGCCTCGTCCATCATGACCGTGCCGAAGGTGCTGAAGCCCTGGCCGGCAATGCCAAGCTGGTAGGCCAGGGCGGAGGCCATGATGAACGCGGTGAAGCGCTGGCCCTCGCCGCCGGACATCAGGCTGGCCTGCAGGTTGGTGTACGCGCGGCCGTCCGCCAGCACGTTGGTGCAGGTGATGTCCACGTGCGACCGCACATCCAAGACCTCGGCACGCCAGCGGCGCTCGTCCTCCGACGCCAGCCGCTCAACGATGCGGTCCAGGGCCAGGTAGCGGGCGTCCATGTCATCGCCGGTCTGCCGCCGGCCCATGACCGGCAGCGCGTTCTTCAGGTCGGTCCGGAATTTGTGCGAGGCGTCCGGAACTGCGTTCGCAATCTCGATCTGCAGGTGGCTGTCCGCGTGATAGTTCACCCGCCGCAGGATCTGGTTCAGCGGCTGCAGTCGGGATGCGATGCTCCGGCGTTCTTCGTCCAGCAACTGCAGCAGGTCGCTGAAGCGTTCGTACGTGCGGTTGTTGAAGTACTCGCGGAACTCTGCCTCGCGCTGCGGCAGGCCTTCGCCCACTATGTCGTGGTAGCGGGCCTCATAGTCGGCGGCGGCGTCCAGTGAGGTCCCATAGTCCGACCCCCACTGCCGGTTGTACGACTCGAAGATCTTCACCAACTGGTTGCCGGCCTCCAGCTTGGTCCGTTCCAGCGTGCCGCGGGCCGTCAGCAGTTCGCGCTCCACCCTGGTACAGACATCGCCGAGGAACTCCAGGTCGGTCACTTCGCCATGCGGGGCGAACAATGCGCCAAGTTCGGACGCGAGTTCCTCGGTCAACGCTCCGGCAGGTTCGCCGCTGCCGGCCAAGCCGTCGCGGCGCTGGCGCGCGGCAGCCAGCCCGGTGGACAAGCGGGCGGCTTCGCCCTTGAGCACCCCGATCTTCTCCGTCGCGGCCGTGAGGTCCAGCTCCGCCGTTTCCAGTTCGAACCGCAACTGTTCGAGGTCCGTGTTGGCGTCCCTCGCCTGCTCCAAGCGTTCCGCCGCCGCAGCCACTGCTGCGGCATGTGCAGCGGCGGAGATCTCCTCCCAGCTCCGGGTGTCGGCAGCGACTGCTTTGGCCGCGGCCAGCCGCCGGCCAAGGTCCTGCTGCTCGCGGGCGCGTTCGGCCGATTCTGAATCCGCGGTGCCGTAGGTGTCCCGCAGTTCCAGCAGCCGGGTGGCGAGTGCGGCGATTTTGTCCCGGTTGTCGAAGCCCAGCAGGTGGTCGGAGGCCCCGGTGTGCCGGTCGTCCTTCTCGGTGGTGCTGCTGCTGCGCTTGACCGCACCGCCCAAGGTCACGCCGCGGGAGACACCGGCGAGCTGCTCCGGCCCCTCGACGCAGACGTAGTCGTAATGCGCGGTGATCTTGCGCCGGACCCACTGGCCCATCGCGGTGTCCTTGGTAACCAGCTTGGTGACCAGGTCGTCCGCCTCGGCCTCGGCCTTTCCGTCCAGCGGAGCGCTGACATCGATGATCCGCAGGAAGCCGCGGATATTGTGCTCGTTCAAGTACCGGGTGACGGCGTTCATCCGGTCGCCGGGCACCAGCAGCGCCGAAGCCAGGGAGCGGAGCGCGCGCTCGGCTGCCGGCCGCCAGCGGGCCTCGGCAGGGTCAAGATCGATCAGCTCGCCGGCGAAAGGCAGTTCCTCTTCGGTGATGCCGGTCGCGGCGCAGATCTGGCGCCGGCGTTCCAGGCTTTCCGGCCGGATGTTGCTGGTGCGGCGGCGGAAGGACTCAATTTCCTGCTCCAGTGCCCGGATCTGTCCCTTGAGGCTCCAGGCTTCGCCTTGGGCGTCGTTGCTGCGTTCCCGGACGGACTCGGCTTCTGCCAGCAGCTCCTTGACCAGCACCGCGGCACGGCTGCGCGCTGCCGCCAGCCCGCCGGGGCTGAAGTCGGCGTCCAGGCCCGCGGCCTCAGCTTCGGCCCGGAAGGAATCTTCGATCGACTGGCGGGCGCGCAGTTCGGACTGCGCTGCGGCCAGCTCGCGCTCCAAGGTGGCGACGGCGGCGCCGCCTTCGCTGCCGTACCGCGCGGAAAGCCGGGCCGTTTTCTCCTTGAGCGCGGCGCGTGCCGCTTCGGTCTCTGCCAGCTCCGCTGTTGCGGTGGCCGCCTGCGCGCCCAACAGCTCGATCTGCCGGTCCTGGCATTCCAGTGCCAGACGGCGCCGGTAGAGCGGCAGCGCGACGTCGGCCAAGAGGATGTTGCGATCCAGCTGCGACTGTGTCTCCTGCAGCAGCTGGTGCAGCCGCGGCACCGGAGCGAGCAGGTCGCGTTGCTGCCGGACCCGTTCCAGCTGCCGCCTGATGCTGCGCAGATGGCTGAAGTCCTGCACTGCTTCTTCGGCCGCCGCCAGCGTCCGCGGCGTATCCAACACGTGGTTGCGGAAGAAGTCGTTGACGGTGCCGCCCAGGCCCTTGCCGGTCTGCAGCGTGCGCAGCAGACCGAACGCCTTTTCCTGGTCGATGCCCAGCGCCTGCCGGAAACGTTCCGCGAAGGCCTTGTGCGAATCGAAGACCTGGCTGCCCGGCAGCAGCGCCTCCAGCGATGTTTTGCTGAACCGGCCCGCCATGCCGGACTCCAGGCGGGGGATGTCCAGCGGCTTGTTGTGCAGGACGTAGAAACGGCCCACATTGTGTTCGGTGCCGTTGGCCGGCAGGTCCAGCATCACCGAGAGGCTGGTGGTCTGGCCCAGCGCATTGTCGAAGGTCAGGCAGACCGCAGACCAGATGGCGCCGGGGCGCTGGTAGAACGTGGCGGTCTGCGAAGCATCTCCGTCGGCCGGAGTCGCACCCAGCCGCCCGCGCATGTAGCTGAACGCGGTACGCCGTTCCTCGGATGCATGGCCGGAGCTGGTCTGCGCGGCCTCATTCATTTTGGGCCGGGCGTCCAACACCTGCAGCATGCCGTCAAAGATGGTGGATTTGCCGACCCCGGAGCCGCCGGTCAAGAGCGTGCCGGCGCGGTCCACGCGAATGGTGTGGGCGCCGTCGAACGTGCCCCAGTTGACCAACTGCACGGACGTGAGCCGGTGCTGGCCCGGGTTAAGCAGCCCGTCCAGCGGCAGGATTGTCTCAATGCTCATGCTCAGGCCTCCCCGCCGTCGAAAGCCAACTGATCCGTTTCCGGCCCGCTGCCTGCCGGCAGGTCATCGCCGGCCAGCGAGTTGATCACCGCCGGGATGTCGCCGATGTTCTCGAACGGCAAGGCCAGCGGCAGCGCCGGCGAAATGACCCACACATCCGGAAGTTCGGTTGCCTGCAGCAGCCGGCGCTCGTTGACCAGCTTGCGCAACGAGGCGTCGGCCAGGTCCTCTACGTGCTTGGCATCGCGCTGCTCCGGATCCACGTAGTCCTGCAGCACATCGATGACGTCGGCCCGGCTGAGCAGTGGCTCGGTTCCGGTGCCGGCGTGACGGTCCTGCACCAGGCGCATACGCAGCAGCAGCAGCGTTTCTTCCCGGGTCATATCCCGCTGTCGCTGCAGGGCGGTGGTGTGCGGTTCGGCCATCGGTACCGGGCGCAGCATGGCAACCTTCCGGTCTTCGTCAATGACCAGTTGCAGGAACAGTTCGCTGAGCCGGGACGCCAGGATCCGCCGGTGTTCCACCACGGTGTCGTAGACGCGGTCCGTGGACGAGGCGTCCAGGTAGGGGCCGCGCAGCAGCCTGATCAGGGCCTGGCGCAGTTTCAGCGGCAGGGTGCCGGTATCGCCGTCGAACAATTCGGGCCCGTCCCGGACCTCGTCCCGGGCGGGCGCATCCGGTTCAGCCTGGTCCTCCAGCCCTTCCTGGTCGTCCAACCCCTCTTGGTCGTCCAACCCCTCTTGGTCGTCCAACCCCTCTTGGTTGTCCAGCCCGTCCTGGTCGTCCAGTCCGTCCTGGTCATCCAACCCAGCGTCCAGCCCGTCGTCCAGCCCGTCAGACTCCTGAAGCTCCGGGGATTCGTCCGGCCAGTCGCCGTCGGACGGGCCTCCGGCGGGTGCAACGCGGGCCTCGGTCATCTCGTTCATGATTCGGCAGCTTTCGTGAAGGTGACGGCGGGCAGCAGTGCGGTGCGTTCGCTGCCGTCGATCTGGATCAGGGTCACGGTGTCGGTGGCCTGCGGGTTCAGCGTGCCCCCGGAATTCAGCGCATGCTGGAGCAGCCACCGCAGACTGTTGAGGTGCCGGTGCTGCGGTTCCAACTCGGCATAGACCTCGGACAGCGACACCGGCCCGCGGGCCTCGACGGCGGTGCGCACGGCGTGGGCGAGGGTCGCCGCGTCCGCCTGCGGCGTACGGAGCGCGCGGTGGATATCCGCTTCGGTGAAGGCAGGCGGTTCCGGCAGCTTTGCCGGGGCCTGGTGGTCCTGCGGATCGTAGAGCCGGACCATGCTGACCGATTCAAAGCCGGAGCCGAAGAGTTCGGGTGCGGGAATCACGGCTCGGCGGCCCGGCAGGCTGCGCCGGGACTTGAGGATGGCGGCCTCGGCTGCCCGGATGGTCTGCCGCAGCTGGATCGATTCACGGACGTCGTCCGACTGCACGAAGGTGTGCATGCTCTCCGAGAGCCGCCCGTAGATGCGGTGGATCTCCGCCGATTGCGCCCGCAGTTGGGGCATCAGCCGCTGCAGCGCCCGCCGGTCCTCGGCCTCCAGCGCGCCGGCGAAGTCCCGCTCGAGCACCTCGGCGATGGCTTGCCGGAAGCGCTGCTGCTGCTCCTCGTCGTTCAGGAAGGCCGTGAAGCTCTCGTAGGTCCGGCCTTCGCTGGTGCCGCGCAGCCGCTTGTCCGCCTCGAGCACCTCGCCCATGGTGATGCCCTTGGTGGCGTTGGACTCCACAATCTCGGCGCGCAGGGTGTGGAGCATGAGCTCCAGGCCGTCGCGCATCCGCTTGAAATCGGCCGGCAGGCCGGCGGCCAGCGCCAAAACATCGCGGGCGGCCTCCACCGCGGTGGCGTCCGGCAGCGACGCCGGTGCTTCGCCGGCTTCCAGCGCGCGGATCTTTTCCTGGCGCTGGGCGATTTCGGCCTGGAGCACGGCGATTCGGGCCTCGGGGTCGGGGTCGGTCTCATGCGCCAGCGCTTCGACGCGGGTGAGCAGCGTGGCCAGCCGGGAGCTGTTCAAAGACGAGGAAGTCCCGGTCAGGCCGTCCAGGTACTCCAGGAACCGCACCGTGGTCTCGGTGGGTTCGTATACGAACCGGCCGTCCTCGCGCAGCCGGGACAGGTAGCGCCGGGCCACCCAGTCGTCGGCGTACTGGCGGGCAGACCAGTCCGCGCGCAGCTCCACCCCGGCCCGGCGCAGCTCGGCCAGGAACGAGTCGGTACTGCGGTGAAACTCTTCCAACGGCAGTTGCGGGCGGGAGCGGGTGAAAGCGGTCCTGAACAGCGCCGGCACCCATGGACTGGCGGAGGCGAGCTTAAGCCCGGGCGTGGCGGCCAGCGCCTGCAACTCCTGCCAGCGGGCAAGGGCATTCTGGGTGAAGGACATGGAAATGCTTTCCGCCCGCGGAAGGGAAGATCGGGCCCAGAAAATCTTAGCTGGTCCAGCTCCGCTCACGACGGCGGGCCCCGCCAAGGCGAGCCGTGTCGCCCAGGGGGAGCCCCGCCGTCGTTGTCCTAGTTCTTGGCTTCCAGCTTCTGCCGGTTCTTGCTGAGCTTCTGCTCTGCCTTGCGCCGGGCGATCAGCACCTTTTCGTCCACCGGGGCTTCGCCGCTGGCGCGCCGTGTGCGGGCGTACGCCATGGCTTCGTGCTGGCGTTCCTGCTCCGCGCCGCTGGCAATCTTCGCGCGCAGGTGCTCCGGGCCGTAGCCGAAGGCATCCACCAGGTCACGGGCGTGCGGGCGGAGCCGGGACAGCAGCCGGTTGATGTAGGTGCCGAGGATCCGGGCGCGCTGCGCCGACAGCCGGCCGTACATCAGGTACCAGCCCAGGTTCTTTTCCACCAGCGACAACCCGAAGAGGTCCCGCAGCCAGGTCAGCACCAGCCGGGTTCCCTTGTCCTCGATCTCGGCGATCGCGGCGCTAAAGGCTTCCCATTGCAGCAGTTCGGCGTGGGCGCGGGCCGCCTCGATCAGTTCATGCTGGTGCTCGTTGAACAGCGCCGCGGCTTCCTTTTGCGGAAGCCGGGTGGCGTTGCGCAACGCGCCGCCGATGCCAGCCACCATGGTGGAGACCCGGTCGGTGAGCAGCTGGCGCTGGGTTTCCGGATCCTTGAGGTAGTTGGCGCTCTTGCGCTCCGATCCGCTGTCCGCGAAGGTCTGGGCCACCTGGCGCAGCCCGGTGCGGTGCAGGGTGACGTCGGCCGCCTGGTGCGCCACCCAGCGGGCCATGACACCGAAGTCCGCATGACGGAATTCATTGGCGTAGTCCGCCAGCAGGCGCTTGGCAACCAACTGCAGCAGCACCGTGTTGTCGCCCTCGAACGTGGCGTAGATGTCCAGGTCGGCGCGCAGGGCGGCGAACCGGTTCTCAGCCAGGAAGCCGGCGCCGCCGGTCGCCTCGCGGCACTCCTGCAGCGTGTCCAGGGCGTGCCAGGTGCTGAGCGACTTCAGTGCCGCCGCCAGGGTCTCCAGATCCTGCCGGTCCTCGTCGGTGTCATGCGCACCGGAGAACACGTCGTCGAACTTCTGCAGCAGTTGTTCATGGGCGAACGACGCCGCGTAGGTGGTGGCCAGCCGGGGCAGCAGCCGGCGCTGGTGGCGCTGGTAGTCCAGCAGCACCTCTTCGGCCGTGTCCGAGGAGGCGTTGAACTGCCGCCGCTCGGTGGCGTAGCGGACGGCGATGGCCAGTGCCACCTTGCTGGCAGCCACCGCGGCGCCGTCCAACGAGACCCTGCCCTGCACCAGGGTGCCCAACATGGTGAAGAAGCGGCGGCCGGGGCTGGCGATGGGGGAGGAGTAGGTGCCGTCTTCGGCCACGTCGCCGTACCGATTCAGCAAGTTGGTGCGCGGAATCCGGACCTGGTCGAAGTGCAGCCGTCCGTTGTCGATGCCGTTCAGGCCGCCCTTGTACCCGTCGTCCTCGCCGCCGATGCCGGGCAGGAAAGCGCGCTGCTCGTCCCGGATGGGGACGTAGAACGCATGGACGCCGTGGTCCACCCCGCGGGTGATCAGGTGGGCGAACACCACCGCGGCGAGGCCGTCGTTGGCGGCGTTGCCCAGGTAGTCTTTCCACGCTGCGCGGAACGGGGTGTGGACGACGAATTCCTGCGTTGCCGGGTCGTAGGTGGCGGTGGTGGCGATGCTGGCAACGTCTGATCCGTGGCCGGTCTCGGTCATGGCGAAAGCGCCGGGCGTCTTCAGGCTCATGATGTCCGGCAGCCAGCGGTCGTGGTGCTCCCGGGTGCCCAGATGCAGCACAGCGGCGCCGAACAGGCCCCACTGCACGCCGGCCTTGATCTGCAGCGAGGGATCGGCGGTGACCAGTTCCTCGAAACCGGCGATGTTGCCGCCGTGGTTGTCCTCGCCGCCCAGCCGCCGCGGGAACGCGCGGTGCACGGCCCCGGCGTCCACCAGGTACTTCAACTGGCCCACCACCCGTTCGCGGTGCTCATCCATCGGCAGTCCGTCGATCCGGTGGAGCTCCGGTTGGCCGGCGAGGTCACGGGCCGCTTTGCGGACCTCGGCCCAGCGGCCCAGCAGAGCTTCGCCGAGCCCGGCCACGTCAACGGTAGCGCCGCTGTCTTCAACCGGTTCCGGCGTTTCGGCAGTGGGGGTGTACGTCATCGGGGTTCCTTCGGTGGTCACGGATAGGGTCGGATGGTCAAAGTGGCTGCAACGGTACCGGCGGCAGCATCGCAGCTCAGTGTGCGGAATGGCCGGCTGCTGCCGGGGGACCGGACGCCGCTGTCGGCTCCGTCCGGCCGGGAGCCACTCCGCGGAGCAGCCATTGGGTGAGCATGGTGGTCATCAGCTCCCGGCTTGGTTTGCTGCCGTCATCGGGTGCGGCAAGCCAGCGTTCGCCGGCGGCGCGCACCATGCCGATGGCGGCCCGCGGCCAGTAGGATGCCGCGGCCAGTTCCGCGGCGCTGTCCGCGGAGGCGCTCAGGTGACCGCGCAGCGGGGCTTCGATCATCGCCGTCACGTTGGCGAAGAAATCGTGCAGCACTGCGGAGCTGCCGGTCTCCGGGGCAGCAGCGGGCGGCGCTGGTTCGCCGTGCAGCGGTTGCGGAACCGACGGGTCAAAGGGTGCATCCCGGGTGACGAACGCGTACACGTGCGGCGAGGATTCCGCCATCTGCAGGTAGACGGAGACCATGGCGGTCAGGCCTTCCTGCGGTGTGGTCGCACTGGCAGCGGCTTCCTGCAGCCTGGCCTGCATGCGGCCCACCACCACCTCGCCCATGGCCTGCTGCAGCCCTGCCTTGTCGCCAAAGTAGCGGTAGAAAACCGGCTTCGAAGTCCCGGCAGCCGCTGCGATGTCCTCCATCGAAGCGTCGGGGCCCAGCCGGTGCACGGCATGGCGGGCAGCACGGATCAGTTCCCGGCGGCGTTCGGTCCGGTGGCGGTCCCAGCGGGCGGAGCGGCCGTCGGGCCCGGGCGAAGCCGCGGGGCGGACTGTGGCGCTATTCACGTTACCCAGCGTATCAGGTACGCTTGGTAACGGTAACTGACTTCGATCCGACCTGCACCCGATTCACGAGGAGAGCCTTCATGGCCGCTTCACCCGACGCCACCGGCACCCGTCCCGCCACCGTCCTGCGCAAGGCAGTCGTCATCGGCGGCAACCGCATTCCATTTGCCCGGTCCAACGGGGCCTACACCCAGGCCAGCAACCAGGACATGCTGACGGCAGCATTGGACGGCCTGGTGGCGCGCTTCGGACTGCAGGACGAACGGATCGGCGAGGTGGCCGCCGGCGCTGTATTGAAGCACTCCCGCGATTTCAACCTCACCCGTGAAGCGGTCATCGGTTCCGCGCTGTCTCCGGAAACGCCCGCCTATGACCTGCAGCAGGCCTGTGCCACCGGCTTGGAAACCGTGGTGGGTCTGGCCAACAAGATCAAGCTCGGCCAGATCGAATCCGCCATCGCCGGCGGCGTGGATTCCGCCTCGGATGCGCCGATCGCCGTCAGCGAGGGGCTCCGGGCGGTGCTGCTGGAATTGAACCGCGCCAAATCGGTGCAGCAGAAGCTCACCGCTCTGGCCAAACTGCGTCCCAAGGATCTGGCGCCCAACGCGCCCGGTACTGCCGAACCGCGCACCGGCCTGTCGATGGGGGAGCATCAGGCTCTCACCACGGCGGCGTGGAACGTGAGCCGCGGGGCGCAGGATGAACTGGCGTTGGCAAGCCACCGCAACCTGGCGGCCGCCTATGAGCGCGGGTTCTTCGACGACCTGATGACGCCGTACCGCGGCCTGGCCAAGGACTCCAACCTGCGGGCGGACACCACGCTGGAGAAACTGGCCAAGCTGCAGCCCGTCTTTGGCAAGAACCTGGGTGCCGAGGCGACGATGACCGCCGGCAACTCCACCCCGCTGACCGACGGCGCCTCCACCGTGCTGCTCGGCTCGGAGGATTATGCGCGGCGCAATGACCTTCCGGTGCTGGCCGAAGTCGTCGACTCCGAAGCCGCGGCCGTTGATTTTGTGCACGGCAAGGAGGGCCTGCTGATGGCGCCGGCCTACGCCGTGCCGCGGTTGTTGGCCCGGCAGGGCCTGACCTTTGCCGACTTCGACTATTTCGAGATCCATGAAGCCTTCGCCGGGACGGTGCTGTGCCATCTGGCGGCCTGGGAGAGCGAAGAGTTCTGCCGGAACAAGCTGGGCCTGCAGAAGCCGCTGGGCCCGATCGACCGGACCCGGCTGAACGTCAACGGGTCGTCGCTGGCCACCGGACACCCGTTCGCCGCCACCGGCGGCCGGCTGGTCGCCAGCCTCGCCAAGATGCTGCGCGAAAAGGCCGACGCCGAGTCCCGCGGCACCCGCGGCCTGATCTCCGTGTGCGCCGCCGGTGGCATGGGCGTGGTAGCCATTCTGGAGGCAAACTAAATGGCGGACCGCTACCTGGACCTGGTCAACGCCGGGCCGTTGAAAAGCCTGGCCAAGAAACTGGGACTGCCCCAGCCAGCCGTGCTGCGCCGCTACCGGCCGGGCACACCGTTGCTGCCCGGGCCCGTCCTGGTGCTGGGCTCCGGGGCCGGCGCCGACGTGCTGGCCAAGGAAATGCTCGGCTGGGATCTGGATGTCCGACGGCACGTGGCGCCGAAGGAACGGCTCGGCGGCATAGTGCTGGTGCTCGACGAACTTGAGTCGCCGGAAGAACTCTCGGACCCGATGCTCACCGCAGGCGCCAGCCTGCGTGCCCTGGCTCCTGGCGGCCGGGTCGTCACGGTCTCGCGCCCCGCTTCCGGCACCGGCGAGCCCGCCCGAGCCGCCGCCCGCCAGGCGGTGGACGGTGCCCTGCGGTCGCTGGCCCATGAGCTGCGCGGCGGAGCCACCGGCAACGGGATCCTGCTGAGCGAGGGCGTGGATGCCGGCGCTCCTGCCGTCCTCGGGGCCCTGCGCTTCCTGCTCTCCGGCCGAAGCGCCTACGTCAACGGGCAGTTCCTGGCGGTTGGCGTAGGCGCTGCCGCGCTGCCGGCGGAGCCGGACCGTCCGCTGGCTGGCAAGGTCGCCGTCGTTACCGGTGCCGCCCGCGGGATCGGGGCAGCCATCGCCGAGACCCTGCACCGTGACGGCGCCAAGGTCATCGCCGTCGACGTTCCCGCAGCCGGGGAACAGTTGGCCCACCTGGCCAACCGGGTGGGTGCCACCGCCCTGCAACTGGACATCACCGCGCCGGACGCCGGCGAGAAGATCGCCGCGCATGCGGCGGAGCGGAACCACGGGCTGGATATTGTGGTGCACAATGCCGGCATCACCAGGGACAAACTGCTCGCCAACATGGACCAGGCAAAATGGGACTCGGTGATCGCGGTCAATCTCTCCTCCCAGCTGAGGATGAACGAGCAACTGCTGGCCTCGGGCGTCCTCCGCGAAGCTCCGCGGGTGGTGTCGCTGGCCTCCACCAGCGGAATCGCCGGCAACCGCGGGCAGACCAATTACGCCGCCTCCAAGGCAGGCATCATCGGCATGGTCCGCGCATCGGCGGCCGCCTTTGCCGACGCCGGCGGCAGCATCAACGCTGTGGCCCCCGGCTTCATCGAGACGGACATGACCGCACGGATGCCGTTCCTGACCCGCGAGGTGGCACGCAGGCTGTCCTCGCTGCAGCAGGGCGGCAGGCCGCTGGACGTGGCCGAAGCCGTTGCCTTCCTGGCCAGCGATGCCGCGGGCGGGATCAACGGCCAGACGCTGCGCGTCTGCGGCCAGAGCATGGTGGGCGCATGAGCGAGGTCATCCTGGGGGAGATGCCCACGCTCTCCCGGCTGTACCTGACGGCAGCGTCCACAGCGGCGCGGCACAAGCTCGGCGTCGGCCAGCAGACCGAGCAGCTCCCCGCGGTGCGGCACACCGTTGACGGCGTGCACATCGCCCCGGAACGGGTCAGCGGCTTCCAGCAACTGATGCACGGCACCGTGCGGGACACCTTGCCCTCGGTGTTCCTGCACTCCGTTGCCTTTCCGGTGGCGATGAGCGTGATGACACGGCAGGACTTCCCGCTCCCGCTGCTGGGCATGGTGCACCTGGCCAACCGGGTGAACCACCTGCGGCCGGTCCACTTCACCGAACCATTGACGGTGACGGCCTGGGCCGAAGGCCTGCGCGGCCACCACGCCGGCACCCAGGTGGAACTTCACACCCGGATCGAGGCCGGAGGCGAAACCGTGTGGGAGGGCGTCTCGGACTATCTGGCCAAGGCGGTGTACCTGCCCGGCCTGGACAAGGCCTTCAGGCCGGAACGCACCGATTTCATCCCGCCGCAGCCGACGGCACGGTGGCGCCTGGGACCCGAGGCGGGCCGTGAGTACGCGGGTGTATCCGGCGACTTCAACCCCATCCACTTGAGCGCGGTATCGGCCAAGATGCTGGGGCTCAAGCGGTCCATCGCGCACGGCATGTATCTGGCATCGCGGGTACTGACCAGCGTGGAGGCCACGGCCAGCGAACCTTTCAGCTGGCGCATCGACTTCGCTGCTCCGGTCTTCCTCCCCGCCACGGTGGCCGTACGGATCCATGACACGGAACGAAACGGGTCGTGGGAATCATCCGAGTTCTCCGGCTGGGGAGAGCGCAGCCACCGGCTTCACTTCACCGGCAGCGTCAACACCCTCTCAGCGGAAGACAGCTAGCGCACGATCCGTGCAAGCGCCGGTTCAGCGCACCAACAACTCAGGTGGCGGCCGCCTTGCGTTCGAGTACTTCGCGTTCACGGTCGTTCCTGGCCAGGGCGGCTGCGGCGGCGAACTCGGCCCGCGCCTCGTGCGACCGGCCGAGCCGGGCCAACAGCTCGGCCCGGACGCTGGGCAGCAGATGCGATCCGGGCAGCGCCCCCGCCGAAGCCAGGTCATCGACGATGGCCAGTGCCGTGGCCGGCCCGGTGGCCATGGAGACGGCCACGGCCCGGTTGAGTTCGACCACCGGGCTGGGCGCAATCCGTCCGAGCGCCTCATAGAGCAGCACGATCTGCGCCCAGTCGGTTCGTTCGACGCTGGGCGCCACCGCATGGCACTCGGCGATGGCCGCCTGCAGCGCATAGCTGCCGCGACCGCGGCCCAGCCGGTCCGCCCGCGCCAGCGCGGCGCGGCCACGGCCTATCTGGGCACGGTCCCACCGGGTGCGGTCCTGATCGGCCAACAGGACGGGGGTGCCGTCCGGCCGCGTGCGGGCGCCGAAGCGCGATGCCTGCAGTTCCATCAAGGCAACCAGTGCGTGCGCCTCGGGTTCCCGGGGCACCAGCGACACCAGGACCCGCCCGATCCGCAGGGCCTCGCCGGCCAGGTCCGGCCGGATCCAGCGTTCCCCGGAGGTGGCAGCATAGCCTTCGGTAAACATCAGGTAGATCACCCGCAGCACGCCGCCTAGCCGCGGTCCCCATTCATTCGGTTCCGGCACCTCGAACGGGACCTTCGCTGCGGCCAGGGTTTTCTTGGCGCGGACAATGCGCTGCTGGACGGTGGCCACCGGGAGCACAAAGAGCCGGGCAATTTCCTCGCTGGACAGGCCGCCGACAATCCGCAGGGTCAGCGACACTTGCGCCTCCCGGGAGAGCACGGGGTGGCAGGCGGTGAAGACCAGCCGCAGCACGTCGTCGGGAACCGGGTCCCAGCCTGGGGCGTCTTCGTCCTGCAGCCCGCGGGCCAGCTCCTGGTAGCGCTCGTCCAGGCGGTCGGCCCTCCGCCAGCCATCAATGGCTTTGCGCTTGGCCACCGCGGTCAGCCAGGCGGCGGGATTGCGCGGCGCGCCGGCGTCTGGCCATTGGCGCAGCGCATCGGCGACGGCTTCCTGCGCCAGGTCCTCGGCAACCCCCACGTCCCCGGTGGCCCGGGCCAGCGCTGCGACGATCCGGGCACCTTCGATGCGCCACACGGCATCCAGACGGCGCCTGACCGCAGCTGCCCGCTCGGTCGCGGCCTCCCGCTCGAGCACTGCCGAGCGCTCAGTCGCAGCCTCCCGCTCGAGCACTGCCGAGCGTTCGGTTGTCGCCGAGCGATCGGCAGCCTCCTCCCGCTCGGCAGCCTCGGCCCGCGCCTTCTCCGTCCCTGCCACGGCTGACCCTCCCGCCGCGCGGATGCTAGGCGTTCTCCGCGCGCAGTTTCGCTTCTTGTTCCCGCCAGCCCTCCTCCTTCTGGATGTATTCGTTGTCGGAGAACTCAGCGAAGTCTGCGGCCTCGGTCACGCGGCGCACCTCCAGCTTGGAGCCGGGGCCCAGCGGGCAGCGGCTCGCCCACTCCGCAGCTTCTTCCTTGGACGACACCTGGACAATCCAGAAGCCATTGAACAGCTCATGGGTTTCGCCGTACGGGCCGTCGGTGACGATCGGCGGCTCTTCCGAGAAGTCAACGACGAAGGCGCTGCCGTCGGACAGGTCCGCCAACCCTTCACCGGCGAGCAAGATGCCGGCATTGATCATGGACTCGTTGTACGCGCCCATCTTGTTGATCACTTCTTCGAACGGCGTGGACTTGTAAGCCTCGACGGCTTCGTCGGTGGAACGCATGATGAACATGTACTTCACGGCTTTTCTCCTTTGTGAACGAGGACGCGGTATGCGCCTTCTACTATGCCGTCGAACGGCGGAAGTGGATATCGACAGCACCGGAAAACTTTTTTCGGATTCACGGTGCCCGGCTTCGCGCCCGGCCATGCCCGCCGCCCTTATGCTGGCCGTATGACCACCGATGCTCAGCTTGCCGACCGCGCCCGGACGCTCGATGCCGCCGACCCGCTGGCGGGATACCGCACCCGGTTTGTGGGCCACGACGACGAATCTGTCACCGCCTATCTGGACGGCAATTCGCTAGGCCGGCCGCTGGCCGCCAGTGTGGACCGGGTCCGCGAGGTGATGCTGCAACAGTGGGGCGGACGGCTGATCAGGGCCTGGGACGAGGGCTGGCTGGCGCTGCCCGAACGGGTCGGCGATGAATTGGGCCGCGTGGTGCTCGGCGCAGCCCCCGGCCAATGCGTGGTGGCCGACTCCACCACTGTGCTGCTCTACAAGTTGGCGCGGGCCGCGATTGCAGTCCGCCCCGGCCGGACCCGCATCCTGGTGGACCGGGACAATTTTCCGTCCGACCGCTTCATCGTGGAGGGCATTGCTGCCGAATGCGGCCTGCAGTTGGACTGGCTCGAACCGCCGCATGGC
This sequence comes from Arthrobacter sulfonylureivorans, assembly GCF_047607445.1. Taxonomy (GTDB): domain Bacteria; phylum Actinomycetota; class Actinomycetes; order Actinomycetales; family Micrococcaceae; genus Crystallibacter; species Crystallibacter sulfonylureivorans_A. The sequence continues at coordinate 57,725 of NZ_JBLKRT010000024.1, forward strand.
GGGGGAGTCACCGCGGACGCCGTGCGCGCCGCCGTCGGGCCCGACACCGCGCTGGTGTTGCTCAGCCATGTGGCCTACCGCTCCGGATACATTGCGGACATTCCCGCCATCACCACCGTGGCGCACGACGCCGGTGCCCTGGTTTTGTGGGATCTGTGCCATTCCGCCGGGGTGCTGCCCGTGGAACTGGATGCGTGGGGCGTTGACCTGGCCGCAGGCTGCAGCTACAAGTATCTAAACGGCGGCCCCGGCGCGCCCGCTTGGGCCTATGTGCGGACAGAACACCAGCACTTCCGGCAGCCGATCCAGGGCTGGCTGGGCAGCAGCGAACCGTTCGAGATGGGCCAGGGCTACGAACCCGCCGGCGGTATCCGCCGGTTCACCTCCGGGACGCCGCCGATTATCGGGATGACGGCCATGCAGGACATGATCGCGCTGATCGATGAGGCCGGCCTGGCCGCCGTCCGGGACAAGTCCGTCGCCTTGACCGAATTCGCCATCGAAGCCGTGCAGGCCAGCCTGGCCGACTTCGGCGTCGTCGTCGCCTCGCCGCTGAATCCGGCCGAGCGCGGAGGACACGTCACGATCGACCATCCGGCGTTCAAACACGTCACGGCCCGGCTCTGGGAACAAGGCGTGATCCCGGACTTCCGTGAACCGGACGGTATCCGACTGGGGCTCTCGCCGCTGTCCACCAGTTTTGCGGAAGTCTGGCGCGGCATCGCGGCGATTCGCGCCGAGCTGGAAAAGGCCTGATCCCCTCCGTGGATCCTGGTGGGAGGTCCCGGTGGGAGATCCCCCAAGGAAATTATCGGCTGAGCCGACGGACTTCTTCGTTCGCCTTTCGTAGAACTGAAATTCGACTACAATACTATTGTATCCGAAAGCATCTTCTAGTAAAATAGGGGAATGGCACCCGCACCGTTGCAGCCCGACGAGCCAGACTACTCCGGCCATGGCATCGGGCCGGCCGCGCGGCAGGAGCGGCAGGCATCTGGCGGTTCGCAGGCTGAGCCTGCAGGTGGCGCTGCCGCCGGGGCGCCGGGGGCGGCCCCGGCCCGCATTTATACCGCCATGCAGGAGTTTGACGGGGACGGGATTCCGGTTGACCCGGATCCGGGCTGGCTGTCGGGTCGCTGGGATGATTCTCCGGAAGCGGCACAGTACTGGGCGGATCTGGAAGCATCATTGGCTGCTTGCCTGGATGTGCCGTGTGTGGATCCACTGAACGGGTTGCTGCCGAGGGAGTTTTTCGACGACGCATCTTGCGACCGGCCCAACGATGCAGACCACCCCGCGCGGACAGCTTTCGCCGATGCGGAAGGCGCAACCGGCGCGACCGGGCCAGACGCCGCGCGCAAGCTTAACGGCCTTGAACTGCTGGGTGTGGTGGGCCGGCAGGAGCCTGCCCTGATGGTTTACGAGGAGGCTGCCTTCGCGCTGGTCCAGACCGGGCGGGCGCTGGCGTGGCTGGAAGCGCACAAGTTCAGCCTGCTCAATGCCCTCTACCTGCAGGCGCTGGACAGCCAGGAAGACGCTTGGGCCACCCCCTACGAACCGGAAGGGCGTCGTCCGAACGGCCACGATGCGGAATCTTCGGTGGTGGATGAGGCCGCGCACGCGCTGCGACTTCCGCGGAGGACAGCACAGGACAAGATCGCGTTGGCACTCAAGCTCCACGGACCTTTTCGCAACACGCTGGCGGCCCTGTCTGCCGGGGATACGAGTGCCGGGATTGCCGAGGCACTGGTGGATCAAGCCGGTTCATTGCCTGAGGATGCACGCACCGACTTCGAAGCCGTCATGCTGCCGGCCGCGACGGAGGACGCGATGACCCGGTCCAAGTTTGCGGCCCGCGCCCGGACGCGGCGCGAGCGGGAACACCCCGAATCGATCGCCGTCCGCCATGCCAAAGCGCGCCGGGACCGTCGGATCGAGCTGCTTCCGGACGAGGACGGCATGGCCTGGCTGAACGCATATCTGCCGGCCGAGGAAGCGGTCGCGGCGTTCAACCGGATCCAGTCCACCGCCATTTCATTACAGGACGCCGAGGAGTCCCGGACACTGACCCAGTTGCGGGCGGATGTTTTCTCCGACTTGCTGCTGACCGGCATTTCACCAGGGCCGAGGATGGGCAAACCGGGCCCGAGGATCGCCGCACATGCCAGCCTCACCGTTCCGGCGCTGACGCTGCTGGGACTCGGTGACGAACCAGCCGAGCTCGACGGGTACGGTCCGATTGCCCCCGATGTGGCCCGCCGGCTGGCAGGCGATGGGACATCCTTCACACGAATCCTGACCGACCCGATCAACGGTGCCGTGCTCGCGCTCGAGCGCAAACAATACCGGCCCACCAGGGCGCAGCGCCGGTTCCTTCGCACCAGGGACCGGACCTGTCGGGCTCCGGGCTGCAACAGGGCCGCTGAACACTGCGAAATAGATCATGTCCACGCCTACTCGAAGGGCGGGAAGACTGATGTCGACTGCATGTGTTGTTTCTGCAAGGTCCACCACGGTTTGAAGACTGCGGGGTACGCGAAGGCAGGCCAACCGGTCCCCGGCACCATCGACTGGACTACCGCAGCCGGCCTTACCTACAGCACTTCGGCAGACCCGCTCGCGGTCACCCCGCCGGGGGAGCTCGCCGACATCCTCGAACGGCACGAAATCAGCGTCCTGAACGAACGGCTCAAAGACGCTTGGCGAAAGCACCAAGCTGCCCATCCACCCACACCACATGCCGTCCACAACGGAATCGCCACGGACCTCACACCGCCACCGTTCTGACCCAACCGTTCTGACGCAGCGCAGGCGCTGGTTCGTAACGACAGTCCGGCCAGACTATGGCTTCACAGCACCGCGCGCGCCGGCGCTCGGTGACTTCCGCGGAGGCGGGTCGCACTCAGGGTTGGCGACGGACCATCCGGATCTCGTGCAGGCCGTCCCATGGGCCGGTCAGTGCCTCGCGGCGTCCGTCGGCAGCGAAGCCGTGCTTGCGGAAGAACGCCTGGGCGCGGGGATTGTCCTCGAGGACCCAGAGCAGCGCCGGATTGCCACCGATCGCCGCCTCCAGCAGCTGCTGCCCCAGCGCGGTGCCGTAGGCCCGCTCCAGCACGTAGAGCATCTGCAGTTCGTACGGGACGCCGGTGTCGCCGTCGTCGTCCTGAGTGGGGCCGGCGCCGGCACACCCGATAATCCGGCCGGACGGATCCTCGGCTATCCACAACTCCGCGCCCGCGGCCAAGCCGCGAGACCACCAGTCGATCTGTTGCTCCCGCTGCGCGGCTTCGGCGGCAAAGAAGGATGCGGGACGTTGTGTGGCATAGGTTTCCCGCCAGGCAGCCAACTTCATGTCCAGGGTTGCGGGAACATCATGGCTGGTGGCGCGGCGGACGCAGTAAGTTGGCACCTATGAATCCTAGCGGTGCGTGAGCATCCGTCAGCGGCGGAAGTGGTCCACCGCCAGCTGGTAGCTGTGCGCCGTCAGCGCCGCGGTCTGCTCCCAGCCGAACGACGAGGCGTGCACGGCGGCGTTGACGCCCAGTCGCTGGCGGAACTCGGGGTAGTCGTGCAGTTCGCGCAGCGCACCGGCCCACCGGGCAGGATCGTGTCCATCCACCAACAGCCCGGTGAGCCCGTGGCTGACCGCCACCGGCAACCCGCCCACGTTGGTGGCGACCACCGGTGTGCCGCAGGCCTGCGCTTCCAGGGCCACCAGCCCGAACGATTCGCTGAAGGACGGGACCGCCACCACATCGGCGCTGCGGAAGGTGGCTGCCAGTTCGGCCGGCTCCACCGGCGGAGAGAGCGCCACGACGTCTTCCAGCCCCAGTTCCCTGGCCAGCGCGGGCAGGTCCAGTTCGGCGGCTCCGCTGGCCTCGCCTATGATGGAAATCCGCAGCCGAATGTCCGGCGATTCGCGGCGCAGTTCCGCCGCCGCGGCCAGCAGCACCTGAGGGCCCTTGAGGGCCTGGATCCGGCCGGCGAACACCAGATGGAAGGTATCCGGGTCCAGCCCGGCTGCCGCCCGGTCCCGCTGCCGGTCCTCGGGCCGGAAGGTCCGCAGATCCACGCCGGGCGGGATCACGTCCACCGTCCCCTCTTCCGCCCCGTAGAGATCCACCAGCTCGGAAGCTTCATTCAGCGTATTGGCAATCAGCCGGCCGGCGCCGGAGGCAATGGCCTGTTCGCCGCGGACCCGGGTTTCCGGCTCGGCTGCCTCGCCGGGCTGCAGGTGCAGGTTCTTGACCAGCCCCATGGTGTGCATCGAATGCACCAGCGGAATCCGCCAGTCCCGCTGCAGGCGCAGTCCCACCGCACCTGAGAGCCAGTAGTGCGAGTGCAGCACGTCATACCTGGCCCCGTCCCGCTGCGTGAAATGCCGCAGTGATGCTTCCAGCGCAGCCAGCCGCAGCGGCACTTCCTCCTTGGCCACGGTGTCCGCCGGCGCCCCGTCCAAATGGATCACCCGCACCCCTTCACGCGGATGCTCCACCGGTTCCTGACCGTCATGTTGGGAGCGGGTGAAAACGTCGACGGCGGTGCCCAGCGCTGCCTGTTCCCTCGCCAACGCGCGGATATAGACGTTCATGCCGCCGGCATCGCCGCCGCCGGGCCGGGCCAGCGGCGAGGTATGCAGCGAGAGCACGGCGATGCGCTCCGCGCCGACCATGCTCCACCTCCGTGCCCGTGTGCCCGGCCGGTACCTCACCAGCCGGGGGAAACCGGCGTGCTGCCGATTTTGTCTAGCAGCCACTTTAGCCGCCCGGACAGGCGGCAGCCGCTCGATGACGGGTCAGTGCATCGTGAAGCGGTTGGCCACCGCGTCCTGGGCCCCGGGTATGTGGGTCAGCGCGCCGAACAGGTGGTTGCGGGCGGCGAGCATCGTCGAGGGCAGCGGCCGGCCCAACGCCATGTTCAGATGCGCCTGCCAGGTGGCGGTGGCGGCCGCCCGCCGCCGGTCCGCCTCGAACTGCCGCAGTGCCCGCGCCGTCGGCTCGCCGCGCAGCGCCGCGGCCACGATCGGAGCCAGGGCAGCCGCGTCCAGCCAGCCCAGGTTCATGCCCTGCCCGCCGATCGGGCTGATTTGATGGGCTGCATCGCCGATCAGCGCCAGCCGCCCCGAAACCAGCCGACGCGGCATCCTGGAACTGACCGAGAAGGCGCTCAGCATGGAGCAACTGTCCGGCTCCGGGCCACCCCCGGTGCGTCGCGCGATCAGCGAGGCCAGGCCGGCCGCGGTGGGGTGGCTGACCACGCCGGGCATCCTCGCCACCCAGCGTCGGGTGCCGCCGGGCAGCGGGAACGATTCGACGATGCCACCGGCCTCCAGATAAAGCACTGCAGTGCTGCCGTCGGCGGTGCTGTCGGCGAAATCTCCCATCAGGTAGGCATCCGGATACAACCGCGTTCGCACCGTGACGCCACGTTGCCGGCGCAGGGCCGAGTACGCGCCGTCGGCAGCAACGACCAGACGGGCGCGAATCGGTACCGCTTCCGGACCCGCGGCAGGCCCAGCATCTGGGACCGTTGCCGCTCCTGCCGCCTCGCCCGCGCTGGTTTCCGATCCCGGCCGCTCGCCCATGCAAGTTTCCGAATCCGGCGCTGTGCCGGCGCGTGTTCCCGATGCTGGCCTCGCGCCCAGGCGGCAGGACAGCGTGACGGTTGCCCCGTCGTCGTCCGCGCTGTACACCTGTACACCGCGCCGCAGGGCACCTGGGCGCAGCCCTTCCAACTGCTCCTCCAGCAGTTGTTCGGTGATCACCTGCGGTACGGCCAGCACATAGGGATGCGGCCCGGGCACGGACGCAAAGGACAGCGAGGCGACCTCGCGGCCGCGGCTGCGGGCCGTGCCCCGGCGGATGCGGACCCCGGCTGCCAACAGCGCAGCCCCCACGCCGGCGTCATCGAGCACGGCCAGGGCCGGCGGATGGATCCCGATCGCCCGGGAGTGGCTGCTCCGCGCCGTCCGCTGCTCCAGCACGGTGACGTCCAATCCGTGCCCGGCCAGCAGGATGGCCATGAACAGCCCCACCGGCCCGCCGCCTACGACTGCGACGTCGTGAAGGGTGTCCGGAGCCTGTCGCGCACCGTTCCGATACCGCGGGGACAGCAGCTCAGTCATGGGTCTCACGGACCAGCAGTTGCCGGAAGGGTGAATCACGCACCACCTGCCAGTCCGGCGGCACGGCGGCGCGCAGTTCCGCGGGCGTGTAGCTGCGGCGAATGGAGGTCAGGCCGTCGCGGCGGATCAAGGAGCGGTGGAAAAACGGCAGCGTCCCGGCGGCGAACAGCACGTAGGCGCGGCGGCTGCGGATGATGTCGCTGTGCACCGCGAGGGAACGCGCCAACTGCGCCGAGTCCTGCAGCAGGCCTGCGAGTTCAGCATCGGTCAGGTGGTGCAGCAAGTGGTTGGACACCACCGCGTCGAAGCGACCGCCTTCGGCAACCAGCTCCGAGCTGAAGGCCTGCCGGAACTCCAGTCCCGGCAGTTGCGGCCGCGACGTGGCAAAGGCGTGGGCGCGGGGGTCGGGGTCGATCGCGGTGATCCGCAGTCCCAGGCCGTCGCGGGCGGCCCAGCGCGCCAGCATCCGCGGCACGTCGCCGCCACCGGAGCCGATGTCCAGCAAGGCGGGGTGCTGCACCGCGGCCAGCCGCGGCCGGAGCAGCCGGCGGTAGATGCCGTGCCAGCCCGAGACCGCCCGGTTGATCAGCGGAAACTGAGCATAGGTGCGCCGCAGCATGGCCGGATCGCAATCCGGTTTGTCCATTTCCTCCACCGCGTCCGCGGCGCGGACGGCGAGGAACGGTGACCGGCTATGCGCCGGAGAGGGGGAGGGCACGGCGGTCCGCTCCGGCTACACCGCGGCTGCAGCGATGGCGTTTCGGGGCTGCGGCGTCACGGCCGGGACAGTCTTGGTAAACAGGCCGGTCTCCACCGTCAGCCCCGGGCCGAAGGCCATGGAGCAGATCCGTTCCTCCGCGGCGCCCGCTGGCTGTTCCAAAATGTGCTTGAGCACGAACATCACCGTGGCGCTGGACATGTTCCCGTACCGCCGCAGCGTTTCGCGGGCCGGCACCAGTTGCCCCTCGGTCAGCGCCAGTTTGGCCTCCACCTTGTCCAGGATGCTCCGTCCGCCCGGGTGGATCGCCCAGTGCTCGATGTCGCGGTATGGTTTGGCCGCCAGCGCCGGTTCGCGGGCCAGCAGCGGCTCCAGGGCGCCGACAATGTGTTCGTCAATGATGTGCGGCACGTACGTGCCCAACACCATCTCGAAGCCTTCGTCGCCGATGTTCCAGGCCATGGATTCTTCGCCCACCGGGGTGAGGATGGTTTCAAAGTGGTCCAGCCGAATACCCGGTCCGGTCTCTTCCAGTTCGCGTGCGGTGATGACCGCGGCTGCGGCACCGTCCGCGAACAACGAGGACCCCACGATGGTGTCCGGGTCGTTGGACGTGCGCACATGCAGCGTGCACAGTTCCGCCGTCACCACCATGACCACGGCTTCGGGGTCGGCATCGCAGAACGACTTGGCCGCCCGGAGCGCCGGGAAGGCCGCATAGCAGCCCATGAACCCCAAATGATAGCGCTGCACGCCGGGATTGAGCCCGAGTGCGCGGACCACTTTGTAGTCCGGGCCGGGGTTGAAGAATCCGGTGCAGGACACGGTGATCAGGTGCGTGATGTCCGCCGGGCCGATGCCGTCGCACGCGGCCAGCGCCTTGCCGGCGGCTTCGATGAACAGCGGAGTGGCCTTGTCCGCGAAAAAGTCGTTGCGCACCTTGGTGCTGGGGGAGAGCAACTCCCGGGAGCCGGCATCGAAAAACACAGGTTCTTCGGCCCGCTTCGCCGTAGTGAGTTCGTCGACGGCGGTGTGCCGCGTGTCGATGCCGGACTGGTCGAACGAGGTGGTCACCAGCCGCTGGCCCAGGCGCGTCAGCCCGGACTGCGCTGCAAACACGTCACGCGCCTCGGCCTGGATCAAAATCGTTTCCGGAACAGCGGTTTCCAAGGACCTCAGCGTGACCGTCATAGTCCATTCATAGGGCAGGCGGCCGGGGAACACAATGGACCGGCCGCGCGGATTCCCGGCTGAACCGCATCACCGACGTGCGCGTCTTACCGGTTGACGGCCCTGCCCGGAGCCTAAGGAGCGGATTTCGATGGACTACGAAGTCAATGCGCTGCCGCTGCACGTGCTCCTGGTCCACGCCACCGTGGTGTTCATTCCACTCACCGCGCTGTGCATTGTGCTCAGCCTCCTCTGGCCTGCGGCCCGGCGCCGCTTGGGGATCGTGACACCGCTGATGGCGCTGTTCGCGCTGGTGCTGGTGCCGGTCTCGCAGCAGGCGGGTCACTGGTTGTTCCTGCGCATCGACCAGACGCCGCTGGCCATGGAACACATGCGTCTGGGCGACATGATGCTCCCGTGGGTGATCGGCCTGTTCATCACGGCGCTGGGCCTGTGGCTCTGGTTCCGTTATGGAACGACGGCGGCGGCCTCCTGGCGGCGCCGGCTCGGCGCCGGGTACCGCATCATTGCGGCGGTGCTGGTCGTCGTCGTGCTGGCGGTGTGTGCCGGTGCCACGGTGGCGGTGGTGCTGACCGGCGAGTCCGGTTCGCGGGCGGTCTGGGAAGGCCGCTTTTCCGAGCCGCCTCCGCTGCCGTAGCCCGGCGTCGCCGCTGTCCGCCCAGACTGCGCTGGCCGCCGCGCTACCGGCGCAGGCGATGGTAGGAGGACGCGAAGTGAATCAGCGGATCGGCGCTTTCCGTGCCGGAGGCATCCCGCCCCATGGCCAGCACCTCGCCCACGATCAGTGAGTGGGTTGCCGCCGGATGCACCGCGCTGGTCTTCAGTTCGAACCACGCCGTAGCCCCGCCGATCACCGCCGCGCCGGTGGCCGGGCCGCGCCGGAACGGAACCTGGTTGAGCAGTCCCTCCACCGGGTTGCCGGGACTCGCCAGCCAGTTCGCGGTGCCCTGGTGTTGGGCCGCCAGCAGGCTTAACGCCCAGGTCCCGGAGCTGACCACCGCGTCACAGATGCGGGACTCCTCGAAGAGGCTGATCAGCATGGTGGGCGGGTCATAGGAGACCGAGAGATAACCGCTGACAGTTGCCGCGTAGTCCCGGTTCCGCCACCGCGTGGACACCACCGCCACGCCCGCGGCTATGTCAGCACTCAGGGTGCGGTACAGGTCGACGTCCCGCTGATCCGGGCCGTCCGACCGAATCTGCTGGCCAGCGAGTTCTCCGTCCAGTTCCATGCCGCCATCTTTGCACGCGGTACCGGCCGCGGCTGGCCGGAGGGTTCATCACGCCATCAACCGATGGTAGAAAGTAAGCATCCTGATCATGACGAGTGGAGCAAACTATGGCCCAGCGGCTGGTGGCAGACCTCATGGTGGAACGGCTCCACGCCTGGCAGGTACCCCGCATCTTCGGTTACAGCGGGGACGGCATCAACACCTTCATGGGCGCGCTGCGGCGGGCCGGGACCGTGGAGTTCGTGCAGGCCCGGCATGAAGAGAGCGCCGCTTTTATGGCCGTGGGCCACGCCAAGTACACGAGCGGGGTGGGTGTGGTCACCTCCACGCAGGGACCTGGCGCAGTGCACCTGCTCAACGGACTCTACGATGCCGCGTTGGACAGCGTGCCGGTGGTGGCGATCATCGGCCAGCAGGCCCGCACTGTGCTCGGTTCCGGCTACATGCAGGAGGTGGACCTGTCCACCCTCACCAAGGATGTAGCCGTCTACCGGCAGCAGGTCAGCAGCGCTGAGCAGGTTCCGCTGGTGCTGGACCGGGCGTTCAAGGCAGCGCTGGCAGGCCGCGGCCCCGCCGTCGTGATCATCCCGCACGATATTCAGAAGCAGCCCGTTCCCGAACTTGAGCACACGCACGGCATTGTGGCCACTGCACCGGTGTGGCGTCCGGGACACTTGGTGCCGCGACCCGAGGATCTGCGCGCTGCCGCCGACGTGCTTAATGCCGGGCAGCGGGTGGCCCTGCTGGTAGGGCAGGGGGCGCGCGAGGCCGGTGAGCAGGTGGTGGCGGTGGCCGAGAAGCTCGGCGCCGGCATCACCACCAGCCTGCTGGGCAAACCGTATGTGGATGAGTCGCTGCCGTTCGCGGCGGGGACCATGGGCCACCTGGGCACCGGAGCCAGCGGCCAGCTGCTCGGGAACTGCGACACCTTGCTGATTGTTGGCTCGAACGACCCGTGGACCGAGTTCTATCCGCCGCCCGGCGCTGCCCGGGCAGTGCAGATCGATATCAATTCCGGCGCCATCGGCAACCGTTATCCGGTCGAGGCAGCACTGACCGGCGACGCCGCCGGCACGCTGGAAGCGCTGCTGCCGCTGCTCAAGGACCGCGCGTCCACCCCGTGGCGGGAGCAGCTGGAAGGCTGGGTCCGGGAGTCGCGCGAACTGTCGCGGCAACGGGCGATGACTCCGGCGCGGCCGGTCAACCCCGAGCGTGTGGCGTTCGAGCTCAGCGCACGGTTCCCGCGCGACGGCTGGCTCGCCGTCGACGTGGGCAGTTCTGTGTACTGGTATGCCCGGCAGCTTCGCCTGCCGCCCGGTGCGCAAGCGCACCTGTCCAGCACGCTGGCGAGCATGGGCTGTTCGCTGCCCTACGGCATTGCCGCCAAGCTCGCGGCCCCGGAGCGTCCCCTCGTGGTGCTCAGCGGCGACGGGGCGATGCAGATGAGCGGGATGGCCGAACTGATCACCGTCAGCCGGCTCTGGAAGCAGTGGCTGGACCCGCGTTTTGCCATCTGCGTACTCAACAACCGAGAACTGGCCGAAGTCACGTGGGAGCAGCGCGAGATGGAGGCCGAACCACGTTTCGCCGACAGCCAGGCGCTGCCCGATGTCGACTACGCCGGCTATGCGCGCCTGCTGGGATTGCAGGCGAAACGGGTCGAGGATCCTGAGCAGCTTGGTGCCGCATGGGACGAGGCGCTGGCAGCCGACCGTCCCTACCTGATCGAAGTCATCACCGACCCCGACGTTCCGCTGCTTCCGCCGTTCCCTGCCGGCCGGGACAAGGCCCAGACCATGGAGCAGGCCCTGGCGGAAGAGGGCGCAGCGGCCGACGGCGCCCGGCAGCTCCTGCGGACCTACACCGAGCAGGAAGAGTCCGCCAACGGTCAGCAGAGTTAGCACGCCGGGTCCAGCCCTGGCTCGACAGCGCCAGCGGTGAACGAAAGAATTCCCAGATGAGTGAGGCGGCTGCGTTCATCGACTCCAC
>NZ_JBLKRT010000025.1:0-68543 GCF_047607445.1 Arthrobacter sulfonylureivorans
CAACCCGAGCGGCTCGATCAGTCTATGCGCGGCGCAGGAGGAGCCTCAGGCTGCCGGATCCCTGTTTTCGATCAGCTCCGGGGCCGACAGCAGCCGGGGCGTGTTCTCTAACGCTGCCGGTGCCGCGGGTTCCTCCAGCACCGTCGCGTCGAAGGCGTTGATCTTCCGCGCTGTCGGCAGCACCCTCGACTCCAAGGTCCCAACGAACGAATTGTACCGCTCGACCGAGCTTTTCAGCGATGAGCCCAGCCGTGTGACGTGCTCGCCCAGCGTTCCGAGCCGCTCATAGAGCTGCCGCGACAGGTCGAAGATCTCGCGTGCATTGTCCTTGAGGACCTCCTGCCGCCAAGTGAACGCCACCGACTTGAGCGTGGCCAGCAGCGAGACGGGGGAGACCAAGGCAACGCTGCGGGCGAAGGCATGGTCCAGCAGCCCGGGATCAGCATGCAGGGCGGCGGACAGCACCGCTTCCGAGGGCAGGAAACACAGCACCAATTCCGGCGAGGCCTGCAGATTCTCCCAATACTTCCGCCCCGCCAACGCATCCACGTGTCCGCGGACAGCCTTGGCATGGGCGGCCAGCAGGTCGGCCCGCTGCTGCTGTTCGGCAGCCGATGCTGCGGCCGGAATCTCCTGGGCCTGCAGGTAGGCGCGCAGCGGCACCTTGGCGTCCGCCACGATGGACTTCCCGCCGGGCAGCCGGATCAGCATGTCCGGGCGGCCGGTCCGGTCCGCACCGGCCAGGTGGACCTGCTCATCAAAATCCACATGGGGCAGCATGCCGGCTGCCTCCACGACCCGGCGCAACTGCACCTCGCCCCACTGGCCGCGCGCTGAATTGGACTGCAACGCGGAGGCGAGAGTCTGGGTGGAACGCATCAGCGCCTCGTCACTGCGCTGGGCAGCGCGCAGCTGCTCGGCCAACTGGCCGAACTGCTCCACCCGGTCCCGTTCCAGCAGGCTGACCTGCTGCTGGACCAGCTTGAGCTTCTCGCCAACTGGGATCAGGGCGCGCAGCACCGTGTTCTCCTGCTCGTCCTGCGCGGAGAGCTGACGGTTCTGCTCGGACAGCATGCGGCGCTCCGCCTCCACCCCGGCGAGGCGGGCCGAGAGCTCCGCCAGCCGGTCGCCGTCGTGCTTGGCAGCGTCCTGTAGATCCGCCAGGCGGCGGCGGAAAAGGACAGCCACGGCCACGGCCCCGGCCGCGGCGCCAATGAACAAGGCCAGAAGTGCGAGAAGTACATGCGATGCATCCATGCCTTCACGATGCCAGCTGCCTCGGACAAAACAGGGAACGCCGGTGGTTGTGTCCCGGCCACGGTATCCTTGACTACCGTGGCTCTAACTATTGGCATCGTCGGACTGCCCAACGTCGGCAAATCAACCCTCTTCAACGCGCTGACCCGCAACAGCGTGCTCGCGGCAAACTATCCGTTCGCCACCATCGAGCCGAACGTCGGCGTGGTTTCCTTGCCGGACCCCCGGCTGGACCAGCTGGCCGGGATCTTCGGGTCGCAGCGGATCCTGCCGGCAACCGTGTCCTTCGTGGACATCGCCGGCATCGTCAAGGGCGCCTCCGAAGGTGAAGGGCTGGGCAACCAGTTCCTGGCCAACATCCGCGAAGCACAGGCCATTGCCCAGGTCATCCGCGTCTTCGACGACCCCGACGTGGTGCACGTGGACGGCAAGGTGGACCCGCGCTCGGACATGGAGACCATCAACACCGAGCTGATCCTGGCCGACCTGCAGACCCTGGAGAAGGCCATTCCGCGGGTTGAGAAGGAAGTCAAGATCAAGAAGCGCGACGCCGCCGAGCTGGCCGCCATGCAGGCGGCGCAGAAGGTGCTGGAGCGCGGCGACACCGTCTTCGCCTCGGTGGAGAGCGACAAGCTGGACGTGGAGAACCTCAAGGAACTGAGCCTGCTCACCGCCAAGCCGTTCATCTACGTGTTCAACGTGGACGACGCCGTGCTCGCCAGCCCGGAGCGCCAGGCCGAACTGCGCGCGCTCGTGGAGCCGGCCGACTGTGTCTTCCTGGACGCCAAGCTGGAGGCGGACCTCGTGGAGCTGGACGAGGAAGAAGCCCGCGAAATGCTGGAGATGAACGGCCAGGACGAATCCGGGCTGGACCAGCTAGCACGGGTTGGCTTCCACACCCTGGGCCTGCAGACCTACTTGACCGCGGGGCCGAAGGAAGCCCGCGCCTGGACCATCAACCGGGGCGATACTGCGCCGCAGGCCGCCGGCGTCATCCACTCGGACTTCCAGCGCGGTTTTATTAAGGCCGAAGTGGTTTCATTCGCCGACCTGGTTGACGCAGGGTCCATGGCCGAAGCCAAGTCCCGCGGCAAGGTGCGGATTGAAGGCAAGGAATACGTGATGGCCGACGGCGACGTGGTCGAATTCCGCTTCAATGTCTGACGCTTTGCCGGCCTGCCCGGAGTGCCATGAGGCGTACACCTACGAGCAGGGTGCCTTGCTTGTGTGCCCGATGTGCGGGCACGAATGGCCAAAAGACTCGGCCGAGACCACTGTCGAGACCACTGTCGAGACCACGCCCGAGGCCGCGCACGAAACCGCTCTGATCAAGGATGCCGTTGGCAATGTGCTCGCCGACGGTGACACAGTCACGATCGTCAAGGACCTCAAGGTCAAGGGTGCCGGTGGCGGTGTGATGAAGGTCGGCACGAAGGTGCGTGGAATCCGACTCATTGAGGACGGCGTGGGGGATCACGACATCGATGCGACCGTTCCCGGCTTTGGGCGGATGCAACTGAAGTCCAGCGTGGTGAAGAAGGTCCTCTAACCGGCGGCAATTCCCAATGCATAAGGGTTTCATCGTCGACGAGCCTGTCCACACCTGGAAGCCCACGTTTGCCATTGCACAGGGCGAGTCAAATATTCTGGTCTTTGCGTGAAACAGCATCTTTCAGAGGACCGTTGCGACCGAGGACGGGTGGGACGTAATGGTCGAGCTCTACGGCTCGACATCTGATTGGCCTTCTCATCCCCGTCGGATTCTGCCGCAGCCAGGCCTTGATGCGAAAACTCTGGGTTCGCGTTTCTGGTTGAGACGTTTGGCAAGCAGCAAGCCCCGGAGTCGACTTGCGTTCCGAGGCGTGGGGGAGCCAGGGACATCTTTCTTCGACGGCTCCGGGCCGCGCTAACGGGAAGACCTCATCTGACGCCCTCACCCCCATAAGGTAAGGGATGCTCTCGACGGCGAGGGCGCTGGTGAGGCGGCGGGCGCCGCGCCTGGGGGTCCCGGCCATTAGGGTGGCGCTTGTCATCCCGTCTTTCATCAAGCGGTCAGCCGTAGTCGTAGAATCCTTTGCCAACGGAGCGGCCCAGCCTGCCCTGGTCGATGAAATCCCGTTTAAGGATGTCCGCGAACCGTTTCAGTTCCGGGTCTTGGCTGCGGCTGTTGAACTGGTACGGGGTTTCCATGCCGATGATGTCGTAGATTTCGAACGGGCCGAGGGGCGCTCCGGTCGATTGGCGCCAGGTGAGGTCGATGGTTGCTGTGTCGGCGACGTCCCGGACGTAGAGTTTGGCGGCCTCGGCGAGCATTGGAATGAGCAGTGAGTTCACGATGTAGCCTGGCTGCTCTTTTTTGAGTCGGATGGCCACCATGCCGATCTCTTCGGCGAACGCGGCAACAGCTTCGAGGCATTGCGGGTCGGTGCCAGGGTGTCCCATGACCTCCGCCGTGTTCTGGCGCCAGACTTCGTTGGCGAAGTGCAGGGCCAGAAACTTCTCCGGGCGGTCGGTGGCGTCGGCGATGCTGCCGGGCAGCAGGGTGGACGAGTTCGTGGCGAACACGGTCTTGGGCGGGGCCAGCGTTCCGACCTTCGCCCATATTGCGCGCTTGATCTCCAGGACCTCAGGCACCGCTTCGACGACGAGGTCGGCCTCCTTCAGCGCCACGGCCAGATCGCTGGTAAGGCGGATACGCCGGACTGCGGCGCTCAGTTTCTCTGGCGTGGCGTCGGGCAGGTCACGCAGGTACAGCGGTTTGAGATAGTCCCAGCGGCTGGCGAGTTTCGAGAGGATCTGGTCGTTGAGGTCATAGGCTAGGACGCTCTTACCGTGATAAGCCGCTTGGAAAGCGATTTGGGAACCGAGTACGCCGGTGCCCAGCACGGTGATGTTCTGCATGGTGACTCCTGACGGTTGTTGGAGGCGTGAATCAAACTTTTTGTGAAGGACGGACAGTGGCGCGGCTCTTTCTGCCCTCGCCACTGTCCGTCCCCGGGTTCGCCTTAGAAGGGCGTGTTTCCGGTGATCGATGCAGCGGCCTTCACTCCGATCAACACGGCCGGGGCGTTGGTGTTGCCGGAGGTCACCTGCGGCATGATTGAGGCGTCAGCTACGCGGATACCCTGAAGGCCGTGCACGCGGAAGGATTCGGGATCCACGACGGCATTCTCCCCGACCCCCATAGCGCACGTGCCTACCTGGTGGTGGTAGGTGGTGGTCGTGTTCCGGATGTACTCGACCAGTTCGTCGTCGGAGTCCCCCACCTGGGGCCCGGGAAAGATTTCCGAGGCGCCCCACTCGGCCAGCGCGGGCTGCCGGGCGATCGACCGGCACTGGCGCAGGGAGAACAGCATTGCCTCAAGGTCCGCCTGTTCGGTGTAGGCGCCGAGGTCAATTCTCACCGGGTCGTCGGCACCCGGCCCCGACAGGGTCAGAGAACCGCGCGAGGCCGGCCGCACCATGCCCGCGAGCAGGGAGAACCCCTCGTCCGGCCCCTCCATGAGTTGCCCTGCGGTGTTCGTATACATCGGTACGGAAAAGAAGATCGGCTGGGTATCCGGAACCGCCTGGTCCGGACTGGACTTGGCCCAGTAGTGCACCTGCGCGGCGGCCACCTCCGGCGCCGGCATCGGCTTCTCGGTAGTGCAAACCACGGGCACCAGAAGGTGGTCGTGCAGGTTCCTCCCGACACCTGGTAGGTCCAAGGCCAGATCCACGCCCACCTCGCGAAGGTGGTCGGCCGGTCCGACGCCCGAGCGCAGCAGCAGCTCGGCCGAGCCGATGGCCCCGGCGGTGAGGATGACCTCCTGCGCAGAGTAGGTCACTGTCCGGTCGTCACAGATCAACTCGACACCGGTGACCGTGCCGTCGTCGATGACGAGCCGGTGCGCGCGGGCGCCGGTCACGAGCCTGAGCCGCGGGTGGTCAGCGACCGGCTTGAGGTACGCGCGCCAAGTGTTGAACCGGACGTTGTCCCGCAGGTTCAACTGCATCCAGCCCACGCCCTCCACCGAGCCGGAGTTGTAGTCAGGATTCTCCGCAATGCCTTCCTGGACGGTTGCGTCATACATGGCTTGCTGGACAGGGTGGCGCGGGTATTCAGTAGTGACGTCTAAGAGACCGTCAAAGCCGCGGGTCTTCGCATCACCGTCGGGGTAGGCCTCGATGGCCTTGAAGTAGGGCAGGACCTCGTCCCAGGACCAGCCCGTGCAGCCGCTCTTCGCCCAGGAGTCGAAGTCCCTCCGGTCGCCGCGGACCCAGATGGTCGCGTTCAGGGCGTGCGAGCCGCCGAGCACTTTGCCGCGGGGGATGTGCACGCGGCGCCCGTTCAGCTCGGTCTGGGGTTCGGTGTAGTAGTTCCAGTCCACAGCGGAGCCCCACAGGAACCCCAGCCGGGAGACGTCGTCGATGTCCGGGTTGATGTCGTGGTCGCCGGCCTCCACGAGGGTGACTGAGTGCCCGGCGTCGAGCAGCCGGCGGGTGAGCACGCAGCCGGCCGATCCGGCGCCGATCACCAGGAAATCGGTGGGGCTCTCCGCGGCCTCACCGGGGATGGTGCGGGCTGCCGTGGAATGTTCCTTTTGCATATGTTCCTCCAACGTGGTTTCTGACGTGCCTAGCGTCTGGGTTAGTGCGGAAGGTTCCTGGCGCGGTAGCTGTCCAGGCAATGGCATCGCGGTCGAGCCCTTGTGAGGGCGAGGTGGCGTCCCTATGAAGTGCTGGTGATCAGCTCTTCCTGGAACCGCACCATGTAGGCATCGGGCTGGAAGCGCTCCATGGTCTCGCGAAAGGCGTACGAGAAGTCTGGCCAGACGAGGGTAAGGCGGCCGTTGCGCGGGTCCAGGTACCAACTGCTGCAGCCGCCGTCCAACCAAACGGTGCCCCGCCCCAGTTCGTGCAGTTCTCGGCCGAACTCCTCCTCGGCGGCTTTCTGCACCTCGAGCCGGCTGACGTCCCGGTCCTGGCACCAGTCCAGTGCCTCCATGACGTGATCCAGTTGCGCCTCGACGGTGTAGAACACAGAGGTGTGCCCGGTGGCCGCTGCTGGAGCCGAGAGAATGAACATGTTCGGGTATCCATTGACCGTCATGGTCTGGAAAGCCTGCAGCCCGTCGGCCCACTTGTCTTCCAGGGACGTCCCGTTTAGCCCGTGGATCAGACGGGCATAAGGCGGGTTGTAAGCGTCGAACCCGGTCGCCAGAATCAGGACGTCTAGGTCGTAGGCCGCCCCGGAAGCCGCTGACACGGCGTTGCCTTCGACGCCGACCACAGCGGAGTCCTCGAGGAGGACATGGTCCTGGTTCAAGGTTGCGAAGTAGTCGTCGGAGAAAAGAACGCGCTTGCAGCCGATGGCGTAGTCCGGGGTGAGCTTTTCCCGCAGTTCGGGGTCGGCAATCTGGGATTCGCGGAACTGTGTGGCGGCGGCGGTGGCGCGTTCCATTGCTGGGGCCACGCCACGTTTCTCGGCATAGGTGTTTTCCGCCTGCCAATAGATCGCTTGGCGGTGTTCCTGCAATGCGTCCGGGTCCCGCGCGAACAGGCCCTTCTCGGCATCGGTGTAGGGGCGGTTCATGCGTGGCAGCACGTAGGCTGCGCTGCGTTGGAAGACCACGAGCTCCGAGGCGACCTTTGCCATCTCCGGGATAATCTGGATTGCCGAGGCGCCAGTGCCGACAACTCCGATTCTTTTGCCCTGCAGTGGGACATCGTGGCGCCAAGCCGCTGAATGGAACATCTCGCCCTGGAAGTCTTCGATGCCGGGCACGTTCGGGGTCTTGCCGTTCACGAGTAGGCCCATGGCCGGTACGAAGAAGCGGGAGCGGTACACTCCTTGGGATGTTCGGATGATCCAGCGCTGCTGGTCCTCGCTCCAGCTGGCGTCCTCCAGAGCGGTGTTGAAGCGGCAATGGGGAAGGACTCCTTCCTCCTGCGCGGTCTGGCGCATGTACTCATAGATTTCGCCGCCGGGCGCCCGCACCATGGACCAGTGCGGGTTAGGGCGGAAGGAATAGGAGTATAGGTGGGAGGGGACGTCGCAATGTATGCCTGGATAGGTGTTGTCCCGCCAAGTTCCTCCAACGTCGTGGCCTCTGTCGATCATGAGGAAAGAGTGCTTTCCCGACCGGGCCAGATGCACAGCCAGGCCCAGACCGGCGAGGCCGGCGCCGGATATCAAGACATCGACGTCTTCCATGACCTCGGTGTCGAGGCGGTGAGCAGGGGCGGGGTTCTGTGTTGTCTGGTGCATCAGGGCTTCCTTCGGATCGTGTATTGGCTGGTCATGCCACAAGGTTGGGAATGGTGACCCCTGCCGGATGGCGGGTCGGGTCGGAGTGGAAATGATCGAGGCTGCGCACCAGCTCGGCGGTGCGCTCATAGATCACTGCATGCCCTGCGGTGATCTCTTGGAAACGGGCATCGTGGATTCCGCCGAAGAGCAGCTTGGTCTGGCGGAGAGGCACGAGCTGGTCGTGCGTGCACCCGATGACGAGCGTGCGCGCCTGTATCCGGGCCAGCTCGTCGGTGATGTCGATGCGATCGTTGAGGTCCATCTGGCGAGCGACCACATCCGTCATGGTCAGCGTCTGGATGATCTGATCCGCCATCCCGGGCGGCATGCTGTCCTGCGAAGGACCTCCGAAGAAGTGGTTGAACATGTAGGTGGACAGCGCAGGCGACCCGCTGGACCAAAGATCGGCCCACACCCGGTTGAACAGGCGCTGTTGCTGACCGGTAGCGGCCCAGCCCGCGATGAGAACGAGCTGATCCACAGCCTCCGGCCGCCTGGCCGCGACGGCGGCAGCCACTACAGCTCCGAGGGAGTACCCGACCAATGTGGTCGGGCCTGACGGGACTACCTCATCCAAGAGGGTCTCCACCTGAAGGACAAGATCAGCGAGTTCTAGCGCAGCCCCATCAGATGTGGAGGAATCCATGTCCAGTCCGTACACCTTGGCCTTGGGGGCCAGCAATGACGCGATCTCACCGAAGTGCTCCGGGAAAGTTCCCGAGGTCCCGTGGACGAATACAAGCTGGCCGGCGCCCGCTTGTTCCTTGCCTCCCTCGTAGTAGGTCACTTTCCGGCCAGAGACTTCCAAATGGCCTGCTGGGTCAATGCGGAAGGGCTTCAAGGGCATCTCCTAGTTAGAGGGGTGGGACGGGCCAACGGCTTTGCGTCTCCCGAGGCTGACGTACTACAAGGGGAAGGCTAGTATGTGATCTAAGCCATAAAGAACATGATGAATGGACAATAACGAATGCTCTATTGGGTGTCAATAGACTTGTCTTAGGTTCACGAGAGGAAACAGGAGGGATTGCGCATGCTGACAGTCGGTCGGGCAGACGAGGTCGCCCACCAATTGGCCGAGCTTGCGGCTCAGGCACCTCCGGGTGCCCTGCTGGGAACCAAGGACCAGTTGCGACAGTCTCTTGGCGTCTCTCACAGCACCCTGAACGAAGGGATCCGCCTGGCTGTCGACAGAGGTTCTGTCACTGTGCGCAGGGGAACCTCCGGTGGGGTGTTCGCAACGCGGCCCTCTGCAGCCGCCAAGCTGGGACGGGATCTGTTGACGATCGACATCTCCGACCCCTCCACCGCCGAGCTGTTCAGGATGAGGAACTCGCTAGAGGTCCTCGTGGGGCTCGAAGCCTTGGAGAACTGCACCCTGCACGATCTCGTCCCTTTGAAGCAGTCGCTGACACGATTGGACGAGAGGATTGGGGCCGTTGACCCCGCCGGATTCCTCGCTGAGTGCAACGCTTTCCAGAGGTACGTCGCCTCGCTGGTCTCCAATGACCTCTTAAAGGCCATTTACTCGACCCTGATTGACGAACTGGACAAGCGCGTGATTCCCATTACGGCAGACGAGCGCCCCATGACCAGGGAGGCGATGGCAAACCGAAAGGAATACTTCCAACGCGTCTACCTGGCGCTTCGCGACAGGAACGCAGCAGAGCTCTATCGAATCGGCTACGAGTCAGCCATTGGGTGGAACCCGTGGCAGGAGTTCCTGGAGTCTATGCATCTGATTGCCGAGAGTTGACCCCAGCGAACACCAGGGCGAAACTCCGCGCTCGGGGCTATCCACGCAAGTGCATCATCTCTCGCTCGTTTTTGTCGCGGTGGGGGACACGCTACAGAGAAAGCCTCTCCATATGTCACCAAGAAGGCAAAGTTCCAAGCCAAGCCTGACAGTCAATGGAAGACCATTAAGACTGTAGATCTGAAGGGCGGCAAGGCGGGCCTCGGTCGAGGATGGGCAGGCTGCCACGAAGCAGTCGCGGATTACCTTCGGCAAGGTGCTGCGGGCAACCTGGTGTGAGGGAAGTCCACCGGTTACTTCCGACGCCTGAGCCTGAGCCTGATCCACAATCCGCAGGGCGAGGTGCGGGCGGGTGTGGGTTTCATGACGGCTTGGGGCATCGCGTTCCCTGGCGAGCCTGAGAGACCGTCGGAAAACCGGGGTGGCATCAGACTTGCTGGCGCGGTAACGCCTTCGGCTGGAAGACTGGTCAGGCCGTCAGGGCACACGTAGTCAGAACACCAGTAGGAGGGAGTGGATTTTCATGCAGGTCATGCAGATCGGTGCGGCATACGCGGCCACGGACCCGACCGCTGCCGGCGCTTGGTTCTCTCAGCACCTCGGCTTTCAGGTGCTGATGGACCTCGGTTGGTATGTGAGTACGAAGCACCCGGACCACGGAGAGTTGCGCGTGGACTTCGTCCAGTCGGACCACGGCACGTGGACCGAACCTGCCGAACGAGTTTCTGGGGCGATGATCGCTCTGCTGGTGGCGGACGTCGATAGCCAGCACGAACGGATTGTGGACGGCGGCGTTTCGGTGCTGAAGCCGCTGGTGACAGAACCATGGGGGCAGCGCCGATTCCAAGTCGCCGGGCCTGGAGGGCTCGTAGTGGAATTTGTGCAGCCCGTCGAGCCGGATCCAACGTGGATGCGGGCCCAAGGCCTCACGGCCTGAGGCGCGCTGGAGCCCGGCCCCAGTCGTTCCGCGATTGGTCTACGAGTGAGGCTATTCGGCGACGGAACGTGGTGGAGTTCAGATTCAATGTCTAGTCCCTGACCTCTGGGGCTGCGATGGGCCGGTAAGAACATGTGTTCTTGCCGGCCCATCGTGTCCCATTCACGTGTTTCTTGCGACCGCGGGCGCCGGCCACCACTTGAAGCAGTAGCCTCAACGCCCTCGGGACAGGGCGGTCTCTGCTCCGTCCGTTGACATATACCCCCCATGGGTATATCTCTTGAATACCGGAAATCGCCGTCACGCACCCTTTAGGTGCTCAACGCAATGAAGGTCCTCACCCGCGCTGACAGGGCGGTTGCGACCTCCTCTGGGCCTCCGGCTCAGGCATGACGCATCTCGCCCCCGCAGTTTGACTACGAGCGTGAGGAGATCGCCATGTGCGGAGCAGGGAACCGCGAACTTCCCCTGATAGATGTGTCCTCGCCCAGCTGCGCCTGCTGCGCGCCCGTTGACGCCGAAAAAGCCGAGGAGCCGACATCCGTTGCCGCGCTAAAGGGGGCGTCCGCCGGCGTCCCGTTCCATGCCGAATACCGAGTGGCTGGAATGACCTGCGGGCATTGCTCGTCCACTGTCGCCGGCGCGCTGATTGGTCTTGACGGCGTCACGGATGTGCAGGTGGTGCTCGTCCCTGGTGGCGTTTCCTCCGTCAGCATCACGGCCGCCCAGCCTGTAGCCGAGGCGGAAGTGCGTGAAGCAGTAGTCGAAGCTGGCTACCAGCTAGCCACTTCGTAAAAGAACACCGCGCCTTTGACATGACAGCGCCGCAGATTTCTCGACAACTTTCATCAAGATCGGAGAGTCATGAGCTCCCAGAGTTCGCCCGAACGGAATCATCACCACGGGCATGAGCAGGCCCAGGTGGCAGTGGACGAAGAACACGCAGTCCATACCCATGGGCAGCACGCAGGACACAGCACCGCCATGTTCAAAAACAAGTTCTGGCTATCGCTGGCTCTCTCAATCCCGGTCGTGCTCTTCAGCCCCATGTTCGCCATGCTCTTGGGTTACGACATTCCCGAGTTCCCCGGCGCAGAGTGGATTCCACCGGTGCTGGGCACCGTCATCTTCTTCTACGGAGGCTTGCCGTTCCTGAAGGGAGGGCTGTCGGAGCTGAAGGCCCGCCAGCCGGGCATGATGCTGCTGATCGCCATGGCCATCACCGTGGCCTTCGCCGCCTCCTGGATCACGACCCTGGGCATCGGCGGGTTCGACCTGGACTTCTGGTGGGAATTGGCGCTGCTGATCGTGATCATGCTGCTGGGTCACTGGATGGAGATGCGGGCCTTGGGTTCGGCCCAGGGCGCCCTCGACGCTCTGGCGGCCCTGCTGCCGGACCAAGCCGACTTGGTGAACGACGACGGCAGCGTCACCACGGTGCCGATCGGCACCCTTACTGCCGGCAACATCGTCCTGGTGCGCTCGGGCGCTCGGGTTCCCGCAGACGGCCGCATCATCGACGGCGAGGCCGAGTTCGACGAATCCATGATCACCGGTGAATCCAAGGCCGTGGGCCGCGGTTCCGGAGACACCGTGGTCGCCGGAACCGTCGCCACCGACAATGCCGTGCGGGTAGAAATCACCGCTGTAGGATCTGATACCGCGCTGGCGGGCATCCAGCGCCTCGTCGCCGAGGCCCAAGCCTCGTCCTCCCGCGCCCAGGCCCTCGCAGACCGCGCGGCCGCCCTGCTGTTCTACTTCGCTCTCGGCGCCGGCATCATCACCTTCGCAGCCTGGCTCGCCTTGGGCAGCCCGGACGAGGCCGTGGTCCGCACGGTCACTGTGCTGGTGATCGCCTGCCCGCACGCATTGGGACTGGCCATCCCGCTGGTTATCGCGATCTCCACTGAACGCGCGGCTCGCTCCGGCGTGCTGATCAAAAACCGGATGGCGCTTGAACGCATGCGCACCGTCGACGTCGTGCTGTTCGACAAGACCGGCACCCTGACCGAAGGACGGCACGCCGTCACCGGTACCGCAGCGGTCGAGGGCGTCAGCGAGGCCGAACTGCTGGCCGCCGCGGCCGCGGTCGAGTCCGACAGCGAGCACCCGGTGGCCCGGGCGATCGTCGCGGCGGCCGCCGCCGACCCGCAGGCTTCCGCAATGCGGCTGCCCGGCCGCGACTTCAGTTCCATGACCGGCCGCGGCGTACGCGCCGTCGTGGACGGCGCCGACATGGCAGTGGGCGGACCGAACATGCTGCGCGAGCTCGGCCTGGTACAACCTCAGGAGCTGGCCGCCCGGACCGCCGCGTGGATGGAGCGGGGCGCGGGTGTATTGCATGTGGTCCGCGACGGGCACATCATCGGCGCGGTCGCCTTGGAAGACAAGGTCCGCGACGAGTCACGGGCCGCCGTGGCAGCGTTGCAAGAGCGCGGGGTGAAGGTCGCCATGATCACCGGCGACGCCCGGCAGGTGGCCGATGCTGTCGGCCGGGACCTGGGCATCGACGAGGTCTTCGCCGAAGTGCTGCCACAGGACAAGGATAAAAAAGTGACAGAACTGCAGGAGCGCGGTCTGCAGGTCGCGATGGTTGGCGACGGTGTCAACGACTCCCCGGCCCTGGCCCGTGCCGAGGTCGGAATTGCCATCGGCGCCGGCACCGATGTGGCGATGGAGTCTGCCGGGGTCGTGCTGGCTGGCAACGACCCGCGGGCCGTGCTGTCGATGATCGACCTGTCCCGGGCCAGTTACCGCAAGATGATCCAGAACCTGCTCTGGGCCACCGGCTACAACATCGTCGCCGTCCCGCTCGCCGCCGGCGTGCTCGCCTTTGCAGGTGTAGCGATCTCCCCGGCGGTCGCCGCGATCCTGATGTCTATTTCCACCATCGTGGTTGCCCTCAACGCCCAGCTGCTGCGCCGGATCGATCTGGACCCGGAACGAATCCAGCCGGTCGAAGCCGGACCCGCCGCGCGGGATACGGCCGCGGTCCCGAGTGGATTCCGCTCCGCCGGAGAGCAGTAGCTAGGCTTGGTGCAAATGATTGTCAGGAACAAGGCGTCAGGAACAGTGGCCGGGAACACTCCCCGGAACACCGTCTCCTCGCCTGCCCGTACGATCGGCCTGCTGCTCGGGCTTCTAGCGATCATCGTCGGTATCCTCGGCATGCACACCTGGACCGGGAACCATAACCCGGACTGGCAAGGGACACAGCATGTCGCCGCAATCGGGGAGGGCGCCGTCCACATCCCGCCGATGGCCGGATCGGCGCTATTGGTCCAGGACAGCGGCGGAACCGCGGCGGCCCTCTGTGCCAACTGCGGGGAAACCGACATGGCCGCTGGCATGTGCATCCTGGCCCTGTTCCTGACCGGAATGGCGGCCCTGCTGGGCCTGAAATCCGGCCTGGTTGTGTCTGCCGCCGGACTCCGCGGACCGCCCCGCATCCTTCCCCGCACCGCGCCGCATCTGCGGCCGCCTTCACTGGTTCAGCTCTCCATCAGCCGCACATAAACCGGCCGGTACCGCCGCTATGCGGAAAAAC
Source organism: Arthrobacter sulfonylureivorans (assembly GCF_047607445.1). GTDB lineage: Bacteria > Actinomycetota > Actinomycetes > Actinomycetales > Micrococcaceae > Crystallibacter > Crystallibacter sulfonylureivorans_A. Next base: position 13,787 of record NZ_JBLKRT010000025.1, read on the forward strand.
CGGTCCGTTACACCCTGCTTGGGCTCTTGCGCAGCGTGGGGCGATGGACGACACCTCAGAAGAACCACAGATTGAAGGAACCACAATGAAACGTCAACTGACTGTCTCGGCAGCCGCCCTCGCCACCGTCCTGGCCCTGGCCGGATGCGCAACGGGCGAAAGCGGCACCCAGTCGCCGGAACAGACCCCGGCGGCCACCTCCGCAACGTCCGCTGCCGAGGTCAGCGCCGAACACAATGACGCGGATACGATGTTTGCCCAGATGATGATCCCGCACCACCAGCAGGCCGTGCAGATGAGCGAGATCATGCTCTCGAAGGAGAATCTTGACCCGCAGATTACCGGCCTGGCTACGAAGATCAAGGAAGCCCAGGGACCGGAAATCGAGCGGATGACCGGAATGCTCGAGGCTTGGGGCCAACCGAGCATGATGCCCTCGCAAAGCGCCGGTATGGACGGTCACGAGCTGCCTGGCATGGCTTCCGAGGAAGCTGGCATGGAAGGCATGATGTCCGACGAGGATCTGGCACAGCTTGAGTCTGCCCAGAGCACCGAAGCCGCAAAGCTGTTCCTGACCCAAATGATCGCCCACCACGAAGGCGCCGTAAAGATGGCCGAGCAGGAAGTGGAGCAAGGCTCCAACCCGCAGGCCGTGAAACTCGCCCGGACCATCGTCACGGACCAGGAAGGCGAAATCAAGGAGGTGCAGGACCTGCTCAAGGCCCTCTAACCCCTCCCCGCAGCACCAAGCGGCAGCGGCGGCCACCCGGCCGCCGCTGCCGCCTCGCCACCCTCAACTCTTTTCCTGACCGGAGTAATACACCCATGCCCCGAATGATCTCGACCCGCGCCGCCCAGGCGCTCACCGGCGTCGCTGCCCTCGCGCTGCTTGCAACCGCCTGCACCTCACCCGGTGGCGCAGCCCAGAACTCCACGCCCCCGGCCAATCGCAATCCGTTCGGCCATGTCCACGGCATGGCCGCAGACCCGGACACCGGACAGGTCCTGCTCGCCACCCACTATGGGCTGTTCGATGTCAGCACAGAGCCGGCCGAAAAGCTCAGTCCCACCATCGATCTCATGGGCTTCGCCGCCACGGCCGACGCCGGCCACTTCTACGCCTCCGGCCACCCCGGCGAAGGGTCGGACCTGCCGAACCCTGTCGGTCTCATCCATTCCAACGACGGCGGGAAGACCTGGACACCGCTTTCCAGACCGGGCGAATCCGACTTCCACGCGCTGGCCACCACACGAGACGGCATCATCGGCTTCGACGGCCAATTGCGGATCAGCGCCGATGGCCAGGAATGGAGTACCGTCCAGACCTCCCTCGAACCGGTGGCGTTGGCCGGCTCGCCCGAAAGCGACATCGTCCTGGCGACCACAGAAGACGGCGTCCAACGGTCCACCGACGGCGGCAACACCTGGTTACTGCCGGACGGTGCACCACTGCTGATGTTCACCGCCTTCGCCGATCCTCGCACAGCAGTTGGCGTTGCACCCGACAGCACCGTACACGTCAGCCGGGACGCCGGAAATAGCTGGGAACAGACTGGCAAGGTTTCCGCGCCGGCCGCCGCAATCACTGCCGCAGTCGACGACGCAGGGGAGCTGCGCATCTGGGTCACCACGGATAACGGCGTCGAGCACTCCGCTGACGGCGGGGCCGCATTTGACACCGCGATCCGCACAACCGGCAGTGTCGAGCGCTGAAGGGCGATGCTATTGGAAGGTACGTTGACCACCAAGTCGACGGTTGACGGCATAGAAGCCGGAGAGCTTTGGACTCTCCGGCTTCTCCATTCGCAGCGAGGGCTTGTATGAGATGGTCCAAGAGCCGAGCATACTGGGCAGAATCGGCATCGCAGTATGACTCAGGGATACTCGACTCGATATGGTCGCGGGCTAGAGATCGCAGGCTGGCGTACCTCCTTGTTCGTCAAGACCTTATTCGGCTACGGAAGGCGCTAGGATCACGTGTTCTTAGCGGTGGGGAACTGCCTTATTGGACTGGCCCCTAGCTGAACCTTTGGTTAGGCTCGCGGAATGTCTTCCAATGTAAGTCCCCGCATAGTGGTGTTGAACGGGGGCTCGAGTTCCGGGAAGTCATCCATCACTCGAGCTCTCCAGGAAATGCTCCCGGAGCCGCGCTTCGGGTTCTACGAATAGAGGAGACGCCTGGGCGAAGGCCGGCCCCGCGCGGCTCTCGACTGGCAGGAAGGCGTCGACCATTCCTGCGCTGTCGAGGGCTCAAGCCCTCCGACGACGACGGCGGAGCGTCGCCGTCGCACCCGCCCGCGGAATTTCTACGCACCCACCGTTGACCGGAGCATTCTGCCAGAATAGGTGCATGGACGTCGCCGTCGGTCTGCTGGCGCTGGTGGCGGTGATTTGTGCGGTCAGCGCGCTCGGCCGCCGGTTGAAGGTCTCCGTCCCGCTGCTGCTGGTGCTGGTCGGCGTTTTGGGATCTTATCTGCCCTTCATCCCATCGGTGGCCCTGATCCCGGACATCGTCCTGATCGGGATCCTGCCGCCGCTGCTCTATGCGGCAGCGCTGCGCACCTCAGTGGTGGAGTTCCAGGCCAACAAGCGGTCGATCGGAATGCTCTCGGTCGGTTATGTGATCTTCGGTACCGTCACGGTCGGACTGGTGGTCTGGTGGTTACTGCCCGACGTCCCGCTGCCGGCCGCGTTTGCCCTCGGCGCGGTGGTCGCACCACCCGACGCCGTGGCCGCTACGTCCATCGCCCGGCGGGTGGGCATGCCGCGGCGGATCGTGAACATCCTTGAGGGCGAGTCGCTAGTCAACGATGCAACAGCTCTGGTCCTACTCCGGGCCTCGATCGCAGCAATAGCCGGCAGTTTCACCCTGCTGGAGATCGGACTGGAGTTCCTGCTCGCTGTGGCCGGCGGAGCAGCGGCCGGAGCGGCTGCTGCCTGGCTGCTGCTGCAGATCCGTAGGAGGGTTCGCAATGTAGCCATCAATACCTCAATGTCGCTGGCCGCTCCCTTCGTGGCGTTCATCCCGGCCGAGAAAATCCATGCCTCCGGCGTCCTGGCGGTCGTCGTCGCCGGACTGATCATCGGCACCCGAAGTCCGGCGATGCCCGGCGGTGCATCCCGGTTGAGCCAGCGCAGCAACTGGGCCACAGTACAGTTCCTGCTGGAAAATTCCGTCTTCCTGCTGATCGGGTTGCAGGTGCGGTCGATCATCGATGCCGCGAACGCTGACCCGCTCGGCCTCGGACGCGTCTGGTGGACCTGCGCGGTGGTGCTGTTGGCGGTACTGGTCCTGCGCCCGGTCTGGGTATTTGCCACCATGTACCTCCCGCGCCTGGTCCCGCGGATCAGGCGATCGGACCCGGCGTCGGGCTGGCAGGTACCCGCCGTTGTCTCGTGGGCCGGGATGCGTGGTGTGGTGACCCTGGCCGCGGCCTTGGTCCTGCCACAGGACATACCCCACCGCCAGGTCCTCGTCCTCGCCGCATTGTCGGTAGTGGGCGGAACCTTGGTGCTGCAGGGATTCAGCCTGCCCTGGCTGGTGCGCAGGCTGGGACTGCATGGTCCGGATCCTGCGCAAGACGCGCTGACCCAGGCCTCGATGCTCCAGCAGACCGTGGCAGCCGGATTGGAAAGGCTGCGCACAGCCGCTGTGCCTGAGGACCCGCCGGAAGTCCTGGATATGCTGCAGCGGCGGACCGAGGAGCGCGGCTTGGCAGCCTGGGAGCGGCTGGGCCGGCCGGAAACCGAAATCCGCACCCCCAGCCACCGCTATGCGCAGCTGCGGGTAGCCATGCTGGACGCCGAACGGGCCAAAGTCCTGGAACTTCGCGGGACGGGTGCCTACCCTTCCGAGGTGGTGGATGAGGTGCTGGAGCGGTTGGACATTGAAGAATCGATGCTCGACGCCGCCATGGACGACTGCGGGACCCGTCACGGGGCGTTCTTGGCCGTACCCCAGGAGGTGGCGGCCGGCTGCGGGCACATGGGCCGGGCACCGGACCGGCCGGTTCCGGTCGACCCTCAGTGCCTCGACTGCCACGCCGAAGGAACCACTCCGGTCCACCTGCGCTTGTGCCTGGAATGCGGCAACGTCGGGTGCTGCGATTCGTCCCCCGGCCTGCATGCGGCCCGCCACCACAGCACCACGGGACACCCGGTCATGCGCAGCGTCGAACCGGGTGAGTCGTGGCGCTGGTGCTATGTCGACGAAGTCCTGGGCTGAGGCGTACCGCCGGGCGTTTGCCTAGTAGTAGTTGGTCGTCCACTACTGTGCCCGCTCGCCGATTCGGCCAACAGTCGGTTGCCGAGTCGAAACGATGCCGGTCGAATCAGAACAGTGGCCAGGGCACCGCAGACATCTCACCGCTCGGCGGCGGAAAGCGCCCGGCCAGGCGAAGCCGGTCACAGCGAGCGGCGATCGATGCGATCTCTTCGGCACTGAGCAAGTCCGCCAGGTTTTTGCCCAGCTCGCCGTGCAGTCCTTCGCTGACTCGGTCTATGCCGTCACGTTCCTCAGCGGTGAGAGCGTCTCCCAGCCATCCCCACAGGACCGTGCGCAGCTTGTGGTCACGGTGAAAGGTCAGCCCATGGTCCACGCCGTGCCGGTGTCCGTCCGTCATGGCAAGAATGTGGTCGCCCTTGCGGTCGGCGTTGTTGACGACGACGTCGAACACCGCCATGCGTCTGAGCGCCGGCGAGTCTTCGTGAACGAGGGCGACCATGCGTCCGTTCTCATCTCGACCCTTGAGAACGTGTTTCCAGCCCGTCTCCGGAACCTGGTCGGCCGCGACCAGGTCCACGGCGCGTTGGGCGGGGTCTTGCTCCTGCCAGAGCTGCACCATGCCTTCGCCCAGCGGACCATCGCGCAGCCAGGTCTGCGGTACGACGTCCCAGCCGAAGGCCTGCGAGACCAGGTAGGCCGCCACCTCCCGGTGGGCCAGGGTGCCATGGGGAAAATCCCACAACGGACTTTCCCCTGCTATCGGCTTATAAACGACCACCACGTCGCCGATACTGCCCAGAAATGTTGCGTTTGAAGCCGTCGTGATGCGGCCAGTGAGCGTCAGCTCGGCGGTCACCAGGTCCAGCGCCGGCATCAGGCCTCGGGAAGGGTGCAGATGTGCCCGTCGGCGTCTATGGGGTCACCGCAAAGCGGGCACGTTGGGCGTCCGGCGTCCACGACCTCACGGGTGCGCTTCGCGAAAGCGCGGGCGGTGCCGACCGGCATTCGCACCACCAGCATCTCGGCCGCGTCAGCCCCGTCCTCGTCAAGCGCCTCGTCGTCGGCATCGACATCGGGGATGGCGTAGGCCTCGATCACGAGCTGCGCCGTCGTCGGGTCCCAACCTAAGGTCATGGAACCGGTGCGAAACTGCTCCTGAACAGTCTCGAGTTGGTCGTTGTCGACAAGTTCAATCGGAGTGCTCGTAGGGACGCTGAAGGGGTTACCCTCGACGGCGATGAGCTGGTCGAGAATTTCGTCGATCTTTTCCGCGAGCAGAGCCGACTGCTGCTTCTCCAGGGCAATGCTCACGATCTGCGTCCCTGCCCGCACCTGCAGATAGAACGTCCGCGCCCCCGGAAGGCCAATGGTGCCAACGACGACGCGATCAGGCCAGGCGAACTCGTGAACACGTGTAGGCATGTCAGTATTTTAGGCCCATGAGGTTCAGGGCGCTTGCTTCCCTGTACCTCCGCCCACCGGCGCATCGGCAGAGCGGATGCCCTTTGACAGCCATGACAGATCACCGGCGTCGGTATTGGTGGCGTAGACGCTTGGCCGACTAACGCCGTAGCTCACGATCGACACGGACCCTGGGCCCACGTTGATGCGCTGGAACAGGTCAAGGTGCATGCCAAGCGCGTCGGCAAGGATTGACTTGATGACGTCGCCGTGACTCACCGCTACCCACACGGCCCCTGGCCCGTGCGCCGACTCGAAGGCTGCATCGTGGCGTCGAATCGCTGCCACCGACCGGGCCTGCATCGCGGCCAGCGATTCGCCGCCGGGAAAGACGGCGGCGGACGGTTGCGACTGCACAACCGGCCACAAATCCTCGGTCTCGAGATCACTGATCGTGCGGCCCTGCCACTCGCCGTAATCGCACTCGGTGAGATCTGGATCGATCGGCGCGTCCGGCGCGCCAGCCTGGCGATCGAGGATGAACTGGGCGGTCTGCCGACAACGCTCCAGAGGGCTCGACACCACCCCGACGACGGGCACGGCCGCGAGCCGGTCTCCGGTCAGGGCCGCCTGGTCGCGCCCGATCTGGTCCAGCGAGACGCCCGCGGCCCGACCTGCGAGCTGTCCAGCGGCGTTGGCTGTGGTGCGGCCGTGCCGCACAAGAATGACTGTCGCCATCCACCCAGCCTAACGACTTGCTCGACGGCGGCGTGAAGCGCGCAGCGTCGGGCGTCGAACAGACAGATAGACCAAAGGGGGGACCCTTCAAGCAGGCCGCCGCATTCAAGGCCGCCCAGTTTCACTTCTGCCGTTGAAACCCGGCCTTCAGCTCTTGGAGCCGGTCAGTGCGAGCGTGCCGCCAAGGCCGATCATCATCGCGCCGCCGGCCCCTGAAAGGGTGGAGAGCCTGCGTGGGGATTTGGCGAACCACGCCCGGGCGGTGCCGGCGGCCAGAGCCCATGCGCTGTCGCAGACCAGCGCGATGGCCTGGAAAGTCAGCCCGAGGAGAAGTAACTGCGCCCACACTGCGCCCGCGGCGGGGTCGACGAATTGCGGCAGCACGGCGAGGAAGAAGGCGAGGGTCTTGGGATTGGTGAAACCCACGATGAAGCCTTGGCGCAGCAGCTTCCAGGAGGATGACGGGTGGCGGCGTGTTCCGGTTGTGTGGGCCCGGCGGTGTCGAATGGCCTGGATACCGAGCCATACGAGGTAAATGCCACCGGCGATTTTGAGGGCGGTGAACGCGAGGACGGAGGTCGCCACGATCGCGCCTACGCCGAAGGCGACAGCAAAGATGGCGGGGATGATCCCGAGTGAGTTGCCAGCGACGCTGAGGATGCCCGCCCTGCGGCCGAAGGCGATGGACCGTCCGATGGTGAAGAGCACGCTGGGACCGGGAATCACGATGATGACCGCCGCCGTGACGGCGAAGGCGACGAAATTCTCCAAGGGAGGCATGACTGAACCATACTCCCGGTTTGTTCCAGCCGCGCCCGGAATTTGAAAGGCCACATCAACCGGCCGCCCGCCGATGGTCGGCTGGTTCCGGCCGCCCGGACACTGCGCCCGATCTTGGCGGTTTTCCGGGTGTCTATCGAAGAGGAGCAGGCTGTGGTACTTTCTGCATGGGTTAGGAGTTCCTCACGCGATTGCCTCCCGATCCGGGCTCCTAATACCGCCTTTCGAAAGCAGAGGCGACGATGGCAACCCTATTGATCTTTCACGAGGTTGACGACGTTGATCACTGGCTCAGCTCGCCGCGGCGTCAAGAACTCTTCGGACCGTTGGGCATGACCGTTCGGACCTTTGTGGATCCGGACAAAACCAACCGCGTCGGTCTGATCGTCGAAGTCCAGGACCCGGACACGTTCCAGCGCATGATGGAGTCCGAAGCCGCTGCCGACGCCATGAAGTTCGACGGCGTACGCCCCGACACGATCCTGGTGCTGGTCGAACCCGAGCGCCCCCGCTGACGAGCCAGCCTGAACCGGCGGGACTTCAGCTGGACCGCAGGTCGGCAGCGTCCGGGAAGTTGTCGGCCGCGTCCGAGCAGATCTAGCCGCCGGATTCCAGCAGGGCACGTTCCCAGAAGCTCGGGCCGACAGGTTCATGGAAGTCGCTCCGGGCGACCAGATAGCCCTCGCTGTTCACGGTGATCGGCAGCTGCGGCAGCGGTCGGAATGCCGGGCCGAAGATGACCTCGCATTGATGGGTCACGTCGAAGGTGGACTGGTGGCAGGGGCAGAGCAGGTGGTGGGTGTGCTGCTCGTACAGGGCCACCGGGCAGCCGACGTGCGTACAGATTTTGGAATAGGCAACGATGCCGTTGTAGGCCCAGTCCTCCCGGCCTGGACTGGGATGCAGATCCGCCGGGTCCAGACGGACGAGCAGGACTACTGACTTGGCTTTTTCGACGAGCCTGCCAACGGAGAGTTCGTTCAGGCCTTCAGGGACGACATGGAAGATAGCGCCGAAAGTCACGTCCGAGGCTTTGATCGGTGTTCCTTCGGGGTCGCGTGCCAGACGCGTGCCCTCCTTCCACAGCGTCTGTCCCAGGACCTTCGGGTCGAGGTTCTTGGACAGGTCCCGGAAGATGCCGATGGCCGGCAGGATGGCCAGCGCCCCGGCGGCAATGAGGGTGTTGCGGATCAGCGGCCGGCGCTTGATGCCGGACTCGTCAAGGACTTGGCCCATGATCTGCTCCGCGTCCCGGCGGTCCTCTTCGGTGCGGACCTCGTGGCGTTCCTCGGCCACTTCATGGTCCGGCATCAGGGTCTTCGCCCAGTGCACGATGCCGACGCCGATGCCGAGCATCGCGAAGGCCGTGCCCATGCCCAGCAGCAGGTTTTGCAGTCGCAGCGTGGAAATCGCAGTCGGTAACGGGATGGCAAAATACCCGACGAAGAAAAGCAGGGTACCGATCATGGATATGGCAAAGAGAATTGCAACCTGCCGCTCGGCGCGCTTTGCGGCCCGGGAATCCTTATCGGCACGGCGCGGGCGGTGGGGAGGTAGTCCAGGATCCTGGAACTTTTCTACCTGACCCTGGCCGGCGGTAGCAGCGATGTCCGGAGCGTTCGGGTCGTCGTGACTCTGGTCAGCCATGATCCCTCCTATCCTTAAGACTCATGTCGCCAGCCAAGGCCAGTGCCAACCGGCGTAATCGGCAGTCAGTTCATCTGCGGCTGCCGGCCCCCAAGACCCGGGCTTGTAGCTGTGCACCGGTGGCGGCGCATCCAGGAGTGGCTGCATGATCCGCCACGTCTCCTCGACCCCGTCTTGGCGGGTGAAACGTGTACTGTTTCCGACCATCGCCGCGTGGAGCAAGACTTCATACGGAGTCGGCCCCTCGCCCCCTTCTTCAGCAAACTCCATGTCGAGGTCGATGGCGCCGGGCCCCACCGTGTCCGCGCGGAGAGCCTCAACTTTGAGCATGGCACCGGTCGACGGATCAAGCCTGATGAGGATCTGGTTGGGCTCTGGTAAGCGGTCGGATCCGAAGTTGAAACCGAGCCGGGGCGGCTGCTTGAACACCAGCCGAAGCTCGGTTTGAGTGACCGGAAGCTTCTTGCCGGCCCGAATGAAGAACGGCACCCCCGACCAGCGCCAATTATCGATGTCGAGGCGCAGCGCGGCGTAGGTCTCCGTCGTCGAATCCGCCGCCACTCCGTTGATGCTCTGGTAACCCTCATACTGCCCGCGAACGTAGTGGACGGGATCGGCCTCGGAGACCGAGCGGAACAAAGCGACCTGCGAGTCCTTGAGCGTTTGCGGATTACCCCCAGACGGCGGCTCCATAGCAGCCGCGGAGACGACCTGCATAAGGTGATTGACCACCACGTCGCGCAGCGCACCGACGGGATCGTAGAAGTGGCCACGGTCCTCGACGCCGAAATTTTCGGCCATCGTGATCTGGACGCACTCGACGTAGTTTCGGTTCCAGATCGGTTCAAGCATCGTGTTGGCGAACCGCAGGTAGATGATCTCCTCCAGGCCCATCTTCCCCAGATAGTGGTCGATCCGGTACAACTGCGACTCGTCGATGAACTGGTGCAACTCCTCGGCCAGGGCGCGAGCCGAAGCTCGGTCATGCCCGAACGGCTTTTCTACCACTACCCGCGCCGTCGCGGTCAGGCCGGCCCGGGCCAAGCCCTTGACGACTGTGCCGAACAAGAAGGGCGGGATTTCGAGGTAGAACACAGGGCTGTCGGCGCCCTTAATCGCCTCGGCGACCCGGCCATAGGTCGCCGCGTCGCCGAAATCGCCCTGCACATAGGACAGACGGGCCGCGAAGCGGTCGAAGACGGCGGCGTCGATCACCTCTCCAGTGCCCTTGATCGACGCCCGGGCCCGTTCCACCAACTGATCAACCGTCCAATCATCGACGGCCACCCCGATGATCGGACACTGCAACAGACCCCGCTGCTCCAGCCGGTACAGCGACCTGAACGTCATTACCCTGGCCAGGTCTCCGGTGATCCCGAACACCACGAACGCGTCGGCGGAACCCTGACCTGCGCTAACCGGCTGGCCACGGCCAGCCGCGCTTCGGTCGTCCATGGGTGCTGTCATGGCATCTCCTCAACGTGATCGGCGCTCAACCAGAAAATGAACGTGCTGGCGGCCTCCGTGCCGGAGCGGACCTGAAACCGGCATCTATCAGAGCCAACCACTGCCTCCCGGTCCCCGTCATCACCCATTTTGCGTGATGACGCCGTCCGCCCCGGGGTTCAGGATCAGTGCCTAGAGGCAGCAACGGTAGATCCGAGAACTCGCTCCAGGAGGCTCCGGCCTTGACTATCCCCGGGACCCCCATGGCAGCTGTCAATGACGCCGGAAGGGGTGCGACATGACGCTGTTCGCTGACGTCCTCATCCCCACCATGGAGGTGAACCCGGTTCCGTGGGCCCGTGCACAGATGGCGTTCACGCTGGCCTTCCACATCGTCCTGGTGCCACTCGGCGTGTCCTGGTCGGTGATGGCGCTGATCGCCAACTACCGAGGCATCCGTCGGGCGGACGCTGTCGCCATCCGGCTGGCACAGCGCTGGTCGAAGTACATGGCGGTCACCTTCGCAGTCGGCGCCGTCACCGGAACGGTTCTCTCCTTTGAGTTCGGCCTGCTCTGGCCTCAGTTCATGGGGCACTGGGGCGAGGCGTTCGGCGTGCCTTTCGCGTTCGAGGGTCTGTTCTTCTTTCTCGAGGCCGTATTCATCTCGATCTACATCTTCGGCTGGCGGCGACTCAAACCCTGGACCCACTTCTGGACCGGCGTCCCCATCGCCGTCGCCGGCATCTTCGGCAGCATTTCGGTGGTGGCCGCCAACGCGTGGATGAACTCCCCCGAAGGGGTCACGCTGGACACCGCCGGGAACGTCGTGGCGGTGGATCCGCTCGGGGTGATCTTCAACCGGGCCATGCCGCTGATGGCGGCTCACATGGTGATTGCGGCCTATCTGGTCGGCGGCTTCCTGGTGGCCATGGTCTACGCTACGGCGATGCTGCGCGGGCGGCGGGACCACTACCACAGGCTCGGTTTCCTCATCGCCTTCACCGTGGCCGCCGGCGCCGTCCCGGTGCAGATGGGAGTCGGTGACGGCCTGGCCCGCTGGGTCTACAGCAACCAGCCGGTAAAGTTCGCCGCCATCGAGATGGTGCCGACCACCGGCAGCGACGTGCCCGAGACGCTGCTTGGCCATCTCAACGCGGAAGGAGAGGTGGTGGGCGGTGTCCCCATCCCCGGGCTGGCCTCGTGGTTGTCCGACCCTAGCACTGGCCGGGCGACCGTCGTGCAGGGGCTCGACAGCGTACCCGCGGACGAGCGGCCGACGAACCGCCAGGTGAACGTCGTCCATCTCGCGTGGGACGTCATGGTCGGCGTCGGAACTGCCCTGTTCTTGCTGACGCTGTGGTACTGGGCATCGTGGATCTTCCGACGAGACATGCCGCGCAGCAAGTGGTTCCTGCGCTGCGCCGTCACAGCCGGGCCGCTGGCCGTCCTGGCGCTGGAGGCAGGCTGGACGGTGAGCGAGGTCGGACGCCAGCCCTGGATCGTCTACAACAAGATGCGGGTGGAGGACGCCGCGACCACCAACACCGGAGTTTGGATAACTTTCATCGCGGTCACGATTCTCTACATCGGGCTGGGCATCACCACAATCCTCGTCCTGCGTGGGATGAGTCGTCGCTACCGTGAGGCACAGCGGTTCGAGGAGGCAGATTCCCCGTATGGTCCGCGCCAGCAGGTGGAAGAGACCTAGGGATCACCAGTGGACACCGCCGCGGCCCTGCTCTTGTTCGCTGCCATCACCATTTACGCGATCTTCGGCGGCGCTGACTTCGGTGCCGGCTTTTGGGACTTGACCGCTGGCGGCGCGAAGCGTGGCGAGCGGCCGCGCGAGGTCATCGACCACTCGATCGGACCCGTGTGGGAAGCGAACCACGTGTGGCTGATCTTCATCTTCGTCGTGCTCTGGACGTGTTTCTCCGAGGCCTACGCATCGATCACCTTGACCATGTTCGTGCCCCTCACCCTGGCGGCCCTTGGCATAGTCCTGCGCGGTGCCGGCTTCGCCTTCGGTAAGGCGGTGTTTCGGCAGCCAGCCCGCCGCAGCTTCGGCGTCATCTTCGCCGTCTCCTCGGTGCTGGTGCCCTACTGCTTCGGCGCCATCGCGGGCGGCATCGCATCCGGCCAGGTTCCGGCCGGCGGCCGGGCGGGCGATGCGCTGCACAGTTGGGTCAACCCGACGTCGATTGTCATGGGGCTGCTGGCCGTATCCGTGACGGCCTACGTCGCCGCGGTACTGCTCACCTGGGATGCCGGTCGCCTCTCCGACGAGGCGATGGTCGGCTACTTCCGCGTCCGCGCCGTGGCAGCCGGCGCCGCGGCTGGGGCCGTCGCCTTGGTTGGTCTCTTCGTCGTACGCAGCGAAGCTGGCTACGTCTTCGAAGGACTCACCTCACGGGCCCTGCCGCTGGTGATCATCTCGGTGGTCGCCGGGCTCGGTGCGCTGGTCCTGCTCCGGGGTCGCCCGCGCCGCGGAGGGCGGTTGGCCGCGATCGCCGCGGCCGGTGCCCTCGTGCTGGCCTGGGGCGTCGCACAGTGGGACTACCTGCTGCCGGAAACGCTCACGGTCTCCGCGGCGGCTGCGCCGTCGGGCACGATCACCGCCGTGCTGGTCGCGGCCGGTCTCGCCGTGCTGCTGATCGTGCCGGCCTTCATTTTGTTGTACGTGCTCGACCAGCGCGGACTGCTTCCCGAAGAAGGCGGCGAAGACGAGTCCGATCGGGGCCCCGGGATCGTGGGTCCCTGACTGCACTGGCGAGGTGGCCAGCAAGCGAGCGGTTGACAGGGTATTGACTGGAGGGTGGGCCAGGGCATCTCGGATCACCAAACTGACTGCCCAACGATCTCGCTAACAAAGAAGGTTACTCGGGCTCTGGGCGCCGGCGGTTGCGCTTGGTTTCGGAGCGCAACCGTTTTCCTGCGAGCCGACGTCGCTGTGAGCCACGGGTGGGTCGGCTCGGTCGCCGCACAATGGTGGGAGCCAATGCGTCGCGGAGGACTGCGACGAGGCGTTGCCTGGCGGCGGTCCGGTTGAGCCGCTGGGAGCGGTGCTCGGAGGCGCTGATGGTGAGCACCGTGCCGGAGATCCGCTCCGAGAGCCGGTCGAGGGCGCGTTCACGCTGGACGTCGCTCAGCGCTGTTGTGGAGCCTAGGTCGAGACTCAGTTGCACGCGCGAGTCCGCTGTATTCACGCTCTGGCCGCCGGGTCCGGAGGCTCGGGAGAACTGCTCCAGCAGCTCTGATGCTGGTATCCGGAGTCCGCCGGGCACGCCGGGTCCCGGGGGTACATACAGGTCGTCCACGCCTTTATTGTCCCGCAGCACCGGCGCGAAGCAGGGCCTTCACGGGTGCGCTCTCGGCTGGCTAACATGACGCGCATGGCCATCAAACTTGAGAACGTCGCGATCGCAGTCCGGGACCTCGAGGCAACGATCGCTTTTTTCACCGACCTGGGTCTTTCGGTTATCGGCCGTGACACGGTCAGCGGTGAGTGGACCGACACCGCCGTCGGGCTTGATGGCAACCATGCCAAGATCGCGATGCTGCAGACCCCGGACGGCCACGGCCGGCTCGAGCTCTTCGAGTACATCCACCCCGATGCGATCGAGACGGCGCCCACGCGGCCCAACGAAATTGGCATGCACAGGGTCGCTTTCTCGGTCGATGACTTGGACAAGGCCCTGGAGATAGCCGCGAAGCACGGCTGCCGTCCGCTTCGCGGTGTGGCCACCTATGAGGACGTCTATAAGCTCACCTACGTCCGCGGTCCCAGCGGCATCATCGTGATGCTCGCTGAGGAACTGAAGAAGAGCTGACGGCTGATCGGCCGCTGAACGCCTGCGCTCAGTCGCTGAGCTCGGCGGTGGCTACTTCGTACTCGTCGACCTCAAGGACCTCCAGCGTGAGGGAGGTGCTTGCCTCAGAGCGAAGTCTGTTAGCCATCTCCTTGCTTGCCGCGAGGTTTTCCTCCGTGTCATATAGCGCGATGGAGAACGATTTGCCGTTCTCCCTCCCATTCATGAAATAGAAGCCCCGGCAACCGGGGAGCTGCAGCACCCGCTTGACGATATCCTCCGCGGGTCCGCTGGACGGATCCTGGCTGCCTCGATAAGTGCTGACACGAGCGAACATAATTCCTCCAATCGCTATGCGGCTGGAGCCCCGCTGCCCGCTGCCTTATCACTGGCGCCATTTCGAGGGTGGAGACAGCCTGGCGGCAAGCCATATGGGTAGTTCGGGCTCCTCCCACCAGTAGGAACCTCTCAGCGACTCCGAGCAATGCCGGGACTCGACAATAATGCCAACGCTTCGTCAGCGGTAGCTCTACTTGCAGCCGCAGATGAGGAGCGGCCTAGCGACGGAATGTCAGGTGGACCGTGCCGCTCTCTGCCGTTTCGGCGGTCACGTCGTAGCCGGTTTCCAAGCCGCGCAGGTCGTCCCAGAGGCGGATGCCGCGGCCGAGAATGATCGGCGCGATCGCCACGTGGAGTTGATCGACGAGCCCGGCCTTCAGGAAGTCGCGCACGACGGTCGCTCCGCCGCCAACACGGACGTCCTTGCCGCCGGCGGCTTCCAGTGCCCGGTCGAGCGCTTCCTGTGGCGTTGCGGAGAGGAAATGGAAAATGGTGCCGCCGGTCATCTCGATCGAGGGCCGTGGGGCGCGGTGCGTGAGCACGAAAACCGGGATCCGGAATGGGGGCTCGTCGCCCCACCATCCTCGCCAGTCCGGGTCGTCAGGAAAGTTGTGCAGGCCGAACATCCCGGCACCCATGATCTCCGCCCCGGTGTCAGCGAAGTACGCCTCCGCATACTTGTCGTCGACGCCAGTCGTGCCCTGGCCCGAGGCGTCGTGCAGGACGCGCTCGCGGAAGGTTCTGGTCGCGGCATACGCGTCGACCAAGCGGGGCCAGTCGTCGCCGAAGGGGTTCTCCGGGGTTTGATCCGTCGTGGTGGCGAACCCGTCGAGCGAGATGTTGAGGTCAACGCGAACGGCCATCGGTACTCCAAGTCGTCAGTGCTTGTCGATTGCCATCACGATACTGGAGGCTCCGAATGCGTCAAGAAGGATTCCGAGGCCCCGGGCCGGTTGATGGTTCGATGCAGTTGCCGCTTTGGGGACCGGGTGGGCGGTGAAGCGCAGCGGGGTGAAAGCGCATCTTTGACGAGACAACGCGGCCGCTTGACAGGGCAATGTGTGCTCTGCATTCTGGGCGGAGGTGCTCCATTGATATCCCACAGGCGAAGCAGTCATGCGGCCAGAGTGGCAGGAAATCGTGAAACGTCACCCCCAAAGACAGGCAGCTGGCAGCCGGAAAAGTGTCTTGGGCATGGCCTCGGTGATTGCGTTCCTGCTGGTCACCGGGTGGGGCATGTTCTTCGCCGTCGTCTTACCTGGGCACTCCGAAGTGGCAGATCGGGCGCCCTTCGGTCTCGGACTGGCCTTTACTGCTTTCATTTTGGGGGCGCGCCACGCGTTTGATGCCGACCATATTGCAGCGGTGGACAACACAACGCGCAAGCTGGTGGGGGAGGGTAGCCGGCCGGTGTCCGTAGGCTTTTGGTTCGCCTTGGGGCATTCGACCGTCGTGATCGTTGCTGTCTCGCTGCTGGCCGCCGGGCTGCATAGCCTGGCCGGCCAGATCTCCGACGGCGATTCGCTGCTGGCTTCCGTCACCGGAGTTTGGGGTGTCATCGTTTCCGGGCTGTTCCTGCTGCTGATCGGTACATTGAACCTGTATTCATTCATCGGGATCGCCCGCGTCTTCCGCCAGCTCAGGAGCGGCGAATACAACGAAGCTGAAGTCGAGGACCTGCTGCAAAACCGCGGGCTCCTTAACCGGGTGTTGGCACCGCTTGCTCGACAGATCGACCGGCCCTGGAAGATGTACCCCATTGGTGTGTTGTTCGGGCTGGGGTTCGATACGGCAACGACGATTGGCCTGTTTGTCATCGGCGGCAGTGCCGCCCTCACCGCACCCTGGTATGTGGCTCTCGTTCTGCCGGTCTTGTTCACCGCCGGCATGACGTTGTTCGACACGCTCGATGGCATCTTTATGCACCGGGCCTACCAGTGGGCCTACGCACGCCCGGTCCGGAAGGTGTACTACAACCTCATGGTCACCGGGTCGTCCGTCCTGCTGGCTTTCCTCGTCGGCGGAGTCGGACTAATGGGACTGGTGGCCGAGAGGATGAAGGTAGACAGCGGTCCCGTGGCCTGGGTCGCGTCCGTGAACTTGGAGAACTTTGGCTTCCTGATCTGCGCGCTGTTCGCGGCAACATGGCTGGCCGCGGTCGCGTACTGGAAAATCGGCCGAATCGAGGCCCGCTATTCGCTGCCGGACCGATGAGCGGCAGCCGTTGGTTGGTGCATGCCGCGATGCTCTTGGCTGCTCTGGGGATCTACTGAAATCCGGTGTGTCTGCGGACCGTCGCATCACATCGGAGGAGTCAGGCCGTACCGGGCTATGATGCCGGGCAACCAGGGCGCCTCGCCGAACTGGAGGCCGTACTCGGCTGCCAGTTTGCCGATGGCGTCCGGATCAGTTGGTTCGCCGGTTTCGAGTTGATCGGCCACTGCCCAGAAGAAGTGCTCGAATCCGGCGGGGCTGATCACTTCGATCATCCTCGCCGGAACCTTCCCTGCGTTCCACATGGTGTGCAGTTCTCCGCGCGGCTTGGTGATGTAGCCACCTGCGCCCAGCACGGCCTCCCGCTCACCGGAGCGGAAGCCGATTTCGCCTTCAAGGACGATCGAATACTCATCCTCGCGGGTATGCATGTGCGGCGGAACCAAGGCCCCGACCGGGAACGGGTGCTCAACGATCGAGACCTGCTCGTTGGTATGTTCGCCGAACAGTTTGAAAACAACCCCAATGCTTCCGAGATTGCCATGGCGTCCTTCCCCTGGCTGCACGACGGTGAGCCGTGGAGCCTCCTCAGCGCCCATGACGGGCCACCCCTTTCTCACTCCGTATTCTTATTCCGTTTCTTCAGCTGACCTGTCCGGGGCCTCTCTCCGAACGCCCTGAGCGTGCGGTGACCAAGCCGCCATACAGGTCCGGGCCGTCAGCTCACTGCACGGCCCTGTGGCGGGGACTGTTCGGGTTCATCAGCGAGTGCTTGCGGCTGTAGAAGATGTAGATGACCAGACCGATGATCAGCCAGACCGCAAAGCGCAGCCAGGTTTCCCAGTGCAACTGGAACATCAGGAACAAGGAGGCGAGGACGCCGAAGGCAGGGACTACGGGCATCAGCGGCAGCCGGAAGCTGCGCGGCACATCCGGCCGGGTACGCCGCAGCACGATGACGGCGATACTGACTACCACGAAGGCGGCCAGGATGCCGATGTTCGTCAGGTCCGCCACGGCCCGGATGGGGAACACCCCGGCCAGCAGCGCTGCCGCGATGCCGGCGATCCAGGTCACCCGCTGCGGAGTGCCGCGCCGGTCTGTGGCGGAGAACCAGGCCGGCAGCAGTCCGTCGCGGCTCATCGAGAACCAGACGCGGGTCACGCCGAGCAGGAAGGTGAGCATCACGGTCAGGATCGATACCACGGCAAAGGCGGAAATGATCGTGGCCACCGCCGGCAGCCCGACAGACTCAAAGGCGGACGCAAACCCTGCGGTCGGATTGATGTCTGTGTAGTTCTGCATGCCGGTCAACACCAGGGTGGCCAGCACGTACAACGTCATCGCGATACCCAATGACAGCAGGATCGCCTTCGGCATGTACTTCTTGCCGTCCACGGATTCCTCCGCCGCCGTGCTCATGGCGTCATAACCGAAGACCGCGAAGAAGACGGTGGCAGCCCCGGCCAGCACCGGACCAAACCCCGAGGGCATGAACGGGGTGTAATTTCCCGGGTCCACAAAGAAGAAGCCCAGCCCAATGATGAAGAGGATCAGCGCGATCTTCAGCCCCACCGCTATCAGCTCGAACCGGCCGAAGGTGCGGGTCCCGCGGCTGAGGATCCAAGCGATCAGCAAGCACACCACAATGGCCGGCACATTGATCACGCCGCCCTCGACCGTGTCGCCCGTGCCCTCCATCCAAGCCGGTATCTGGACGCCGATGCCCTCCATGAAGGCGCTGAAATAGCCCGAAATGCCAATGGCGACGACGGCGACGATGGCCGTGTATTCCAGCAGCAGGTCCCAGCCGATGAACCAGCCGATCAGTTCCCCGAGCGCCACATAGCCGTAGGTATAGGCGGAGCCGGCAAACGGGATCATGCCGGCGAACTCTGAGTACGATAGTGCAGCCGCGGCGCTGGCCAGGCCGGCGATGAGGAAGGAAATGAGGACCGCCGGACCGACCGGCGGAGCCTCGCCGCCGCCGTTGGCCACCAGCCCGGCGAGCGTAAAGATGCCGATGCCGATGATGCCGCCAACGCCGATCGCGGTCAGCTGCCACAGGCCGAGGCTTTTGGAAAGATGGCTTTCCCCGCTTTCCTCCACCATCTCGGTAATCGGTTTGCGCCTCAGGATGGATTGGGAACCGCTCCAAATGGACATGCCGGACTCCGATGTTCGCGCCTGCATCTGCCGCCGGAGCCCTGTGCCAGGGGCGGCTCCGCCGTGCGGATGCCCTGTACGTGTTCGAGTATGGACCGCACGACGCCTGCTGTGAATATCTTGCCGGTCCCCGCATCGAAATGCAGGCCCGTCGGTGGTGGGCCGGGCTGCCCGTATCGGGCGGGGGAGCGGACGCGGCAGCGATGCACCGGGACGCCGTCGAACCGATGCCGGTTGTCCGGGAAGAGGTACGTTGAGAGCGTGAACAAGCCGCAGACCGTTGACGAATACCTCGAATCGTTCCCGGAAGAGGCCGCTCGGCGGCTGGCCGAACTCCGCCAGCTGAGCCGCACCCATGTTCCGCAGGCCGACGAAGGGCTGAAGTGGGGTAATCCGGCCTACTCCCTGGACGGAACCATCATGTTTATTTTCGCCGGCTACCAACAGCACGCGAATTTTGTTTTCACACCCAGCACCTTGGATGCGTTCAGCGCCGAACTTGCCGGTTTCCAGACCGGCAAAGGCTCCATCAAACTGCCGTATTCGGGGCCGGTTCCCGCTGAGCTGCTGGGCCGAATGATGGCCCACCGCATCCGGGAATTCCGGGAAGACGGTGTCCTTTGGATGTAGGTGTGCGGTGTAATCCGCAGCGTCCTGAGGTTCCCTTGAACGGATGAGCCGCCGGTTCGGCGGACTGGACTTTGAGGGCTGCCCGCAGCGGCGCCGTCGCGCCCCTGTTGCCCGTGCATGGTTTGGGTTAGGGTGGGCGCATGTCGCGGTTCAGCTATCTGGAGTGGCCGGTGGTACGGCAGTTCCGGACGAGTGATTCACTGGGGCGGAGCGGGGCCGTCACCTCGCCCCGAACCCGCGATATCGCTCCGCGAACGTCCACCGCGGACCGCGTGGTGCAAAGCGTGTGTCCCTATTGCGCGGTGGGGTGCGGCCAGCGCGTTTTCGTCAAGGATGAGAAGGTCGTCCAGATCGAAGGCGACCCGGATTCGCCGATTTCCCGGGGTCGGCTCTGCCCCAAGGGGTCAGCGAGCGAGCAGCTGGTCAATGCGCCGAGCCGGCAGACGCAGGTGCTGTATCGGGCACCCCATGCCAAGGACTGGCAGCACCTGGACCTGGACACCGCCGTCGAGATGGTGGCCGAGAGGTTCCTCGAAGCGCGCCGGAACAACTGGCAGGAAAACGATGAGCATGGTCGTCGGCTTCGGAGGACCATGGGGATCGCGGGGTTGGGCGGGGCCACGCTGGACAATGAAGAGAACTATCTGATCAAGAAACTCTTCACCGCAGCGGGCGCCATCCAACTGGAAAACCAAGCACGCATTTGACACTCCGCCACGGTTCCCAGTCTGGGAACCTCCTTTGGACGCGGCGGAGCGACGCAATCGCTTCAGGACATGGCCAATGCTGACTGCATTGTGATTCAGGGTTCAAACATGGCCGAGTGCCATCCCGTCGGTTACCAGTGGGTGACGGAGGCCAAGGCACGCGGCGCGAAGGTCATCCATGTGGATCCGCGCTTCACCCGCACCAGCGCGGTGGCCGACAAGCACGTCCCGATCCGCGCCGGCTCGGACATCGTGCTGCTGGGTGCGCTGATCAACCACGTGATCAGCAACGATCTGTGGTTCAAGGAATATGTCCTTGCCTACACGAACGCGGCAACGCTGGTGAACGAAGAGTTCCGTGACACCGAAGACCTGGACGGGCTGTTCTCCGGATTTGAGCCTGAGACGGGCCACTACAATCTGGCGTCCTGGGCTTATGAGCGGAAGTCAGAGACAGAAGAGTCGGTAGAACACGGACACGAACACGGCGCCGATACCGCCGCCCGGGCCGCCGGGGATCAGTATGGCAGCGGTGGTCCGCCGATGGGGCGCCCTGATTTTGTGCAGGACCCGACCCTCGAGCACCCACGGACGGTGTTCCAGATCCTGAAGCGCCACTACTCGCGCTATACCCCGGAAATGGTCCGGGATGCCTGCGGCATCTCGCTGGCGGATTTTGACTACCTGGCGCGGGCCGTCACGGAGAACTCCGGCCGCGACCGGACCACCTGCTTTGCGTATGCCGTCGGCTGGACCCAGCACACCGTGGGTGCGCAGTTCATCCGGACCGCGGCGATCCTGCAGCTTTTGCTGGGCAACGTGGGGCGGCCTGGCGGCGGCATCATGGCGCTGCGCGGCCATGCCAGCATCCAGGGCTCCACCGACATCCCCACGCTGTTCAACCTGTTGCCCGGATACCTCCCCATGCCGAAGGCCGGCATTGAGACGCTGAGCGAATACTGCGACGCCATCGCGTCCAAGGAGCAGAAGGGCTTCTGGGCAGACGCGGACGCCTACACCATCAGCTTGCTCAAAGCCTGGTGGGGCGACGCCGCCAACGAAGACTCGGACTGGGCCTATGGGTACCTGCCCCGGATTGACGGTCCGCACGGGACCTACCAGACGGTGATGAACATGCTTGCCGATGAGGTAGACGGCTACTTCATCTTTGGCCAGAATCCGGCCATCGGGTCCGCCAATGGCCGGATGCAGCGCCTTGGTATGTCCCATCTGAAATGGCTGGTGGTGCGCGATCTCAACCTGATCGAGTCGGCCACGTGGTGGAAGGACGGTCCGGAGATCGCTTCGGGCGAGCTGCGCACTGAGGACATCGGCACCGAGGTCTTCTTCTTGCCGGCGGCGACCCATGTGGAAAAGGCAGGCTCCTTCACACAGACCCAGCGACTGCTGCAATGGCGGCATCAGGCTGTCCGGCCGCCGGGCGACTGCCAGAGCGAACTGCAGTTCTTCTATGAGCTGGGCAAGCGCATCCGGGCCAAGCTTGCGGACTCGACCGATGAACGGGACCGGCCGCTGCTGGATTTAACCTGGGACTATCCCACCGATGAAAACGGCGAGCCTGACGGCGAGGCGGTGCTGGCTGAAATCAACGGCCGCCACCTCAGTGGCCCCAAGGCCGGCCAGCCTCTCTCGTCGTACACCGAGATGCGCCCCGACGGCTCGACGGATGGCGGATGCTGGATCTACACCGGCGTTTACGCGGACGGCATTAACCACGCCGCAGACCGAAAGCCCGGCCAGGAACAAGGGCCAGTCGCCTCCGAATGGGGCTGGGCCTGGCCTGCCAATCGCCGCATTCTCTACAACCGCGCCTCGGCGGACCCCGAGGGAAAGCCGTGGAGCGAACGCAAGAAGTACATCTGGTGGGACCAGAAGCAAAACCGGTGGACCGGCGAGGACGTCCCCGACTTCCCAGCAGATCGAGCTCCGGGAAGCCGTCCTGATATATCCCTTGGCGGCGCAGCCGCGCTGGCCGGGGACGATCCCTTCATCATGCAAGCCGACGGCAAAGGATGGCTGTTCGCGCCGAAAGGCATGGTGGACGGTCCGCTGCCGACTCACTATGAGCCGCAGGAGTCCCCGGTGGCCAACCCGCTCTACCGGCAGCAGCAGAACCCGGCCCGGCTGATCTATCCGCGCGAAGACAACCTCAGCGCCCCCAGTGCGGGCACGCCGGGGGCGGACATCTACCCGTACGTCTTCACCACGTACCGGTTGACCGAACACCACACGGCCGGCGGCATGAGCCGATGGCTGCCGTACCTCTCCGAGCTTCAGCCGGAGATGTTCTGCGAAGTATCCCCGGAACTGGCGGCCGAACGCGGATTGGAACCCTACGGCTGGGCAACCATCATCTCAACACGGGCCGCCATCGAGGCTAAGGTACTCGTCACCGACCGGGTGAGACCGTTGGTGGTCGGCGGGCGCACGATGCACCAGATCGGGCTGCCCTACCACTGGGGAGTCGGCGGTGACGCCGTCGTCAGCGGCGATGCGGCCAACGATCTGCTCGGAGTGACACTTGACCCGAACGTGCAGATCCAGGAATCGAAAGCCGGATCGTGCGACATCATCCCGGGTCGTCGGCCGCAGGGGCCCGAACTCCTGTCCTTGGTGGCCGCCTATCAGGCCCGCGCCGGTGTGACGCCCGAGACCGGCAGCGACAAGGTCACCGGCCCCAACCGGGTGTCGGGCGACGACGCGACGAGGGAAGGCTAAATGAACAAGCTGACCGAAGCCCCCGGACACATCCCGCACACGGGACACCCTCGAAAGGGCTTTTTCACCGACACGTCGATCTGCATCGGGTGCAAAGCCTGCGAAGTGGCCTGCAAGGAGTGGAACCGCAATCCCCACGACTCGGAGTTCGAGCTGCTCGAGTCCTCGTATGACAACACCGGCTCGTTGGGAGCCGACACCTGGCGGCATGTTGCCTTCATTGAGCAGGACCGTGAGCATATCGACAAGGCACGCGAATCGGGGCGGGCGCTGGTCAGCCTCGGCATGCCCGGCATCGGACCGCCGGGCGCCCCCGCAGCTGCGGGCAGTTCACCCGACGTGGACACGACGCCGCCGGACACGCCCGATTTCCGGTGGCTGATGTCTTCGGACGTGTGCAAGCACTGCACCAATGCCGGGTGCCTCGACGTCTGCCCGACCGGTGCCCTGTTCCGGACCGAACACGGCACGGTTGTGGTGCAGGACGATGTCTGTAATGGCTGCGGAACCTGCGTCGCGGGATGCCCGTTCGGAGTGATCGAGCGGCGCAGCGATGGCACTGCCGGAGTGAAGGGACAGCGCGATTTCACCCCGGGGGAGCAGGCGCCGACCCGCAACGTAGGCGTCGCGCAGAAATGCACGCTGTGCTACGACCGGATGGTTGATGGCCAGACTCCCGCCTGTGCCCAGGCCTGCCCGACGACGTCGATCAAGTACGGTGAGCGCGAGCAGATGGTGAGCACCGCGAAAGAGCGCGTTGCCGAACTGCACGCGCAGGGGCTGACCGAGGCGCGCCTCTACGGGGCCAACGACGCCGACGGTGTGGGAGGCACCGGTTCGGTGTTCCTGCTGCTGGATGAACCGGAGGTGTACGGTCTGCCGCCGGATCCGCGCGTGCCCACCGCCGACCTGCCACGAATGTTCAAGCGGGCCGGCCTTGCCGCTGCCGGCATGCTGGCCGCGGCCGCTGCGGCCTTTCTGGTGGGAGGCCGCCCTTGACCGTCTCCGACTTCGACGACTACCGGCCGCCCGAACCGCCTCGCCGCTCCAAGCGTGGAGGCAAGCGGAGGCGCGCCGGGGCGGGGGAGGGGCCGGGCGAGACGCCGATGGTGCCGGAGGCGGAGTTCACCTCCTACTACGGCCGGCCGGTGGTCAAACCACCGCCGTGGGGCGACCCGATCAGTGCTTACCTCTTTTTGGGGGGCGTGGCGGGCGGTTCCGCGCTGCTTGGACTCGGCGGACAGCTCACGGGCAGGCCGGTACTGTGCCGGAACAGCAGGCTTGCAGCCCTTGCATCGGTGGGAATTGGTGCTGCGGCGCTGGTTGCCGATCTGGGCCGGCCGGAGCGTTTCCTCAATATGCTGCGGACCATCAAACCCACGTCACCGATGAGTTTGGGCTCCTGGATCCTGGCGGCGTTTAGCGCCGGCGTCGGTATCTCCGCAGCTTCCGAGATCGACCGCATGACCGGATCGCGGCTCCCGCTGGGGCCGCTGCGCAAAGTGCTGCGCACGATCGAGGGGCCGGCGGGCGTCGAGGCGGCTTTGTTCGCCACCCCGCTCTCCGCCTACACCGCGGTGTTGTTGTCGGATACTGCCAACCCGACGTGGAACGCAGCGCGCGAAGACCTGCCCTTCGTCTTCGTCAGTTCTGCCAGCCTGGCCGCAGCCGGTCTGGCGATGATCACCACGCCGGTCCAGCAAGCAGGCCCGGCCCGCGTGCTGGCGGTCCTGGGCGTTGCCGGCGATCTGATCGCCACCCGGGCCATGGAACACCGAATGGACCCGGTCGCGGCCGAACCTCTCCGCGAGGGTGCGCCCGGACGCATGCTCGCGTGGAGTCAGTGGCTGGCTGCCGCCGGCGGCATCGGAGTCATGGCCGGCGGCAGGCACCGGCCGGTGGCGGCGGCCTGCGGCGTGGTCCTGCTGACGGCCTCGGCACTGACTCGGTTCGGAGTTCTGCGGGCCGGCATCCGCTCGACCGAAGACCCCCGGTACACGATTGAACCGCAGAAGCGACGGCTCGCGACCCGCCGGAAAGCCGGCATCGTCGACGATTCGATCACGACCGCCGGCTAGGCGGGATCACGACTGCCGGATAGGCCGGGAGAGTCAGCGCACCTCGATCCCGGAGCCCGCCACGATCTCTCCCACGACGGGGTGCCCCGGCAGCTCTCCAACCACGAGCAGCCCGCCCGAGGTCTGTGCATCTGCCAGCACCAGCAGATCATCCTCGGTAATGCCTGCTCCCGTCCGCACATGCGGGCGCACCCATTCCAGGTTGCGCCGGGTGCCGCCGGAGATGTAGCCATCCCGAAGCGCCTCTCGTGCGCCGCCGACGAGGGGAACCGCAGCGCGGTCGATCACCGCTCCCACCCCGGACGCGCGGCACATCTTGTAGAGGTGGCCCAGTAAACCGAATCCGGTAACGTCGGTTGCCGCGCGGACGCCACTGCGCACGGCCGCGTCGGCCGCATCCCGGTTCAGCTGAGTCATCACGGCGATCGCCTCGTCGAAGACCTCCCCGGTCTGCTTGTGCCGGTTATTGAGCAGACCCAGGCCAATCGGCTTGGTCAGCGTGATCGGGAGTCCGGCCCGGGCCGCGTCATTGCGCATCAAGCGTCCGGGCTCGGCGATTCCGGTCACTGCCATCCCGTACTTCGGTTCCGGGTCGTCGACTGAGTGCCCGCCGGTCACCGGGCATGCAGCCTCCGCAGCCACATCCAGCCCACCCCGCAGCACCTCGGTCAGCAGCTCCATCGGCAGCACGCCGCGGGGCCAACCGACCAGGTTGATCGCGCTGATCGGCCGCCCACCCATGGCATAAATGTCGGAGAGAGCGTTCGCTGCCGCAATCCGGCCCCAGTCATACGCATCGTCCACCACGGGCGTGAAGAAGTCCGCGGTCGAGAGCACCGCGAGATCCTCACCCACTTGGACGGCTGACGCATCGTCGCCGTCGTCGAGCCCGACCAGGACGCCGGGGTCGGTCTGGCCCGTTAACCCGCGGACAACATCCTCGAGCTCGCCCGGCGGAATCTTGCAGGCGCAGCCTCCGCCGTGCGCGAAGGCGGTGAGCCGGACGGCTTCCGCGGGTTCTTCCAGTACGCCGGTGGTCGCGTTCATGGCACCAGCATAGGAGCCGAAGGCGGTGTTAGCATGCTCGTGGAGGCGTCCGGGTCCTGGTGGGCCCCCCGGTCTTCAAAACCGGTGAGACCGAGTACCTCGGTCTGGCGGGTTCGATTCCCGTCCGCTTCCGCCACCAAGCAGCTCGCTGACGCGCCGAAGGAGGGGCCGTGGGCCAGAACGACCCGCGCCGGCATATTCCGCGCACCGATCAGCTGCTGGCGCATCCAGGGCTTCGCCACGCGCGCGGCCGGCTCGGCGACGACGTGATCCGTTCTACTGTTCGGGACGTGCAGGAACAGGCCCGCCGCGGCGATCTTGCCCCGGGAGACGTCGAGGCGAGCGTCCTGGCCGCGGTAGCGTCCCGTACAGCCTCCTCGCTGCGGCCCGTCCTCAATGCCACGGGCGTTATCGTCCATACGAACCTGGGACGCGCCCCGCTCTCCGGTCCCGCCTGTGACGCGTTGCTCGACGCGGCAGGCTATGTTGACGTGGAAATGGACTTGCCCACCGGCGCGCGGTCCCGGCGCGGAGCGGGTGCGCGACGGGCCCTGCTGGCCGCCTGTCCGGCTGCCGAAGAAGCCCTGGTGGTGAACAACGGCGCTGCGGCCCTGGTGCTGGCCACCACCGCGCTCGCCGGCACCGGTGAAGTCGTGATCAGCCGCGGTGAGCTCGTGGAGATCGGCGCCGGTTTCAGGCTGCCGGAGCTGATTGAATCCACCGGTGCCCGCTTGCGCGAAGTAGGGACCACCAACCGGACGCACCTGGCCGATTACGCTGCGGCGATCAACACGGAGACCGGTTGCCTGCTCAAGGTCCACCCCAGCAATTTCCGGGTCAGCGGCTTTACCTCCGACGTCGGCATCGGCGAGCTGCGCGCCCTAGCCGACGAACATCAGGTGCCGCTGGTCGTGGATCTCGGCAGCGGCCTGCTGGCGCCGGACCCGACGCTGCCAGGGGAACCGGACATGACCGGTGCGCTGGCCGCCGGTGCCGACGTCGTCATCGCCAGCGGGGACAAACTCCTGGGCGGCCCGCAAGCAGGACTGGTTTTGGGCCGCGCCGACGTGATGGCCCGCTTGGCCCGCCATCCGCTGGCGCGGGCGGTGCGGGCGGACAAACTGACACTGGCGGCGATGGAAGCCACCGTCGTCGGCGGGCAGACGCCGGTGGCGGCCGCCCTGCACGCCGATCCGGTTCGGCTGCGCGAGCGCACCGAGCGCTTGGCGGCTGCCACCGGAGGCCGGATGGTCGAACACGACGGACGGGTCGGCGGCGGGGGAGCGCCCGGGGTTCCGCTGCCGGGGTGGGCAGTCGAGCTGCCCGAACCGGCTGCCCGGCGGCTGCGCACCGGGGACCCGGTTGTACTGCCGCGGGTCCACGGCGGTGCCTGCCTTGTTGACCTGCGCTGCGTGCCCGAAGCCGACGACGAACGGCTGGCTGCCGCGGTGCGCTCGGCACTTGCGCGGCTCCATGACCGGCCGAGCGGCGAAGGCTCCTGAAATGTTCGTGGTGGCCACCGCCGGGCACGTGGACCACGGCAAAAGTACCCTTGTCCGCGCGCTGACCGGAATGGAGCCCGACCGCTGGGCTGAAGAGAGGCGCCGGGGGCTGACCATCGATTTGGGTTTCGCCTGGACGCGGCTGCCGTCGGGCAGGGATGTCGCGTTCGTGGATGTGCCCGGCCACGAACGTTTCCTCGGAAATATGCTGGCCGGGCTCGGGCCCGTCCCGGTGGTGTGTTTCGCCGTCGCCGCCGACGAGGGCTGGCAGCCACAATCCAGCGACCACCGCGACGCCATCGCCGCGTTTGGCATTAAGCATGGGGTGGTGGTGCTGACCCGCAGCGACCGCGCACCGGATCGGGCCGAGGAGGTTCTTGCGCAGGTACGGGCTGAGCTGGCCGGCACCGGACTGCAGGATGCCCCGGCCGTCACGGTGTCCGCGCTTGCCGGAACCGGGCTGGATGACCTGCGCCGGGTCCTGGACAGGACCTTGGACGTGGTGCCGCCTCCCAATCCCGCGGCCCGGGTGCGCTTGTGGATCGACCGTTCATTCAGCATCAGTGGTGCGGGCACCGTAGTCACCGGGACCCTGACGGCGGGCACCCTGACGCAGGGGGACCGGCTGCGGCTGTACGGCCAAGGCGACGGCAGGACGGTGTCGGTCCGGGCCCTGCACAGTCAAAACCACGCGGTACCCTCGCTCGGTCCAACCAGCCGGGTGGCCGTCAACCTGCGCTCGGGCGTGCCGGCTGATGCCGTGCACCGCGGGGACGTCCTGCTGGCCGAGGGCAGTTGGCCGGTGGTGGACACGATCGACGTCCGCCGGACCATGGGCACGCCGTTCGGCGACGTTCCGCGTGAGCTGATCGCCCATATTGGCACCGCCGCCGTTTCCTGCCGGCTGCGTTCCTTCGACGGCGACCACGCACGGCTCTCGCTTGACCGGCAACTGCCGCTTGAGCTCGGGGACCGGCTGGTGCTTCGGACAACAGGCAGCCGGTCGGTCATGGCTGGGGCGCAAGTCCTTGACGTCGACCCGCCGGCCCTGACACGCCGCGGGGACAGCACGAAGCGGGCGCATAGCCTTGCAGCCATGTCCCCCGAGGGCGACGCGCTGACCGAAGTCACCCGCCGTGGCGTGGTCCGCGTGGGCCAGTTGCGGCGCATGGGGGTCGCTTCCCTCGGCAAGGTCCCCGACCAGGCTTTGGCATTCGGCGACTGGTGGGTGCACCGGCCGGTCTTCGATACCTGGCAGCGGCGGCTGCGGGACTCGGTCCAGGATCTCGCCACGAAGGACCCGCTGTCGGCGGGCCTGTCCCGGGGTGCTGCCCGGGAGCTGCTGGGGCCCGAAGCCGACGCTTTGCTGGACGCGGTGGTGCGAGAGGCGGGTCTGGAGTACGACGGCGGTTTCATCCGCCTTCCGGGAACGCGCAACGGCCTGGGGCCTGCAGAGGCGGCTGTGAGCGAGGTGGAGCGCGGGCTGAGGGCTGCACCTTTCGCCGCGCCGGAGGCTTATGACCTGAAGAATCTCGGGCTGGGCGACCGCGAGCTTGCCGCCGCGGAGCGAAGCGGACGCCTGCTGCGTCTGGCCGGTGGGGTGGTCCTGCTGCCGCAAGCACCGGCGATGGCGATGCGCGAATTGGCCCGCCTGCCGCAGCCCTTCACCACCAGTGAGGCTCGCCAGACGTTGGCCACTACCAGGCGGGTTGCTGTCCCGCTGCTGGAACACCTGGACGTGCTGGGATGGACCCGGCGGCTCGACTCGGGCCACCGCGCCGTCGTCGGCATGGTCAAATAAGCCGCGCGCAGCGATCCAAGGGGGGACAGCAGCGGATGAAGTTCAGTTAGCAGCCGATAACTAAAGTTTGTCTCAGGCAACCTTCTCTCCGGCTCCATTCCCCAGAGCGGTTCGCGGCGTGGCCCGTGTTTCCGGGCTATTTCCGTTGTAGCGTTGCCGTGACGGCCTTGTTTCCAACGGAGACGGACCGTGGCATTAAGGTTGCATCTCGGTAACAACCGGATCTGAAGCGAAGTTTTTATACCCAACTCGCGAGGTTCCGGTTTACGCTCTTATGCGTGTGAGACATGCCACGTTCGGCGGGAAGCTCGTTGAACTTCAGGCGACGGGGTGTATGTCCGTCCCCGGCAGCACTGCCGGGGGCCTTTCAGAGACAGAAACAAGGAGGCGGAATGCGTTTCGGACGTACTTCCAAAGCTATCGGTGTCGCGGCTGTTGCAGCCCTGGCCCTGAGCGCCTGCGCGACTTCGGGCGGCGGAGATTCTTCCCCCGAAGGCTCGGGCGAGTCCACCGCGGCCGGAGCCGGCGGATCAATCAGCGTCGCTGAGACCAACGCTTTTAGCTCATTCAACTCGGATTCCGCCACGGGCAATGTCGACATCAACGGCAAAATCGCCTACATGACGCATGGCGGTTTCTACTACGTTGACAACCAGCTCAATGTGGTCCGGAACGAAGAGTTCGGAACGTACGAGAAGGTCTCGGATGACCCGCTCGTGGTGAAGTACACCGTGAATGAAGGCGCGAAGTGGTCCGACGGCAACCCGGTTGACGCCGGCGACCTGCTGCTGAACTGGCTCGTCGAATCGGGCTACGCCAACGATGCCAAGACGGACGAGGAAGGCAACGTCACCAGCGGGACGAGCTACTTCGACTTCGCCGGCGATACCAGCGGGCTGGGCCTGACTGAGATGCCCGAGGTCGGCGACGATGGCCGTTCGATCACGCTGACGTACGCCGAGCCGTTCGCTGACTGGGAGATCGCCTTCGGCGGCCTCAACGACGGCGGCATTGGCCTGCCGGCCCACGTGCTCGCCGAAAAGGCCGGTCTGGCCGATGAGCAGGCACTCGTCGACCTCATCCAGGGCTTGAAGCGCGGCAACCCCGATGAGCCGGCCAAGGAGAACAAGGACCTGAAGGCCGTCGCGGACTTCTGGAACACGGGCTTCGACACGAAGTCGCTGCCGACCGATGAGTCCCTGTACCTCTCCAGCGGGCCGTTCGTCGTCGATTCGATCACTCCGGACCAGTCGATCACGCTGGTGCGCAACGAGTCCTACACCTTCGGGCCGCAGCCGGCCGTTGATGAAGTGACCATCCGCTTCATCGGTGCCGCGCCGGACCAGGTCAGCGCCCTGAAGAACGGCGAGGTGGACATCATCGCCCCGCAGCCGTCGGCCGACACCGTCGAACTGCTGCAGGGCATCCCCGGCGTCACCGTTGACGTCGAGGATCAGCTTGCCTACGACCACATCGACCTGAACTACACCGGTGTGTTCAAGGATGCCAACGTCCGCGAGGCCTTCATGAAGGTCGTTCCGCGCCAGGCGATCGTTGACCGGATCGTGAAGCCGCTCAAGGAGGACGCTGCTCCGCTGGATTCGCAGTTCTTCGTCCCGGCTCAGGAGGCCTATGAGGCATCCGCGGCCAGCAACGGCTCCGGGAACTACAAGGAAGCGGACATCGAGGGCGCCAAGGAGCTTCTCGCCGGCGCTACTCCGGAAGTCCGGATCATGTACAACAAGGACAACCCCAACCGTGCAGACGCCTACGCGCTGATCCAGGAATCCGCCGAGAAGGCCGGTTTCAAGATTGTCGACGGCGGCCTGGGTGCCTCCGACTGGGGTGCTGCACTGGGCAACGGAACCTACGACGCGACGATCTTCGGCTGGACCTCACCTGGTGTGGGCGTCTCGGGCGTTCCGCAGATCTTCAAGACCGACGCCGGTTCCAACTTCAACGGCTTCTCGGAGCCGGAAGCCGACAAGCTGATGGACCAGCTGATCGTCACCACCGACTCGGCTGAACAGGACAAGCTCGTCACGCAGATCGACAAGCACGTCTGGGATTCCTTCTACGGACTCCCGCTGTTCCAGTCGGTTGGCCTTGATGCCTACAACAGTGACCGCATTGAGGGCGTGAAGTACCAGCCGAACCAGACGGGCGTCTTCTGGAACTTCTGGGAGTGGAAGGTTAAGTAAACTCCACGCCTGATCCTAGGCAAAGCATGCAAGGCGTCGGGACCCTGAACACCTCGGTCCCGACGTCTTGCAGCTTTTACGGTCCATTTCCTGCCACAAGTAGTTGGGTTTTCCCAATAGTCCACAGCGTGCGACTGCACTACGCTCATTTGTGACACCGAGGGACCTACCAGACTTCCAGAACCACTTCAGCGAGGTTGAAAAACGCTATGGTGACCTACATTGTGCGGCGGCTTTTTACTGCCGTACTGATTCTCCTGGGTGCCTCCTTCCTGGTCTACCAATTGACAGCATTGTCAGGTGACCCCCTGCATGACCTTCGTGCCAGCAATTCGCCAAACAAAGATCAGCTTATTGAGCAGCGGATCGCGCTGCTGGACCTCGGCACACCGGCACCGATTCGGTACTTCGGCTGGTTGGCCGGCGCAGCCAAGTGCGTCGTTCCCTTTGTCGGACAGTGCGATTTGGGCTATGCGCTGAACGGCCAACCGGTCACCGAGGCCTTGGGCCGGGCCATGGGAATGACCATTCTGCTGGTGACTGCAGCGGCGGTGCTGGCCATCGTCATCGGCGTTTCGCTCGGAATTGTGACCGCACTCCGGCAGTACAGCGGTCTGGACTACAGTGTCACCTTCATGGCGTTCCTCTTCTTTTCGCTTCCGGTGTTTTGGGTGGCCGTGTTGTTGAAGGAATTCGGAGCCATTGGATTCAACAATTTCCTCCGGGATCCGCACATTCCGATGTCATCGATTCTGATCATCGGCGTAGTCAGCGGCGCCGTCTGGTTCGTCTGCGCCAAAGGAACATTCCGGCGGAAACTGGGCATGGCAGGGATCGGCTTCCTGCTGGCCGCCGCGGTGATGTGGGGGCTTTCCGCGACGCAATGGTTCAAGACCCCGGGTCTGGGCCTGGTCGTCATCGTCATTTGTTCTGTGGGGATTGCTTTCGGCATCACGCTGCTGGCCGCCGGTTTGAAGAACCGCAAGGCCCTCTATGCGGCCCTGATCACGGTGGGCATCGGTGCCCTCATTTACTTCCCCATCCAACCTCTCCTGGCCCAAGCCACCGGACTGATGATCTTCTTGCTGGCCATCGCCACCATCCTGGTGGGGTTGGCCGTCGGGTGGCTGATGGGCGGCTACGACCGCCGCCAGAACATGAACGCCGCCGCGATGACGGCGTTCCTGGTCGGCGGTCTCATCCTGCTGGACCGGTACATGCAGGCCTGGCCGGCGTACTTCAACAACGGCAGGATCAACGGGCGGCCCATCGCCACCATCGGCTCCGAGACGCCGAACCTGCAGGGAGACTTCTGGGTCCACGGGCTGGATACCTTCACCCACCTGCTGTTGCCGACCATAGCCTTGCTGCTGATCTCGCTGGCGTCCTACAGCCGCTATGCCCGCTCCTCCATGCTGGAAATCATGAACATGGACTACATCCGCACGGCGAGGGCAAAGGGATTGAACGAGAGGACAGTGGTCATGCGCCACGCCTTCCGCAACGCCCTGATCCCGATTGCCACGATCGTCGCCTTCGACATCGGCGGTTTGATCGGCGGTGCCGTGATTACCGAGCGAGTGTTCGCTTTCGCCGGCATGGGTCAGCTCTTCGTCCAGTCCCTGGAACGGGTCGATCCCAATCCGGTGATGGGCGTTTTCCTGATCACCGGCATCCTGGCACTGGTCTTCAACCTAGTCGCGGACCTGGTTTACTCCGCGCTTGATCCGCGAGTGAGGGTAAAGGCATGAGCACCACGTCAACGAAACCCGTTGCCGCGACCGATGAGAACAAGGCGGGCCTGAGCCAAGGCCAAATCGTCCGCCGGCGCTTCCTTGGCAATACCGCCGCCGTGATCAGCTTGGTGGTTTTCGCCCTGATCCTGCTGATCGCCTATTCGTCGAGCGGCATGTTCGGCCTGCCAGGCTGGTGGAAGTACACGCACAATGGCGTCAACGACCTGGTCGACGGCGGGCGCCCCACGCTGCAACTTTTCCCCATGAGCCTGGGCGAGCATCCGTTCGGCCAGGACCGGCTGGGTCGCGACACCTTCGCCCAGACCATGCGCGGAGTCCAGATTTCGGTGGCGGTCATGTTCCTCATCGGCCTGGTTGGCGGGGCCATCGGCGTCGTGATCGGTGCGCTGTCCGGCTACTTCCGCGGCTGGGTTGAAACCGTGCTGATGCGGCTGACCGACGTCGTGATCGTGATTCCGCTGATCATCATCGCGGCGGTTATGGGCCAGGTGGCAGGCCGCGCGGTAGGCGCCGACGTCCAGCCATACTTCCTGGGCCTGTTCGTGGGCGCCGTCGTCTGGACCGGACTGGCCCGGCTGGTGCGCGCCGAATTCCTCTCCCTGCGGGAGCGGGAATTCGTCGATGCCGCCCGGATTGCCGGCGCGTCCAACGCCCGCATCATCTTCAAGCACATCCTGCCGAACGCCGTGGGCGTCATCATCGTCTCGGTGACGCTGAGCATGTCCGCGGCGATCCTGCTGGAGACCAGCCTGTCCTACATCGGGATGGGCGTGAAGGCGCCGGACGTGTCGCTGGGCTCGCTGATCAGCCAAAACCAGGAAGCGTTCCAAACCCGTCCGTGGCTGTTCTGGTGGCCGGGCCTGTTCATCGTGGCGATCTGCCTGTGCATCAACTTCATCGGCGACGGACTGCGCGACGCCTTCGACCCGCGGCAAAAGAAGTTCAATGCCAAGAAGGCAAAGGCGGCTGCGGTTTCCGCCCACCCCGAGACCGGACCCACCCAGACGTCGGGCGTCTGAGATGCGTATCCCGCGCCTCTCCGGCGACCCGCGGTCTGGCTCAGCGGGCCAGCGTCATGACGCTGAGGACCATCAGCGCGAGTCCGGCAGCAAGCACGGCCCAATTTGGTGTCCGGCTGACCGGGACGCTGTCCGCCTCACCGATGCTGATGCTGTCCGCGGCCAGAAGTTCCGCCCAGCGTTTCCGGATGTGGAAGGCCGCCGCTCCGGAATCGGAATTCGTGAGATCGCCCGGGCGGATCGACTGGGCCGGGCCGTAGGTCGTCTCAGGAAGCCCCTGGACATGATCCGTGCGGGCGCGGTGGACTCCGAACATCCCGGGAGCGGGCGCAGCCCACGAGCTGTACTTCCCGCGCGGGGTAATCAGCGTCAGGGCGTACTTGGTGTCCACGGTCACCAAGGCGCTCCACGGCACGGTAATCGTCCGGACCGGGTTGCGCAGTACCACCCCGCGCTCGCCGATGACGACCACGGGGTACCAGGCCAGCCACCACGTCACGTACGCGATGGTCAGCAGCGGCCAGGAACCAAGCAGGCTGTCCGGCCCGTGGGTCAGCACGGAGGACACCAGGCTGACTGCCACCATCGCCCAGACGACTCCCGTGAACCAGATCGCGGAGCGTGGACGGAAGACCGTGGAGCTGGCAGCAGCAGACGTTGTCATGCCCCCATAGTTTCAGGACTGGCCACCAGTTCTCCACTAGCATCAACCAACTGCGACAGGTTGGAAGGGAAACACCAGCTATGACCGAAATCATTGATCCGACGCTGCCGGTAGGAAGCGTGGAGACGACTCGCGCTTCCGCGCCCGTCCTGGAAGTCACCAACCTCAGTGTGGACTTCGGCGTGGAGAAGGAGTGGGTCCCTGCAGCGATCAACCTCACCTACGACGTCAAGGCCGGCGAGGTCCTGGCCATCGTGGGCGAATCCGGTTCCGGCAAGAGTGCCAGCTCCATGGCGCTGCTGGGCCTGCTGCCGTCCAACAGCCGCGCCACCGGGAGCGTCAAGCTCAACGGCCGGGAGATTCTGGGCCTGAGCAGCGCCAAACTCCGGCAAGTCCGCGGCAACGACGTCGCCGTGATCTTCCAGGAGCCCATGACCGCAATGAACCCCGTGTACACCATCGGGTTCCAGATTGTGGAAACGCTGCGACTGCACAACGCCATCTCGCCGGACGAAGCCAAGCAGCGGGCGCTGCGGATGCTGGAACTGGTCGAGCTGCCCGACCCGGAAAAGGCCTTCCGGTCCTATCCGCACCAACTCTCCGGCGGCCAGCGGCAGCGCGCCATGATCGCCCAGTCACTGTCCTGTGACCCCAAGCTGCTGATCGCCGACGAACCCACCACTGCGCTGGACGTCACCGTTCAGGCCGAAATCCTGGACTTGATGCGCAATCTGCGCAACAAGCTGGACAGCGCCATCGTGCTGATCACGCACGACATGGGCGTGGTGGCGGATCTGGCGGACAAGATCGCCGTGATGCGGCGCGGCCGGATCGTGGAAACCGGAACCGCGATGGAGATTTTCAACAATCCGCAGCATGAATACACCCAGGCGTTGCTGGCCGCCGTGCCGCACTTGGGCGGGGGCTCGGCCGACGACGCCGAAGTGGACATCACGGCCGCTTTGGCCGCTGCGACCGGCGCCTCGCTCAGCATCAACGAGACCGAACTGGAACGGCGCGAACGCGAGAACGCCGAAGCCCTGGCACAGTCGGCCCACGACGTGAAGAGGGGCGAAGCAGTGCTGGAGCTGGCCAATGTGGCCATCGAATACCCCAAGCAGGGACGCGTCCCGGCCTTCCGCGCGGTGGAAGGCGCCAACCTGTCCATCTACCCCGGGCAGGTGGTTGGCCTGGTGGGGGAGTCCGGCTCGGGCAAAACTACCATCGGACGCGCCGCCGTCGGGCTGCTGCCCGTCGCGGAGGGCTCGCTGCGCGTGGTCGGGCAGGAAATCGCCGGAGCGCGCCCCAAGCAGCTGCATGCGTTGCGCCGCCAGGTGGGTATGGTGTTCCAAGACCCGTCCTCCTCGCTGAACCCCCGGCTGCCGATTGGCGAGAGCATCGGCGAACCCATGTACCTGGCCGGCGTTGCCAAGGGTGCCGCCCTGCAGCGGAGAATCGAGGCGCTGCTGGACCAGGTGGAGCTGCCGCGGGCGTACCGGAACCGCTATCCGCACGAACTTTCCGGCGGCCAGAAGCAGCGCGTGGGCATCGCCCGGGCACTCTCGCTGGAGCCCAAGCTGATGGTGGCCGACGAGCCCACGTCCGCACTGGACGTGTCGGTCCAGGCCACGGTGCTGGAGCTGTTCCAGAACCTGCAGCAGGAACTGGGCTTCGCCTGCCTGTTCGTGACACACGACCTGGCTGTCATTGACGTGTTGGCCGACCGCATCTGCGTGATGCGGCATGGCCGGATCGTTGAGCAGGGCACCCGGGACGAGATCCTGCGCAACCCGCAGGAGCTGTATACGCAGCGGCTGCTTGCGGCAGTGCCGTTGCCCGATCCGGAGAAGCAGCGCGAACGCCGCGAGCTACGGGCTCTGCTGCTGGCCGCCGGAGACTGAGTCCAATCTGGAATTCCGCCATCCATAGTGCTGCGCCCCTGCCCATGTTGCGGTGACGGGCGGGGGCCAGCAAACCTGGCCGCTGCGGTCAGTTGACCACACCGGCCGGGCTATTGTCACGTCAGGAGTGTCAGTGGTTCGCAGCATCAACATCGAGGCGATCGAAAAAGGCACCGGCGTCAGCTGGTCCAAGGTCGAAGATTTCCTGACCGGCATCGACGCCGCAACGCTCAGCCATAAGGAGATTGCCAGTGCGTTGAATGAGTCCGGCCTGGCCGAAGGCTGGTGGGCGCAGTCAGCAACAGTGGCCTTCGAGCAGCAGATCGGCCGGCGCCAGCCGGGCCAGGACTGCGACGGCGAGTTCCAGACTTCGGTGAGCAAGACCGTACAGGGCAGCATGGACCAGGCACGGGACAAGTGGGTGGCCATGGTGGGTGACGCGGCGGAGTTCTCCGGCATTGCGGTGACCCGCGGACCCGAGCTGAGCGACACGGCAAAATGGCGCTACTGGCGCTGCGGCCTGGCCGACGGCTCCCGGGTCAATGTCCACATCTACGAGAAGGCGGCAGGCAAAGCGTCTGTCGGCCTACAGCATGAGCGGCTGGAGTCGGTCGAGCAGCTCGATCACTGGCGCGCGTTCTGGAAGGCCAAACTCGGCGAACTGGCCTAACGGGAGCCTGGTCTAAGCGGAACCTGGCTGGTCGCGTGGAGCGGAGCGTGGACTCCCGCGGTCCCGGACGCCCTTCCAGATGAGATCCAGCAGGAGCGCTGCAGCCAGGATGACCACGAAGGCGATGGCGGTCATCGGCTCGTCCACCAGCGTGGTCATCGCGAAGACGACGAGTGTGCCAGCGGTCGCGACCAGCGCGACGACGAGCACAACCAAGCTCGCGTGCGTCTCCCGGTAAGTCCTGAAGTGGGCGGCCGTGATCGACGAGAAGATCAGCAGTGCAACGGCACCGCCAAGCGAGGCGATGCTGTTCAGATCGAGCGCGACAACCATGAAGATCGTGATCAGGGCCATGACCACCAGGCCTACCGGCGCGCGCCGGCCGATCTGGCGGCCGAAAGCAGGGGGAAACTGCCCGGCCGCGGCGAGGTGGCGAGTCATCCCGGCCGCCGGGTAGAGGCTCGCATTCACCGCGCCGGCCGTGGAGAACAACGCCGTAATCACCATCAGTACATAACCCGCCTGGCCTAGCGTTGGCTTGGCTGCCTCCGCCAGCGCGGTTGTGCCGTACTCGACGACCTGGTCCGGGGTGAGTGTCCCGAACACGCCGAGCGATACCGCCACATAAATGGTGGTGGCAATCGCCACGGCGAGATAGATGGCCCGCGGGAGCTGCCGGCCGGGCCGGGGGAGATCCTTGGCCGTGAAAGTGATGACACCGAAGCCGAGGAACGCGAAGAAGGTCAAGGCGACGCTCGAAACGATCTCGCGGAGGCTGGGGTAACCGGCGGGGTTCAGCAAGGCGGGGTCCCAGTACATGATCGTCACGATCGCAAACAGGCTGAGAATCGCCAACACGACCTTGACGATGAGCGATTGCACTCTCGCCACCGCGGTGGAGCCGACTATGTTGAGCAGCGTCATGACGACGACGAGTCCGACCGCGAAGACGATGGCCCAGCCACGGTCATCATCCGCCACGACGGCGCTCGCGTATCCTCCGAAAGATGTGGCCACCATCGCCGCGACGATTGCGCCGGTCATATAGAACAGCCACGACACGATGCCGGTGATGTGGCCCTCGCCAAACCCCTTCGCCAGATAGGTGAGCATCCCTCCTGCGGTGGGGTATCGGGAACCGAGCTTGGCGAAGGAGTACCCCTGCATCGCACAGATCGCGCCGGCAATGAGGAACGAGAGCCATACGGCCGAGCCCGCCACGGCACCGGCCGCGCTGAGCAGCGCGAAAATCCCCGCACCGACCATGGCGCCCACACCGATAAAGGACGCCTGGAGTATCGTCATCTGCTTCTTCGGTTGATCGGCCGCCACCTGCTCCTTGCCGTTCATGGCTGTGTCGCAGGTGTTTCCTCCACGCGCATGGCCACTCCCTTCAACCGCTGTAGCGTGCGCCTTAGCTCCCGAGCGGACTGTCTCCACTGAGTCGACCACGTGCGCCTGGTGGACGCATCATCCACAGTGGGTGAGAAGCCCGGGCTGGCTGGCAGCTGATGCGTAGCTGGTGGCCCGCTGCATAGACCCTTGGCGGCTCTTCGTCGGCATCGGCGCCCGCGAAGAGCCGCCAGAAGCCAATCCCTGCATGGCGGAGGCCCTCCGGGCGGATCGGACGAAGCCACAGGCGCTCTTCCGCTGGTCTGGCCTGCGGCAAAGATCATCCTGCTCGGGCGATGCCGGACGAGCCCAGGTTCTGCGACGATCCCTAGCATCAGATCGGTAACTCGACGCCACGGGTCAGAACATTGGGTGCCGTGAGGGGGGCAACGTCGGGGCGATTACCTGGAGGTGGACACCGTGGACATGCGGTTGAGTTCGGATCCTCACGGGTCCGCAGGGCTGCGGGCAGCGATGCCCGGGCCAAGGAGGCCCTGATGAGTGCCGCCGATTCTTCAGACGGCCGCGCCAGCGCTTCGGGTCTGCCCGCGGCCAAGCCTCCCGCCGCCGCCTACATCTCGTGGGTCGCGCTGGCGCTCATGACCACGGCTTCGGTAGCCAGCCTGAGGCCTTCACCGACCATGGCGGTCTACGGACTGGCAGCGGTCTTCCTGTACCTTGTGCCGGCAATTGTCTTCCTGCTGCCGACCTCGCTGGTATCGGCGGAGCTGGCATCGGGGTGGAAGGGCGGCGTCTACAACTGGGTGGCCACCGGCATCTCGAAGCCCATGGGCTTCCTCGCCGTGTGGTGCCAGTTCGCGATGACCATCTTCTACTATCCGACCCTGCTTGGGTTTGTCGCATCCACACTCGCCTACGTGATCAACCCCGACCTCGCGAGCAGTGGGCCTTGGACTGCGCTGGTGATCATGGTCTGCTACTGGTCTGGCGTGCTCATCTCGTCTCGAGGCACCAAGGGTGTCGCCGGCCTTGCCGGCGCCGGCCTAATCATCGGAACTCTTATTCCCGGCACCCTGTTGGTGCTGCTCGGCGCCATCTTCCTCGGCCAAGGAAATCCGTCCGCCGCCCCCATGACCGCAGCGAACTTCTTCCCGGAGTGGGCCGGCCTCGCGAGTCTGGTGCTGATTGTCAACAATTTCCTGTCCTACAGCGGCATGGAGATGAATGCGGTCCATGTGTCGTCGTTGCGCCGGCCGGACAAGGAGTTCCCGAAAGCGATCTTCCTTGCGATGGGCTTGGTGCTGCTGATCTTCATCCTGCCCGCACTGGCCATCAGCTGGATCGTGCCGGCCGATCAGCTCTCGCTTACGGCGGGCGTCATGCAGGCGTTCGACGCGGTGCTCGCGGTGTTCAACTGGCAATGGCTCACCCCGATCATCGGCATCGCGCTGGTATCCGCGTCGCTTGGCGGCATGCTGACCTGGCTGGCCGGGCCATCGAAGGGCCTGTTGCTCATCTCGCGGCAGGAAGGGTACCTTCCCCCGTTCCTGCAGAAGCTGAACAAGAACGGCGTGCAACAGAACCTGCTGGTGACGCAGGGCATCATCACCACAGTGATCGCCCTCGGCTATGCGCTCATCCCCAGCGTGTCGAGCGCATACTGGATCTTCTCGGTGATCACCACCCAGGTGTACCTGATCATGTACCTGCTGATGTTCGTGGCGGCCGTGCGGTTGCGCCGCAGCCACCCGGACCACCCACGGGGGTACCGGGCCCCCATGCTTGTCAGCCTCTGCGGCGTCGGGTTCGCGGCCTCGCTGGCCGCCCTCCTCGTCGGTTTCATTCCGCCGTCGCAGTTTGGTGGTGGCAATCCGTTGATCTACTTGGTGATCGTCGGCGGCGGGGCGCTCGGCCTCGGGCTGCTCATACCGTGGCTGTTCTACCGGCTCCGAAAGCCGTCGTGGAAGCTGCCGGATGCCGCCAGTGAGTCGGAGGGAGCGGCGACATGAGTACGGGAGCCGAGCAGCAGAGCCCCCGCCAGCGATCGGTGCTCTACGTGGTGGTGGCGATAGTCCTGGTGATCCTGGCCGTGTGGGCGGTGATCGCGTTCAGCAGCGCACGCGAGAGCCAACGGGCTGAGGAAAAAGCCACCGAACTTGTTCAGGTGCTCCACGAAGCAGGCGCGACCGCTACGCCCGCGCCGGAAGTCGTGGCCCGTGTGCTGGGCGACGACGGAGGCGCAGTGTGCGCTGACCCCAACAGGGCACTCAGCCGCGCAACGCTGTACGGACTGCTCACGAACGGTGCGAGTGGGCCGGGCATCCGCCCGGTCTTGGTGGACAACGCCGTCTTCCGGGGTCAGTTGGCGATCATCAAGGTGTATTGCCCCGATGAGCTGGATGAATTCCAGCAGGTCGTCGACAGCCTCGCCACGACAGGCTCG
This sequence comes from Arthrobacter sulfonylureivorans, assembly GCF_047607445.1. Lineage (GTDB taxonomy): Bacteria > Actinomycetota > Actinomycetes > Actinomycetales > Micrococcaceae > Crystallibacter > Crystallibacter sulfonylureivorans_A. Next base: position 55,064 of record NZ_JBLKRT010000025.1, read on the forward strand.
GCGAACGGATGACCGTGGACTTGCATGCTCGGATCAGCGAACTGATGGCCACCGTACAAGCGGAGCTCGAGGAACTCGTGGCCATGAAGTCGGTGGCCGACCCGCGCCAGTTTCCGCCCGAGGAATGCACCCGGGCTGCCGAGTGGGTACGCGACAAGTTCACCGAACTCGGTTTCGCCGACGCCCGTCTTGAACTGACCCCGGACGGGAGCCGGGCAGTGGTCGGGCAGCGTATCGCCGCCGATCCGGATGCCCCCACGGTCTTGCTGTATGCGCATTACGATGTTCAGCCGCCACTGGACGAGTCTGCGTGGCGTACGCCGCCGTTCGAGCTCACCGAGGTTGACGGTCGGTGGTATGGGCGTGGGGCAGCGGACTGCAAAGGCAACATCGTCATGCATCTGCTCGCGCTGCGGGCGCTCGGCGACGACATTCCCGTGCACCTGAAACTCGTCGTCGAGGGTTCGGAGGAGCAGGGCACGGGCGGCCTGGAGTCTTTCGTGGAAGCCAACCCGGATGTGCTGCGGGCGGACACGATCCTGGTCTGCGACACCGGCAACGCAGCGGTCGGTCGGCCCGCCGCGACCGTCAGCCTGCGGGGCATGGTGAACGTGGTTGTCACCGTGCAGGCACTCGCGTCCGAAGTCCACTCGGGGATGTTTGGTGGACCGGCCCCCGACGCCCTGGCCGCCCTGATCGAAACGCTCGCCGGGCTCCGCGATGAGAAAGGGAACACGACGATCGAGGGACTTGACGCAACCCGGACTTGGCACGGCGAGCCGTATCCGGCCGAGCAATTCCGCACCGACGCCGGCGTGCTCGAGGGAGTGGAGTTGCTCGGAGACGGAACGGTTTCGGACATGCTGTGGGCCCGGCCGGCCGTGACCGTGCTGGGCATCGACTGCCCTCCCGTCACGGGCTCGTCAGCCGCGATCGTGCCGCGCGCCGCCGCCCGGCTTAATCTCCGAATACCGCCGGGCACCGATGCCAACCAGGCCCACGACGCGCTGATCGCGCAGTTGCGGGGTACCGTCCCTTGGGGAGTGACCGTCGATGTGCGGACCGAAGCGGTCGGCTCGCCATTCGAGGCCTCCACCGACGGGCCGGGGTTCCGGGCGATGGGCGCTGCGATGCAGGACGCGTACGGTACGGCAATGACCATGCTCGGCCAAGGTGGGTCCATCCCGTTGTGCAACGTGCTCGCAGACACGTATCCGGAGGCGGAGATTATCCTGATGGGTGTGGAGGAGCCGCTCGCACTCATTCATGCACCGAACGAAAGCGTTGACCCGGCCGAAATCGAGCACCTCGCGCTGAGCTTGGCGTTGTTCCTGCGCGGTTACGGCCCCGAAGTCCGGTAGGCCGCCGCACCGGCTCCGGTCTCCGTTAGGCCATCAGTGGCACGGCGTTTTACAATGGAGTGCCTACCCGCATCCGGGCACGGCGCTGGCTGTCCGATATTAGGCCCAGGTTCCATGTAATCCACGGAAGAGTAATCCCGCATGTCTGAAACCACCACATCGACGCAGAGCGCCGTTCGCAGCGACCTTCGCAACGTCGCCATCGTAGCCCACGTCGACCACGGTAAGACCACGCTCGTGGACGCCATGTTGAGGCACACCGGTGCCTTCTCCAGCCACGGCGAGACCGAAGAGCGCGTGATGGACTCCGGGGAGCTGGAACGCGAAAAGGGCATCACCATCCTGGCCAAGAACACCACCGTGTTCTACTCCGGCCCGTCCGCCCAGGGCGAGACCATCACCATCAACGTGATCGACACCCCGGGCCACGCCGATTTCGGTGGCGAGGTGGAGCGCGGCCTGTCCATGGTGGACGGCGTGGTCCTGCTGGTCGACGCTTCGGAGGGTCCGCTGCCGCAGACCCGCTTCGTGCTGCGCAAGGCCCTGGCAGCCAAGCTGCCGGTGGTGCTGGTGGTCAACAAGACCGACCGCCCGGACGCACGCATCGACGCCGTCGTTGCCGAGGCGATGGACCTGCTGCTGGGCTTGGCCTCCGACTTGGCGGACGAAGTTCCGGACCTGGACCTGGACGCCGTCCTCAACGTCCCCGTGGTCTACGCCTCCGGCAAAGCCGGCCGCGCGTCGCTGACCCAGCCTGCCGACGGCACCCTGCCGGAGGACGAGGACCTGGAGCCGTTGTTCGCCACCATCATGGAGCACGTCCCTGCCCCGTCCTACAATCCGGACGGCGTGCTGCAGGCCCACGTGACCAACCTTGACGCATCCCCGTTCCTGGGCCGCCTGGCCCTGCTGCGCATCTACAACGGCACCCTGCAGAAGGGCCAGACCGTGGCTTGGGCCCGCCAGGACGGCCAGCTGAAGAATGTGCGGATCTCCGAACTGCTGGCCACCAAGGGCCTGTCGCGGGTTCCGGCGGAATCGGCCGGCCCGGGCGAGATTGTCGCCGTCGCCGGCATCGAGGACATCACCATCGGTGAAACCCTGACCGATGCCGAGGACCCGCAGCCGCTGCCGCTCATCACCGTGGACGATCCGGCTATCTCGATGACCATCGGCATCAACACCTCGCCGCTGGCCGGCAAGGTCAAGGGCGCCAAGGTCACGGCGCGCCAGGTCAAGGACCGGCTGGACAAGGAACTGATCGGCAACGTCTCGCTGAAGGTACTGCCGACCGAGCGCCCGGACGCCTGGGAAGTCCAGGGCCGCGGTGAGCTGGCACTGGCCATCCTGGTGGAGCAGATGCGCCGCGAAGGGTTCGAGCTGACCGTGGGCAAGCCCCAGGTGGTCACCAAGACCATCGACGGCAAGGTCCACGAGCCGATGGAGCACATGACCATCGACGTGCCCGAGGAGTACCTCGGTGCGGTGACCCAGCTGATGGCCGCCCGCAAGGGCCGGATGACCAACATGGCCAATCACGGCACCGGTTGGGTCCGGATGGAATTCATCGTTCCGGCGCGCGGCCTGATCGGGTTCCGCACCCGGTTCATGACCGAAACCAGGGGCGCCGGCATCGCCGCATCCATTTCCGAGGGCTATGAGCCGTGGGCCGGGCCGATCGAGTACCGCACCAACGGCTCGATGGTGGCCGACCGCGCAGGCGTGGTCACTCCTTTCGCGATGATCAACCTGCAGGAGCGCGGCTCCTTCTTCGTGCAGCCCACATCAGAGGTCTACGAGGGCATGATCGTCGGCGAGAACTCGCGCGCGGATGACATGGACGTGAACATCACCAAGGAAAAGAAGCTCACCAACATGCGTGCCGCTTCCTCCGACAGCTTCGAGAACCTCACCCCGCCGCGGAACCTCACGCTGGAAGAGTCACTCGAATTCGCCCGCGAGGACGAGTGCGTCGAGGTCACCCCGGAGGCGATCCGCATCCGCAAGGTGGTCCTCGATGCCAACGAGCGGCTGAAGGCCGCCCGTGCGCGCGCCAGGGCCTAACGCCAGGGCATAAACTGGACCGTATGACAGAGCAGAGGCAACCCGCCGGAGACCACGGCGGGTTGCCTTCCGCTGTTAATCAACCTTCCGCTATTAACGAACCCGGCCCGGCGCCGGAACGGCGTGAAGCACGACGGCGGCGTACCCCCTTCCATGGCTGGGGCGCCGCTGTCTTCGGCGCGGTTGCGACGGCGGTCGTGGGGACGGCGCTGCACTCGCAAATTCTCTACGCACAGGACGCCAGCTATCCGTGGGGGGCCGCAGCGGCTGTGCTGTTTGCCCTGTCGGTGATGGTCTGGGCCGGGCTCAAGGCGCGCAATGTGATGACCGCCGGGCTCACGGGGGTTCTCGCGTATGTGCTCGTCGGACTGATGGCTTTGGCCCCGGGAACCGAACCGCTGATTGTCACGGGGACGTCAGCCCCGGTGGAGCTGCCGATTGCCATGGCCGGCCGGATCTGGATGATCGGGCTGGTCCCAGCCACGCTGGCGGCGATGCTGGTCTGCATCTGGGCGCTGAAACCGCGGCGGGCCAAAGCCTGATTCCGTTCTCAGCGGTTTGGTTTCACCCTGGCGGGAATCCCATCCGGCGGCCTCATCCGATTCCCCGGGCGGGCGCTGCTTAGTTGGCTGTTCGATCCACGTGGTGGGCCATGAAAATTGAGGTCGCGGTCCCGTCCTCGTCCGCGGGCAGCATCGCGTATTCCTCGAAGATGGCACGGATCTTCGCCAACATTTCCTTGCGGTGCGCGTCGTTGAGCTTGATGCCCATCCGCGTCGTTTCGATCTCGTCCGGGGCCAGCCCCTCGATTTCCTGCAAGAAGGTCTCCACCAGCACCGGCGCCGCATCCGGCATCTTGGCGCCCCAGGACATCCGCGTGGCGCGGTAGGGGACTTCCTTGGCGCCGCGGTTGCCCTTGCGCGGCTCCTCGGCCTCCAGGAAGCCGGTGTTGAGCAGCGTCCGCACATGATGCAGCGAAGTGGCCGGATTCAGGCCGAGCAGCTCTGCGATCTCCTTGTTGGTCCGGGACCGGTGCAGGCAGAGCCGAAGAATACGCAGCCTGACCGGCGAGCTGAGCGCCCGCCCGGTGGCTTGCAGGTCCTGATCCGTAGGCATGAATCCAGCATACGACACAACCGCGAATTGATTGACTTTCCCCAATCGCTGGCTGAGACTGTGACGGTGACCGAGCCGCCCGCCCCGCCTGCTGCCTCCGGCCCGCCGGAAGCCGACGCTTCCGCGCTGCGGGAAGCACCGCCGTCGTTATGGCGGGACCGGAACTTCGCCGCCTTCTGGTCCGCACAGAGCATCAGCCAATTCGGGGTCCAGATTGGCCATCTGGCCATGCCGGTGCTTGCGGTGGTCATCCTTGGCGCCAGCGAGTTCCAGGTGGGCGTGCTCAACGCCAGCGCCACCGCGGCCTTTCTGCTGATCGGGCTTCCGGCCGGAGCATGGGTGGACCGCTGGCTGAAGCGGCAGGTCATGATCACCGCGGACCTGGTACGGGCCGCCGCCATGCTGTCCGTACCGCTGCTGTGGTGGATGGACCTGCTGCACATGTGGCACTTGTACGCGGTGGCCGGGGTGCTGGGCATCGCGACGGTGTTCTTCGATGTGGCGTACCAGAGTTACGTGCCGGTGCTGGTCCGCAACGACCAGGTCCCGGACGCCAACTCAAAACTCGAGAGCACGGCGCAGCTGGCGAGGATGGGCGGGCCGGCTGCCGGCGGCGCTCTGCTGCAGGTGATCGCGGCCCCGCTGCTGTTCCTGGCGGACACCGTGGGCTATCTTTTCTCGGCGCTGTTCCTGGCCCGCACCCGGGACCGCGAAGTGCGTGCGCCCCGGCATGACCGGCGACCGCTGGCCGTGGAGATCAAGGAAGGACTCGGGTTCGTGGTGCGGCATCCGCTGATCAGCCGGATTGCCGCCTGCACGGGCCTCACGAATTTCTTTGCGGGCTTGGCGGCCACGCTGTTTCCGCTCCTGGTGCTCCGCGAGCTGGGCCTGGGCGCGGGCGCGCTGGGGCTGGTCTATTCGGTGGCCGCCGCCGGGGGACTGCTGGGCGCGGTGGCGGCGCCGCGGCTGGCCAAGTTGACCGGTGAGGGAGCCCTGATTCCGCTGGCCAGCCTTGCCTCTGCGGTGTTCCTGATGGCCATGCCGTTGTCGGTGCTCATGCCGGATAACGCCTGGGCGCTGATCCTCTTGGTGGTCGGCGAGGCCGGCCTTTCCTTCTGCTCGCTGGTCTACAACGTCATGCAGGTGACCATGCGCCAGCGGGTGTGCCCGCCGCGGCTGTTGGGACGAATGAACGCCTCGATCCGGTTCCTGGTGTACGGCGTGTTGCCGCTCTCCGGGCTGCTGGCCGGCGTGCTGGGCCACGCCATGGGATTGGTGCCGACGCTGTGGATCGGTGTTGCCGGGACCTTGCTCGCGGCGGTGCCGGTGCTGTTCTCCCCGCTCTGGGGTTTGCGCCGGCTGCCGGACAGTTACGAGGGCTGACGTCCTGCCCGAGGGCGAGCCCCTGCCGGGCAGCTAGGAGGGCTGACGTCCTGCCCGCGGCCCGCGACGGGGCGGCGCAGGCGGAACCTGTTTGGCCGCTGTCACCGCGGGCAATGGAACAACCACGTCGCCGCGCCGCGCCGTCCTGACCGTGCAGGTGTTAGCATCCACGGCCAGCAGGTCACCCAGCGCGTCCGTGAATCCACCCTCAACCCGGTAGCGGACCACCACGCGCGTCCCGGGAGCAGCCGAGGCCAGAAACGCGGCAGGAGCCGAAGGAGTAGCGGGTATCACGTGACCATCCTAGGGGTGCGGCCTCCGGCTGGGGAGATAATGGTCCCAAGCGATACGCTAGGGCTAACTGTTCAGAAAGGTGCTGACGGAACGTGACGTACGTAATCGCACAGCCGTGCGTGGATGTAAAAGACAAGGCATGTATTGAAGAATGCCCGGTGGACTGTATCTATGAAGGTGAACGGTCCCTGTACATCCATCCCGATGAATGCGTGGACTGCGGTGCGTGCGAACCGGTCTGCCCGGTGGAAGCAATCTACTACGAGGATGACACTCCCGAGGAGTGGGCCGACTACTACAAGGCGAACGTGGAGTTCTTCGACGATCTGGGCTCCCCGGGCGGTGCCGCCAAGCTGGGCAACACCCACAAGGACCACCCGCTGATTGCCGCGCTGCCGCCGCAGAACCAAGACTGAACTCGATGAGCTCTTTCGGCCTCCAGCTGCCGGAGTACCCATGGGATGCGATGGCACCCTATGCGCGGAAGGCAGCAGAACACCCCGGCGGTGCGGTGAACTTGTCCATCGGCACGCCGGTAGACCCCACCCCGGCGGTCATCCGCGAGGCTTTGGCCGCCGCCGCCGACGCCCCGGGCTATCCGACCACGCACGGCACCGTCGAACTGCGCGAAGCGATCGCGGACTGGTTCGCCCGCCGTCGCAATGTGCCCGGGATGGACCCGGCGGCGATCATGCCCACCGTCGGTTCCAAAGAACTTGTTGCCTGGCTGCCCACACTGTTGGGACTCGGCGAGAGTGACGTGGTGGTGCGGCCCGTCGTCGCCTATCCCACCTACGACATCGGCGCCATCCTGGCCGGAGCCACCCCGGTGGCTGCCGACAGTCTGGCCGACCTGGATGCGCAGACCAGAAACCGGGTAAAGCTGGTGTGGGTCAACTCGCCGGGCAACCCCACGGGCATTGTCCGCGGCCAGGACGAGCTGCGCGCCTTGGTGGAGGACGCCCGGGCGCTGGGCGCCGTCGTCGCTTCCGACGAATGCTACGCGGAATTGGGCTGGGGCGGATGGGACACAGCGCGCGGCGGACAGATCGTTCCCAGCGTGTTGGATCCGGCAGTGGCGCAGGGCTCGCACCAGGGCCTGCTGTGCACGTATTCGCTCAGCAAGCAATCCAACCTCGCCGGCTACCGGGCGGCCTTCCTGGCCGGAGACCCGGAGTTGATGCCCAACCTGATCAACAGCCGCAAACACGCCGGCATGATCGTGCCCTTCCCGGTCCAGGCCGCCATGCGGGCGGCGCTGCAGGACGATGCGCACGTGCAGGAGCAAAAGAACCTGTACCGGGCCCGGCGGGAGCGGCTGCTGCCGGCGCTGCAGAAATTCGGTTTGGAGATCCAGCATTCAGAAGCCGGACTGTACCTGTGGGGAACCGCGGGAGAAGATACCTGGACAACCGTGGGCCGCTTTGCCGAGCTGGGCATCGTGATTGGTCCCGGGGTGTTTTACGGCGAAGCCGGAAAAGGTTACGTCCGGGTGGCGCTGACTGGCAGCGACGAACGGATCGACGCCGCCGTCGAGCGGCTTTCCTGACCATGCACGGACAGCCGCCGACTGTGGATGCAAACAAAAATGTGGGTCCCGGATTAGATATATCGGTGACTGTGCGGGTAGCGTTTTACCCGAGTATGAGCATGCTCAGTGCTAAAAGCGCCCGGCGTGCCGTAAGCTTCTAAACCTCCTGAAGGGGACTCAATGACTGAGCACACCGGTGCCACGCTGCACTTTGACGGCGGCGAACTCGAACTCCCACGGCTCAAGGCTGCCGAAGGCAACGACGGCTATGACGTATCCAAGCTGCTGAAGCAGACCGGCGCCGTCACGTTCGACCCCGGGTTCATGAACACCGCGGCGACCACGTCCGCCATCACCTACATCGACGGCGACGCCGGTGTGCTCCGCTACCGCGGCTACCCGATCGAGCAGCTTGCCGAGCACTCGTCCTTCCTGGAAGTCTCCTACCTGCTGATCTACGGCGAACTGCCCACTCCCACCGAGCTGGAAACCTTCGACCACAAGATCCGCCGCCACACGCTGCTGCACGAGGAGCTCAAGGGCTTCTTCGGCGGGTTCCCGCGCGATGCGCACCCGATGCCGGTGCTGTCCTCCGCGGTCAGCGCGCTGTCCACCTTCTACCAGGACTCGCTGGATCCGTTTGATGACGAGCAGGTGGAACTGTCCACCATCCGGCTGATGGCTAAGCTGCCGGTAATCGCCGCCTACGCACACAAGAAGTCCATCGGCCAGGCGCTGCTGTACCCGGACAACTCCATGAACCTGGTGGAGAACTACCTGCGGCTGAGCTTCGGCCTGCCGGCCGAGCCCTACGAGCTGGACCCGACCGTGGTCAAGGCGCTGGACCTGCTGCTGATCCTGCACGCAGACCATGAGCAGAACTGCTCCACCTCCACCGTGCGCTTGGTGGGCAGCTCCAACGCCAACATGTTCGCGTCCGTCTCCGCCGGCATCAACGCCCTGTTCGGACCGCTGCACGGCGGTGCGAACGAGGCCGTGCTGAACATGCTCCGCCAGATCCAGGCCAGCGGCCAGGAGCCGGAGCAGTTCATGGAGAAGGTCAAGAACAAGGAAGCCGGCGTGCGCCTGATGGGCTTCGGGCACCGCGTCTACAAGAACTACGATCCGCGCGCCCGCCTGGTCAAGGCCACCGCGCACGAGATCCTGGGCAAGCTCGGCGGCAACGACGAGCTGCTGGACATCGCCATGCGCCTAGAAGAGAAGGCGCTGGCGGATGACTACTTCATTGAGCGCAAGCTGTACCCGAACGTCGACTTCTACACCGGCCTGATCTACAAGGCCATGGGCTTCCCGGAGAAGATGTTCACCGTGCTGTTCGCCATCGGCCGCCTGCCGGGCTGGATTGCCCAGTGGCGCGAGATGATCAAGGATCCGCAGACCAAGATCGGCCGCCCGCGCCAGCTGTACACAGGTGCCCAGGAACGCCAGTACCCGGCCCGCTAAACACCCGCCCCGGTGGTCGACCGAGCGAGCGCCAGCGAGCGTTCCCGGTGGTCGACCAAGCGAGCGCCAGCGAGCGCTCCCGGTGGTCGACCAAGCGAGCGCCAGCGAGCGCGTGGAGACCATGCCTAAACGCCGAACGGCCCCTGGAGCAGTCCAGGGGCCGTTGGCATATCCGAAGGAGTAGGACGCGCGGCCGGGTCTCCACGCGGCCGGGTCTCCGCGCGGCCGGGTCTCCGCGCGGCCGCAAGCGGCCTTGGTCGACCACCGGTGGGCGAACCCCTGCAGCCCGTGCCGCCTTCAGCTGGCGTAGCCGTTGGGGTTGTTCTTTTGCCAGCGCCAGTGGTCCTCGCACATCTGCTCCAGGTTCTTCACGGCAGACCAGCCGAGTTCGGCCAGCGCCGCGGAGGGATCCGCGTAGCTGACGGCCGCGTCGCCGGGGCGCCGGTCGGTCAGTTCGTAGGGGATGTCGAACCCGGCGGCCTTGCCGAATGCGGCGAGAACCTCCAGCACGGACGAGCCCTTGCCGGTGCCCAGATTCCAGCGGCGTACCCCGGACCGTTGCGCGATGAAGTCCAGCGCGGCCAGATGCCCGGCCGCCAGGTCCATCACGTGGATGTAATCGCGCACGCCGGTTCCGTCCGGCGTCGGGTAATCGCTGCCGAACACCCGGACCTTCTCCCGGCGGCCCACGGCAACTTGGGCCACGAACGGCAGCAGGTTGTTCGGTACGCCGGTCGGATCTTCGCCGATCTGTCCGGACTCATGCGCACCCACCGGATTGAAGTAGCGCAGCAGAGCCACATGCCAGCGCGGGTCGGAGGCACCCAGATCGGACAGGATGTCCTCGATCTGCTCCTTGGTCCGGCCGTAGGGGTTGATCGCGTCCAAGGGCAGCTTCTCGGTCAACGGGACTTCCTCAGTGGAACCGTACACGGTGGCCGAGGAGCTGAAGACAATGGTGCGAACATTGTGGGCGTCCATGGCCCGGAGCAGGTTCAGTGTTCCGCCCACATTGTTGTGGTAGTAGTGCAGCGGTTTTTCCACCGACTCGCCCACGGCCTTCAAGCCGGCAAAGTGGATCACCGCGTCCACGGCTTCGGTCTCCAACACGCGGTGCAACGCAGGCTCATCCAGGAGATCGACGTGGTGGAACCGTGCTTCCCGGCCCGAAAGCTGCTGGACCCGGCGCAGCGATTCCTGACTGGAATTGGCCAGATTGTCGAGCACCACTACGTCGTGGCCCGCCTCCAGGAGGGCGAGGGTGGTGTGCGAGCCGATGAAGCCGGTTCCTCCGGTGACCAGAATTCTCATGCCTACCAGCTTAGTAGTTCGGCCCAGCCTGCCCGGCCGTGTCTGCCGCCCGCCTGCTGGAGGGGCTGGACAGCACGGTCTAGAGTTGAGCTACCGGCAGCAGCGGAACCCCGTGCGCACGCCGTAGCGGGCCCAGTTGGCCTGCGCTGCTCACGCCGATGCGAGCGAAAGGATGCGGACCGGATGCACCATACAGGTGGACCGGGGTGGCGGATCACTGCCGACACCTCAGGACATATGCTGGTGGCCCTGTATCTTCGCGACGTCGCCGGGCTTTCCGGAGCCGGATCTCCTGCGGTGTCACCGGTGGTGCCGACCGTCCGTACGGCTGATCCGGGCCAACTAACCGCCAACGTCGGCGGCCCCTCCGCGTTGCGCGATCAATGGGAGCAGTGGTGGGAGGACCTGGTGCGGGACCGTCCGGGAAACGCCACCAAGCTGACGCCGCCATCCTTTCCCGCCTTTGCCGGCAGCCCGGCCTTGCAGCGGCTGCTGCAAGCCCACTTCGGTGCCGCGATGAGTTGGTCCCGGGCCCGCATGGCCGAGTACTCAAAGATGGCCGAGGAACGGGAAGCCAAGGGCAAGTCGGGACTGGTCCGTGAACTGGTCCAGGACCGGGAGATGGAGCTGGGACGCGCGGCGCGGTCCTTCGAGTTGAAGTTGATCGAGCTTCCGCTGGGCGAGCCGCGCGCGTGGTTCGTGGAGCCGGACCGGATCCTGATGTCTCAGACGTTGATGGACGACGAGACCACGTTCCGCAGCTACGTGCAGCCGATCGTTGAGCTTGTGGTGTAGCGTCGCCCGGGTGGTTCAGGCCGCCGCGGTGCCTTGCGCCACCGTGACCACCACATAGCCGGCGTCGGTATTGGCGGCGACCCAGGCGCCGTCGTCGCGCTGCCAGCTCTGGCCCGCGTAGGCCACCGATTCGACGTTCAGCTGCTTCGCCGACGCGACGGCCCACTGGGCAACTGCCCACCCCCGCTCATCGGCCGCAGCCACCCGGAGCTCACGTCCGGCGACTGCCGCGTCCAAACCGGGATGGACTGCGGCCAACTGTTCCATCACCGCGGTCGGGTCGCCGCTGGTCTCGGCATCTTTGAGGACGCAGTTGAGGGCGGCAGGGGAGTGGCCGGTCAATGCCGATGCGAAGGCCTTGGCTTCGGCCTCGTGGTCCGCGTAGGCCATGGGGTAGGCACTGCGTTGAACGGTCTGGGCTGCGTCGGTTACCGGCATCGACTCGTAATCCGGAACCTTTTCGAGCACTTCGTAGAACTTGTTCGCCGCATACACCGGGTCCTGGACCTGCTCTTCGGTGCCCCAGCCCTGCGACGGCCGCTGCTGGAACAAGCCGCGCGAGTCGGGGCCGGCATGGTCGCCATAGTCAATATTGCGCAGCTTGGACTCCTGGATGGCCGTCGCCAGGGCGATCGACGCCGCGCGCGGGGGCAGCCCGCGCTCGATGGAGATTCCGGAGATCAGCGCGGCGTTCGCGGCCTGGTCCGGTGCCAGCTCAAAGCTGTCCGCCCCGACGACGGCGACGCACCGCTCCCTGACCAGGGTCTGGCTGCGGTCAATCTCGGTGGCGGCGAAGTAGACGGCAGCGCCGACCAGGGCAAGCAGCACGAGCAGGCTGAAAAGGCTTCGTCTCCGGCGGGTGCGCGCTGCCCTGGTCATGGCGGTGGTGTGGCGGTGCTGTTAGTTGGCGTGCAGGACGGCGTTGAGCTCGACGCTCTGGCCCTTGCGCGGCAGGACTTCCACTGCTCCGCTGGTGGAGTTGCGGCGGAACAGCAGGCTGGACAGGCCGGAAAGCTCGATGGCCTTGACCTGGCGGTGGTCGCCGCTGGCCACGTCGAGGAGGCTGACCCGCGTCCCGGCGGTCACGTACAGGCCGGCCTCGACGACGCAATCGTCGCCAATGCTGATTCCGACGCCGGAGTTGGCGCCCAGCAAGACACGCTCACCGATGCTGATCCGTTCCTTGCCGCCGCCGGACAGCGTACCCATGATCGAGGCGCCGCCGCCGACGTCGGAACCGTCCGCCACGACGACGCCGGCCGAAATGCGGCCTTCCACCATGGACGTTCCCAGCGTGCCGGCGTTGAAGTTGACGAAGCCTTCGTGCATCACGGTGGTGCCCGCGGCCAGATGCGCGCCCAGCCGGACACGGTCGGCGTCGGCAATCCGCACGCCGGACGGGATCACGTAGTCGACCATCCGCGGGAACTTGTCGACGCCGTACACGGTCACCGGCCCGCGGCGGCGCAGACGGCGGCGAACGGATTCGAAGCCTTCCACGGCGCACGGACCGAAGTTGGTCCACACCACATTGGCCAACTGGCCGAAGACGCCGTCCATGTTCAGCGAATTGGGTTCGACGAGGCGGTGGGAGAGCAAATGCAGGCGCAGGTAGGCATCCGCGGTGTCCGCCGGGGGAGCGTCCAGGTCGATGCTGCGGCTGAGCACCTCAAGATGGGTGCCGCGGTCGGCGTCGGCGCTGTCGGCGGCATCGGCCGCAAGGTCGTTTTCGGCGTCCTGACCGGCCGGAGGGGTACCCAAGGCAGGGGCGGGGTACCAGACGTCCAGGACGGTGCCGGCGTCGGTGACGGTGGCCAGGCCGGTGCCGTAAGCAGTGCGGGGAGCGGTTGCGGGCGTGGTGGTGCTCTCAGTCATGGGTTCAAGTCTACCGAGCGCACCCGAGGCACCCGCACGTTGAGGGCGCCGCGGGTCGGGCTGGCTAAGCTGGGGAAGTGACTTCAACCATTGCCTTGGACCTGACCGCCGATGTCGCCGAACTGACTGCCGCGCTGATCGATATTAATAGTGTTTCCGGGAATGAAACGGCACTGGCCGACGCCGTCGAGAACGCCTTGCGCACCCTGCCGCACCTGGAGGTGGTCCGGGACGGCGACGCCATTGTGGCCCGCACCCAGTTGGGCCGGGCGGAGCGGGTGATCCT